>NZ_JBFBAV010000009.1:0-214898 GCF_040689505.1 Streptomyces sp. NPDC051211
CGCCCTTGACGGCCCGGACCGGCACGCTCGGACACTGGACTGACGGGCAGCCCCCGGGCACCCTCCGACCCCGCCCAAGCAAAACCCCGCAACCCACCAACCCCACCCAGCCTCTGACTTCCGTCCGGGCGAAGCCTGCAAGGGCGGGTGGCACACCCCCGCCCCGGGCCCGGCCCCGACCAGGGGGCAAAGAACCAGGCCCGCGCCGCGCGCCCCAAACCCCCGACCGCCTCTGACTTCCGTCCAAGCGAAGCCCGCAAGGGCGGGTGGCACACCCCCGCCCCGCCCCGGCCCCGAGAAGGGGGCAAAGAAGCCCGCCCGCGCCGCGCGCCCCAAACCCCCGCGCCCCCTGCAGCCAGCGGGGAGGGGGCCGGGTCCGTCGTCCGGCGCGTAGGCTTGATGTCGGAAAACCGCCAGCCTGCTTCCCCTTCGACCCCGGATGCTGGATCCATGCACACCGACACCGAGCGTTGCGTAAGGGCCGTGCAGTCGAAGGACGCGCGGTTCGACGGGTGGTTCTTCACGGCTGTGCGGACCACCGGGATCTACTGCCGGCCCAGTTGCCCCGCAGTTCCTCCCAAGGTCGAGAACATGACGTTTCTGCCCAGCGCGGCCGCCTGTCAGCAGGCCGGCTACCGGGCCTGCAAGCGGTGTCGGCCGGACACCAGTCCCGGATCGCCCGAGTGGAACGCCCGGGCCGATGCCGTGGCGCGGGCCATGCGGCTGATCCGGGACGGGGTCGTCGACCGGGAGGGTGTTCCCGGGCTGGCCGCCCGTCTCGGGTATTCGACCCGCCAGGTGGAGCGGCAGCTGAATGCGGAGCTCGGGGCCGGGCCGCTGGCCCTGGCGCGGGCGCAGCGCGCGCAGACCGCCCGGCTGCTGATCGAGACCTCGGCGCTGCCGATGGCCGACATCGCGTTCGCCGCCGGGTTCTCGTCCATCCGGACGTTCAACGAGACCGTGCGCGAGGTGTTCGCGCTGGCCCCCGGCGACCTGCGGACGCGGGCGGCCCGGGCGAACGGCACGCGGGCCGCGGCGTCGCAGACGCCCGGCACGCTGTCGCTGCGCCTGCCGTTCCGGGCCCCGCTCAACCCGGACAACCTGTTCGGGCACCTGGCTGCGACGGCCGTGCCCGGGGTGGAGGAGTGGCGCGGCGGGGCCTACCGCCGGACGCTCCGGCTGCCGTACGGCACGGGGGTGGTGGCGTTGACGCCGAAGCCGGATCACATCGGCTGCCAGCTGGCCCTCACTGACCTGCGCGATCTGACCATCGCGATCAGCCGGTGCCGGTGGATGCTGGACCTGGATGCCGATCCTGAGGCCGTGGACGAGCAGCTGCGCTCGGATCCGCTGCTCGCGCCGCTGGTGGACAAGGCTCCCGGGCGCCGGGTGCCGCGTACGGTCGATGCGGCGGAGTTCGCGGTGCGGGCGGTGCTCGGCCAGCAGGTGTCCACGGCTGCGGCCCGTACGCATGCGGCCCGGCTGGTCACGGCGTACGGGGAGCCCGTGGCGGATCCGGATCCGGAGGGGGGTCTGACACACCTGTTCCCCTCGTCGGAGGCGCTGGCCGGCCTGGATCCGGAGGCGCTGGCGCTGCCGCGCACCCGGCGGGCGACGCTGACGACGCTGGTCGGAGCCCTGGCGGACGGTTCGCTGCCGCTGGGCATCGACAGCGACTGGGAGGCGGCGCGGGCGCAGCTCGCGGCGCTGCCCGGGTTCGGGCCGTGGACCACCGAGGTGATCGCGATGCGGGCGCTGGGTGACCCGGATGCGTTCCTTCCGTCCGATCTGGGGGTGCGGAGGGCGGCCGCCGGGCTGGGCCTGCCGTCCTCGCCGGCGGCGCTGACCGTGCGGGCGGCGGGCTGGCGGCCCTGGCGGGCGTACGCCGTGCAGTACCTGTGGGCGACGGACGACCATCCGATCAATCGGCTGCCCGTCTGATTCGTGGTGAGTGTTGTGGAGTTGTGGAGCTGTGAGGAGAGCGGGCGTTGTGAAGAGCGAGACGAGGGACGTGGTGGGGATGAAGCAGCATGCCGTGGTCGACAGCCCTTACGGGCAGCTGACCCTGGTGGCCACCGAAGGGGTCCTCAGTGGCCTGTACATGACTGGGCAGCGGCACCGGCCGCCGGAGGAGTCCTTCGGTGAGCGGGTCGATGCCACCGAGGAGCCCTTCCCGGAGGTGGTGCGGCAGCTTGCCGCGTACTTCGCCGGGGAGCTGACCGAGTTCGACGTGCCGGTCCGCCTCGAAGGCACCGAGTTCCAGCGCAGCGTATGGGCGCAGCTGGTGTGCATCCCGTACGGCGAGACCTGGTCGTACGGGGAGCTGGCCGGCCGGCTCGGGAAGCCGAACGCCTCCCGGGCGGTGGGGCTGGCCAACGGGAAGAACCCGATCGGCATCATCGTGCCCTGCCACCGGGTGATCGGGGCGTCCGGGAGCATGACCGGGTACGGCGGCGGGGTGGACCGCAAGGAGCGGCTGCTGGCCTTCGAGGCGGGCGCGCGGACCCTCCAGCGGAGCCTCTGGCCGGCGCTGGACGGCATCGGCGCCGGGCGCTAGACGACCGCCAGCGGGACGAGGAGCGCGAAGGCCACGCCCATTTCGACCGCGTAGCCGTACATCGAGGGGTGCGGGACGGGTGCGGCGAGGATGACCATGCTCTGCTGGGTGGCGGCGGCCGCGATCCATTCGGCGGGGGCGCCGATGGTTCCCTGGTACCAGCCTTCGCAGGCGCCGGGGCCGCTGACGAGCAGGACGTCGTCGTGCCGGCGGTATTCGGCGAGCCAGCCGGGGGCGGTCTGGGCCCAGCCGTCGTAGTCGGTGAAGTGGGCCCAGCCGCCGTCCCGGATGGCGCTGTCGAAGAGCCAGACGGGCTGTCCGTCGGGGGTGACTTCGCTGCCGGACTGCTCTTCCGTGGTGAAGTGGACCATCGGCAGGGCGTCGGGCCCGTCGGCGGTGCTGGGCCAGGCGTACATGGTGATCATGGTCTGATTCTGTCCTGCTCGGTGTAGGCGCCGTGTTACCGCGTGACCGCGTTGTCGCGTCCGGTCAGGCGTGGGGCGGGCGGCCGTTCTCCAGTTCCGCGGTGCCCTGTCCCGACTCCAGGACGCGGTAGGCCTCTTGGATGCGCAAGCCGAACGATCCGGGGAGGTGGGCGGCGAGTTCGGCGGGCTCGACGAGCTTCCAGGAGAGGAGCTCTTCTTCCTGGAGCTTGATGGTGCCGAGCTGGGTCTCGTCGAGTACGCCGCCGTCGTAGACGTACGCGACGAGCGGCGGGCGGGCGGTGCCGAGGACCCAGTCGACGGCGAGCAGGCGGCCGAGCGGGAGGTCGAGGCCGATCTCCTCGGCGGTCTCGCGGCGGGCCGCGGCGCGCGGGGATTCACCGGCGTCGGATTCGATGGTGCCGCCGGGAAGGGCCCAGCCTTCGCGGTAGTTGGGCTCCACGAGCAGGACCCGCCCGTCGGCGTCGCGGAAGAGCGCGGCGGCGCCGGCCAGCACCCGGGGCAGGCTCGCGATGTAGGTGGCGTAGTCGTCTGTGGTGGTCACGCCGCCACCCTACCGAGCCGTTCCGGGTGCCCGGAGGGGGCGTCCACGGCCCATGGCGGTCGGGCCCGGCGAAGGGTGAACCCCCGCGGGCCGGGGTTCTCCCGAGGCCCCGGGTTCAGCCCTGCCCAGGGCCGCCGGAGCCACCGCCGGAGCCGCCAGGCCCGCCAAGCCCGTCAGGCCCGCCAGGCCCGCCAGGCCCGCCAGGCCCGCCGGGGCCGTCCTCGTGGTCGCGGCTGCGGGATTCGGCGGCGCGGCGCAGCCGGGGATGGCGTACGGCGTCCTGTTCGGTCATGGCGTCGCCGACCATGGCGCGGACGGCGTCGCGCAGACCGTGCAGGGCGTGGTGCCGGGCGGGGCCGGCGCCTGGGTCCTCGCGGAGTTCCTTCACCAGGGCCCAGCAGAGCAGCAGCATGACGAGGACGAAGGGCAGGGCGACGAGGATGGTGGCGGTCTGCAGGGATTTGAGGCCGCCGGCGACGAGCAGGACGGCGGCGACGGCGGCCATCAGCACGCCCCAGGTGACGACCAGCCAGGTGGGCGGGTGCAGGGAGCCGCGGCTGGTGAGCGAGCCCATGACCAGGGAGGCGGAGTCGGCGCTGGTCACGAAGTAGGTCATGACCAGGAGCATGGCGACGTACGAGGTGACGGTGCCCAGGGGCAGGGCGTCGAGCATGGCGAAGAGGGAGGCTTCGGCGCCGTCCTTGACCTTGGCGGCGAGGTCGGCGGCGCCGGTGGCGTCGAGCCGGATGGCGGTGCCGCCCATCACGCAGAACCAGATGACGGTGGCGCCGGAGGGTACGAGGAGCACGCCGACGAGGAATTCGCGGATGGTGCGGCCGTGGGAGATGCGGGCGATGAAGGTGCCGACGAACGGCGCCCAGGAGAGCCACCAGGCCCAGTAGAAGATGGTCCAGGCGCCCAGCCAGGTGCTGTCGGTGAAGGCGCCGGTGCGGCTGGCCATGGGCAGCAGCTCGTTCAGGTAGCTGCCGACACTGGCGGGGATGACGTCGAGGATGTAGACGGTCGGGCCGAGCAGGAAGACGAAGGACATCAGGGCGGCGGCGAGCACGATGTTGACGGTGCTGAGCCATTTCACGCCTTTGTGCAGGCCGGAGAAGGCGGAGAGCACGAAGGCGGCGGAGAGCGACCCGATGATGATCAGTTCGACGGCGGTGGAGTCCTCGATCCCGGCGGTGATGTGGAGGCCTTCGGCGACCTGGAGGGCGCCGAGTCCGAGGCTGGTGGCGGTGCCGAAGACGGTGGCGAAGACGGCGAGCAGGTCGATGGCCTTGCCCTGCCAGCCGTCGGCGCGGCCGGCGCCCATGAGGGGGACGAAGGCGGAGCTGAGCCGGTTGCCGCGGCGTTTGCGGAAGGTGGCGTAGGCGAGGGCGAGGCCGGCGATGCCGTAGATCGCCCAGGGGGTGAGGGTCCAGTGGAAGAAGGAGTAGTCCAGGGCGGCGCGGGCGGCGTCGCCGGTCTGTGGGGCGGCGCCGCTGGCGGGCGGCGGGGCGAGGTAGTGGGTGAGCGGTTCGCCGACGCCGTAGAACATGAGGCCGATGCCCATGCCGGCGCTGAACATCATCGCGATCCAGGCGAGGTTGGTGAACTCCGGCTCGGAGTCGTCGGCGCCGAGCCGGATCCGGCCGAACCGGCTGATCGCCAGGACCACGCACATGACCAGGAAGACGTCGGCGGCGATCACGAACAGCCAGGCGAAGTTGTTCAGCACCCAGGCGAGCGCGGTGCTCGACGCGGTGTCGAAGGACCCCTTGGCGAGGGCCGCCCAGGCGACCACCGCCAGCACGGCGATCACTCCGATGGTGACGACGGTGCGGTCGGGAGAGCCGTCCCCCCGGGTGCCGCCCGGGCCGCCGGGGGTGTCCGGGTGTGGCTGTTCCAGCGAATCCGCACTCATGTGGCCCCACTATGAGGTGGAAAATCACCATTTAGTGGTATGGCGCGCCGAGTGCGAGCGCGGCGTGACCCAGGCCACCCATGCGCATAGGAGGATCCTCCGGATAGGCTCGGGGTGGCGCGACTGCACGTTCGATAGCAAGGGATCAAGCAAGGTGACGGACGGAGCAGTAACTGAGACCGCGCGCGTGCTCATCGCCGCGGACAAATTCAAGGGCTCGCTCACGGCCGTACAGGTCGCGGAGCGGGTGACGGCGGGCCTTCGCAGGGCCGTACCGGGCGTGGAGGTCGAAACCCTCCCCGTCGCGGACGGCGGCGACGGCACCGTGGCGGCCGCTGTGGCGGCCGGTTTCGAACGCCGGGAGGTACGGGTCACCGGGCCCCTCGGCGAGCAGGTGACGGCTGCTTTCGCGCTGCGCGACGGTACCGCCGTGGTCGAGATGGCGGAGGCCTCCGGGCTGCAGCTGCTCCCGGCGGGCGTCTTCGCCCCTCTGGCGGCCACCACGTACGGCTCGGGCGAGCTGCTGAAGGCCGCGCTGGACGCGGGGGCGCGCTCGATCGTCTTCGGTGTGGGCGGCAGCGCCACCACCGACGGCGGCGCGGGCATGCTGGCCGCGCTGGGCGCCGTGTTCCTGGACGCCGACGGCGAGCCGGTCGGTCCGGGCGGCGGCGCGCTGGCGGAGCTGGTCTCGGCGGACCTGTCGGGGATCGACCCGCGCTTCGCGGAGGTCGAGTTCGTCCTCGCCAGTGACGTGGACAACCCGCTGACCGGCCCGAAGGGCGCGCCGGCCGTGTACGGCCCGCAGAAGGGTGCTTCGCCGGAGGACGTGGCGACGCTCGACGCGGCGCTGGCGCACTACGCGCAGGTGCTGGAGAAGGCCATCGGCCCGAAGGCCGCCGAGCTGGCCGCCTCCCCGGGCGCGGGCGGTGCGGGCGGCATCGGCTACGGCGCGCTGATCCTGGGTGCGGGCTTCCGTCCCGGCATCGAGCTGATGCTCGACGTGCTGGGCTTCGCGCCGGCGCTGGAGCGGGCCACGCTGGTGATCACCGGTGAGGGCTCGCTGGACGAGCAGACCCTGCACGGCAAGGCCCCGGCGGGTGTGGCCGCGGCCGCGCGCGCGGCCGGCAAGCCGGTGGTGGCGGTGTGCGGTCGGCTGCTGCTGGAGCAGGAGGCGCTGCAGGCTGCGGGGATCCGCCGCGCGTACCCGCTGACCGAGGTCGAGCCGGACACGGCGAAGTGCATCGCGAACGCGGGGCCGCTGCTGGAGCAGGTGGCGGCGAACATCGCGGCCGACGTGCTCTGAGGCTGCGCCACTCGTGAGGCCCGGGCCCCTGGGGGGTCCGGGCCTCCGGCGTTCCCAGGGCCCAGGCCGTCACGCGGCCGCCTCCGCCGGTGCGCCTCGCCTCTCCGCGGAGGAGCTGGCCGTCCCTGACCGACAAGACACCCCCTGGGCAGGCAGGGAGTCCAGGAGGAAGGCGGCCGCCTCCCGGAGGGATGCCGGGGTGTCGGGGCGGCGGAGCAGGGTGGTCGCCGTCCTGTGGAGGGTTCCGGTGGTGCGTACGGAGCCGATGCGGGCGGCGCGGGGGGCGAGGTCCGCGATGAGGGTCTCCGCCTCGCGCCAGGCTCCGGCTCCGGTGAGGGCGGAGAGGAGCTCGGCGGCGAACAGGTGCCGGTAGGAGGGGCCGGGGGCGGTGGCCGCCTCGTGCAGGAGGGGGATGGCCCGGTCCCAGTGGTGGAGTCGGGCCAGCACCCAGCCGTGGTGGCCGAGCAGCTCGGTCTCGTCGATCCACCAGGCCCAGTGCGGGTCGTGGCGCGAGATGCCGTCGAGGAACCGGCTGCGGGCGCGGGAGATCAGCTCCAGGGGTTCCCGGTGGCCGCCCAGCAGGGCGGTCGCGTGGGCCCGGCGGATCAGGACGAGGCTGTCGACGCGGGCCGGGAGGGCGCGCGGCCCGGTCACGCGGGCGGCGGATTCCAGGGCGGCCCGCGGCCTGCCGGTGTGAGCCTGGAGCATGCTGTGGTTCAGCCGCACCAGCCGGGCCGTCGAGCGGTCGCCGCAGAGTTCCGCCAGCGCGAACGCCCGGGCGTTGGCGTAGGCGGCCTGCCGGTGGAGGCCGGCGTCGAACAGGATCCAGCCGATGACCTCGCACAGCTCGGCGAGGGCGGCGAGGTGGTCGGCGGGCCGGCCGCGCAGGCTTTCGGGATCGGCGGAGAGTGCGGGGAAGCGCCGCACGGCCTCGCGCGCGGCGGGCACGGCGGCCGTCGCGCCATGCCCTGCGTCGAGGGCCACCAGGCGCTCGACGGTCCGCAGGAGCGGTGGGACCGCGGGGATCACGGGGTGGGCAGCAGCATCCGCGGGTCCGGCTGGAGGAGTATCTGCGCCGACAGGTCCACGAGCTGCCGCAGGGCCGGCAGATACCTTTCGTCGCCGCCCAGTTCGCCGAGGATGCGGTGGGCCTCGTCCCGGTACGTGCCGACGTCCTCGCGGAACCGGTGGAGCACGGGCGGGGCGAGCAGCAGGCCGGTGAGCTCCGACCGGGCCGGGTCGGAGCTCCTCGCGGTGGCGCACAGGTCCAGGATGTGGGCCCTGGCCTCGGGTGCGGCGTCCTCGAGGGCGCAGGCGAGCAGGTAGGTGACGGTGCCGTTGGTGAGGTCTTCGTTGCGGCCGGAGGCGATGTCCTCCTGGTCGTTGAACATCTGCCACAGGAGGCCGAAGACGTGGCCGAAGTCGCGCCACAGCGCGATGCGCTCGGCCGTCGCGCCCGCGAGTATGGCGGCCATCGCCGTGATCATGGCGAAGGGGCCGCCGGACTTGCCCCGGTACGCCTCGATGACGCTGTTGCGGGTGGCGCGGCCGGCTTCCCCGCGCATATCGGCCAGCTGCCCTTCGGCGCCCATGATGCAGGCGTCCAGGAACTCGGCCGTCAGGGCGCTGCGGACCGGTTCGGGAACGTCCTGCGACTGGATGATCCGGACGGGCAGCGTGTTCCCGCTGATCACGGACGCGAGGACCGCTTCGTTCACGTCGAGGCGCTCGGCGGGCCCGCCGTCCTGCCCGTCGGCCAGGTCGTCGAGGTAGCAGGCCGAGGTCCACCACAGCAGGTGCAGGGCGGACAGAGGCACGGCCGGCCCGGGCGCGCCGGTCTCGGCGGCGTGCACGAGCACCGGCAGCACCGACAGCGGATGTTTCATCTGCTGATGGCGCAGGAGCTTTTGGACGGCGTTCCTGACCGCGTCCGCCGAGGGGCCGAGACGGTCCAGGGCGGCTGCTATCTCCGCATCGATGTCAGGGGAGATCTGCTGGTGCAGCTCCGAGTACGACACGGAATCCACCGGGAACGATCCTTTGTTCGAGCGACGTTACGGCACCGATTCGATCATTCCGGACGGAACGGATCCAGAGCGATTTTCAGTCACCCGGCCGGGCCCGGCCGGGCCCGGTCCGGCCCGGTCCGGCCCGGTCCGGCCCGGTCCGGTCCGGCCCGGTCCGGTCCGCTCCGGATGTCCGTTCACCGGCCGCCGAGGGGGTCGCCGGTGTCGAGCACCTGCGCGATGCCCTGCGCGAGGCAGGCGATCCGGTCCGCCGGAATGCCGGCGATGTTGACCCGGCCCGCCGTCGTGCCGTAGATGGCGAACTCCCTGCGCAGCCGCAGCATCTGATGCGCCGTGAGGGGCAGCATCGAGAACATGCCCTTCTGCCGGGCGAGCGCATCCGCCTGCGCCCCGTGCCCCAGCGCGGTCAGGCACACGGCCAGTTCGGCCCGGTTCGCCGAGATCCGGCCCCGCATGACGTCCAGCTCCGCCCGCCAGGCGGCCCGCAGTACGTCGTCCTCCAGGATGGTCGTCACGACGGCGGCACCGTGCTCGGGCGGCATGGAGTACAGCGTCCGGGCGGCGTTCTGCATGGCCGTCTCGGCGTGCCGCACCGCCTGGCGCGACGCGCCGAGCACGATGGCGCATCCGGTGCGGTCGCTGTAGAGGCCGAAGTTCTTGGAGCAGCTGACGGCGATGAGCATCTCCGGCACCCGCTCGGCCAGCATCCGGGTGGCCCGCAGGTCGGCGTCCAGTCCGTCGCCGAGCCCGTGGTAGGCGAGGTCCACGAACGGCACCCAGCCGTCCCGGACGGCCAGTTCGGCCACCGCCTCCCAGTCCTGCGGCGAGGGGTCGACCCCGGTGGGGTTGTGGCAGCACCCCTGGAGCAGGACGACGTCCTCCCGCCGTGCGCCGCTCAGGTCGTGCAGCATGCCGCTCGCGTCGAAGCCGCCGTCGGCGGCGCGCCACCGGTACGTACGGACCTCCAGCCCGGCGGCCTCCAGGATGGGCCGGTGGTTGACGTACGCCGGGTCGCTGATCCACACCGTGGTGCCCGGGCGGGTCCGGCAGATCAGGTCGGCCAGCAGCCGCAGGGCACCGGTGCCCGCGACCGTCTGGACTGCCGCGGCCCGGTCGGCCGGTCCGCCGGGGCCGGGGCCCATCACCAGGGTGAGCAGGGCCTGGTTGAAGGCCTCGTTGCCGGAGAGGCCCCGGTATTCCTTGGACTCGGAACGCTCCGCCAGACGTATCTCGGCCTCGCGGACGGCGGCCATGACGGGCGTGCTGCCGGTGTGGTCGCGGTAGACGCCGAGGACGAGGTTCAGCCGTTCGAGCCGCTCATCGGTGCCGAATTCGTAGGTGAGGTCCCACAGCGGGTCCGTGGGGGGCGGCGGGAGGAGCTCAAGCATCTGCGGAAACCTCTGAACGGGGACTCGGACCGGAACTCGGACTCGGACTGGGACTGGGATGGGGACGGGCGGCAGGGGCAGCGGCGGCGGGTGCAGGGGCGGCGCGGCGGTTGGCGAGTACGACGCCGACGGTGATGAGGGGGACGCCGACGAGCACGGCCGGGGTCGGCGATTCGCCGAGCAGGGGGATCGCGAGCAGGACGACGGCGACCGGGCTGAGGCTTCCGACGGCGGAGCTCCGCTCGGCGCCCAGCCGGCGGATGGCGAAGGCGTACAGCAGGCCCGCGCACAGTCCGACGCCGAGCCCCTGAACCACCAGGAACAGCGCGATGTCACTGCCCGCCGCCTGAGCGATGCCCGTGGGGAGCACGCCCGTCAGGACCAGCACGCCGATCACCGCGAAGGAGGGCAGGCAGAGCAGGCCGATGGATCCGACGGGATCGAGGTCCACCTCGCGCAGCCCCACCGTGTACAGGGCCCAGAGCCCGCTGGCGACCAGCAGCACCCCGGCCCCGGCCAGCACGTCGGTGTCCACCGGAACGACGTAGCGCCAGACCAGGGCGACCACGCCGACCGCGATCAGCCCGAGCCCGGCCGTCTGCGTTCCGCGCGGGGCGCCTCGGCCGCCGGCGAC
Organism: Streptomyces sp. NPDC051211; assembly: GCF_040689505.1. Taxonomy (NCBI): domain Bacteria; kingdom Bacillati; phylum Actinomycetota; class Actinomycetes; order Kitasatosporales; family Streptomycetaceae; genus Streptomyces; species Streptomyces sp. NPDC051211. The sequence continues at coordinate 10,812 of NZ_JBFBAV010000009.1, forward strand.
CATGAGCGCGGAGACGAACAGCGGGACCATCCCGGGGACGATCGACCCGACGAACGCGGCCGAGGTCAGGGCGCCGCCGTGCATCGCGGCCAGGAAGAACGGCACCCCCGCACCGCAGATGATCTTGAGTGCGGCGCCCGGGCGTACGGCGACGATGCGGTGGCGGCGCCGCCACAGGGCGGGGAACAGGACGACGAGCGGGACGCCGAAACGCAGCAGGGCCGCGTCGGCGGGCAGCAGGGAGGAGCTGCTCAGGGCGCGGGCGCTGAGCGCGAAGGAGGCCCAGATCGCCACGGTCACCAGCAGGGCCGCCATGCCCTGGGCCTGGGGGGAGAGCCCGCGCAGACCGGGGTTTCCGGTCCGCGGGCCCGCCGCGTCGGGAGGCACGGTCGCCCCGGTGGTGTGCGTCGCGACCACGAAGATTGCTCCAGCCTCTGCAACCCGGACCGGTCTGGCCCGTTCCCTGGCAACGCTAGGGCTTCGGGCGGGGCAGCCGATTGCCAGTTCTGCCGCTCGGACATACGTTTGGGGCAGGATCTGCCAAGGAGGGACCGTGGACGCAGTCGATCTGCAGATCATCCGGGAATTGCAGGCCGACGGACGGCTGTCCAACCAGGACCTCGCCGACCGGGTCCGGCTGTCCCCGTCGCCCTGTCTGCGCCGGGTCCGGCGCCTGGAGGAGGCCGGCCTGATCCGCGGCTACACGGCCGTGGTCGACCAGGTCTCCTTCGGGCTGCCGATCACCGTTTTCGTCCGGATCCGGCTGGAGCGCCACACGGCGGCGGCGGTCAGGCTGTTCGAGGAGCACGTCGCCGTCATCGAGCACATCCAGGACTGCTACCTGATGGCGGGCAGCAGCGACTACCTGCTGCGGGTGGTGATCGAGGACCTGGAGGCGTACGAGGCCCTGGTGCGCCACCGGATCCATGCGATCCCCGGCATCGCCTCGATCGAGTCGAGCTTCGCGTACGGCAGTGTGAAGCAGTCCAGGACGTACCCCCGCCCGGCCCCGGGCGCCTCCCGCCGCCCGCGGTAGCGGGCCGGAGGCCGCGATCGCGGACCGGGCTGCGATCCCGGACCCGGTCGCGATCCCGGACCCGGCCGCAGTCAGCCGACCTGTGCGGCGAACGCCTCGTAGGCGCGGGCGTCGAAGAGGACGAAGCGGACCTCTTCCACCGAGCCGGTGGCGGCCGTCCTGACCGTCTCGACGGCGATGCGGGCCCCGTCGTCCATCGGCCAGCCGTAGATCCCGGTGGAGATGGCCGGAAAGGCGACCGTACGGGCGCCCAGTTCGGCGGCGACCCGGAGGGATTCGCGGTAGCAGGAGGCGAGCAGCCCGGAGCGGTCCTCCTCGCCGGACCAGACCGGGCCGACCGTGTGGATGACGTGGTCGGCCGCCAGGCGGCCGGCCGTGGTGGCGACGGCCTGGCCGGTGGGGAGGCCCTTGCCGTAGTGGGAGGCGCGCAGGGCGCGGCAGGCGGCCAGGATCTCGGGGCCGCCGCGGCGGTGGATGGCGCCGTCGACTCCGCCACCGCCGAGCAGGGAGGAGTTCGCGGCGTTGACGATGGCGTCCGCCTTCTCAGCGGTGATGTCGCCCTGGACGAGGGTGATGCGAACCATGTCGGTCAGGATGCCGTACGGAGGCGGCGCCAGACGGCCTTGGCCGCGTTGTGGCCCGACATGCCGTGGACGCCGGGGCCCGGCGGGGTCGCCGAGGAGCAGATGTACACGGACGGGTGAGCGGTGGCGTACGGGAACAGGGACAGTTTGGGGCGCAGCAGGAGTTGCAGGCCGGCCGCGGCGCCGCAGGCGATGTCGCCGCCGATGTAGTTGGGGTTGCGGGCGGCGAGCTCCGGCGGGCCGGCGGTGGCGCGGGCCAGGACCAGGTCGCGGAAGCCGGGGGCGAAGCGCTCCACCTGGCGTTCGATGGCGTCGGTGAGGTCGCCGTCCCAGCCGCTCGGGACGTGGCCGTAGGCCCAGAAGACGTGCTTGCCCTTAGGGGCGCGGGAGGGGTCGACCAGGGTGGGCTGGGCGGTGATCAGGAACGGGGTGCGGGGGGCGCGGCCGCCGCTGGCGAGTTGCAGGGCGGCGTCGATGTCGCGGGCGCGGGGGCCGATCTGCACGGTGCCGGCCCGGCGGGCCGGCTCGGCGGTCCAGGGGACCGGGCCGGACAGCGCGTAGTCGATCTTGAACGCGGCCGCGCCGTAGCGGTAGCCGTCGTACGCGCGTCCGAGGCCGGCGATCCGGGCCAGGGCGGTGGGCGAGGTGTCGAAGATGTAGGCGCGGGCCGGCGGGAGGTCGTCGAGGCGTTTGACCTCGAAGCCGGTGTGCAGGGTGCCGCCGAGGTCGCGCAGGTAGCCGGCGAGGGCGTCCGGGACGGCCTGGGAGCCGCCGCGCGGCATGGGCCAGCCGACGGCGTGCGCGGCCAGCGCGAAGACCAGGCCGATCGCGCTGGTGGCGATGCCGCCGAGCGGGGCGATGACGTGCGCGACAAGGCCGGCGAACAGGCCGCGGGCCTGCTCGTCGTGGAAGCGGCGCAGCAGCCAGGTGGACGGCGGCAGCCCGGCGAGTCCGAACCGGGCCAGGGTCACCGGGTCCCGGGGCAGGGCGGTGGAGGGCAGGGACATGAAGTCCCGGGCGAGGGTGTCCCAGCGGCCGAGGAAGGGTTCGACCAGGCGCCGGTAGGTGCCGGCGTCGCGCGGCCCGAACGAGGCGGCCGTCTCGGCCACCGAGCGGGACAGCACGGCGGCCGTGCCGTCGTCGAAGGGGTGGGCCATGGGCAGCGGGGCGTGCAGCCACTCCAGGCCGTAGCGGGCGAGCGGCATGGTCGCGAAGACCGGGGACCCGGCGCCGAGCGGGTGCACGGCGGAGCAGGGGTCGTGGCGGAAGCCGGGCAGGGTCAGTTCCTCGGTTCTGGCCCCGCCGCCGATGGTGTCGGCCGCTTCGAACACGGCCACCGAGAATCCGCGGCGGGCGAGTTCGACCGCGGCCGTCAGCCCGTTGGGCCCGGCCCCCACGACGACCGCATCGAGAATCGACGGCACCATGCGACTCCTTCGTCTGCCTGCGGCACTGTCCCAGCCTGCCCAGGACTGCCAGGGTATTACCGCTCGCCGCGCAGCAGGCTCCTGATGCGCCGTGCCGTCGGCTCGTCGCGGGCGACGGTGAACGGCAGCTCGTTGTCCCGGTCGATCCGGAAGGGTTCGCCGGCCACGGTGCTCTGCGCCCCGCCCGCCTCGGCGACCAGCAGCAGGCCGGCCGCGTGGTCCCAGGCCGAGGGCCAGGTGAAGGCGAGGGCGTCCATCTCGCCGCGGGCCACCTTCAGGTACTCGAGGCCGGCCGAGCCGCAGGGCCGGGCGGCCACGCCGGGAACATCCAGCCGGGCGAGGACTCTTTTGTCATGTTCGCTGGTGTAGAGGGGGTGGGCGATGGCCACCCGGAGGTCGGCGCCGGGCTCCGGGGAGCCGCTGCGGATCGCTTCCCCGTCGACGTACGCGCCCTGTCCGTGGACGGCCGTGGCCATCGATTCCAGGGCGGGAGCGTAGGTCCAGGACGCCAGGATGTCACCGCGCAGGGCGAGGGCGACCAGGGTGCAGAAGGCGGGCTCGCCGTTGACGAACTGCCGGGTGCCGTCGACCGGGTCGACGATCCAGACGGGCGCGTCGCCGCGCAGCGCCCCGTACACGGTGGGGTCGGCGTGCACGGCTTCCTCGCCGACCACCACCGAGCCGGGCAGCAGCTCGGTGAGGGCGGCGGTGAGGTGCTCCTCCGCCTTGCGGTCGGCGATGGTCACCAGGTCGTGCGGGCCGCTCTTCTGGACGACCTCGTGCTCGGCGAGCTGCCGGAACCTCGGCATGATCTCGACGGCCGCGGCTTTGCGGACGGCTTCCTCGACCTGGGGCAGGTCGTGTGCCAGAAACTCTTCGATCATGCCGTCCATCAGACCACGCCCGGGCGGCATTCCCCACCGTCGCCGGTGGACGGGGGGTGAAGAGCGTCACCTCTGCGGGGTCAGGTGGGCATTCCGGGCTCCGCCAGGCCGGTCTCGTAGGCGATGATGACGAGTTGGGCCCGGTCGCGGGCGTGGAGTTTGCTGAGGAGGCTGCTCACGTGGGTCTTCACCGTGGGGAGGCTGATCACCAGGTGGTCGGAGATCTCGGCGTTCGAGAGGCCGTTCGCGATCAGTACGAGTACCTCCTGTTCCCGTTTGGTGAGGCCGACCAGGCGCGAGGCCGGGCGGGGCGGGTCGGTGGGGCGGGAGAAGCCGGCGATGACGCGGCGGGTGACCGTGGGGGCCAGGACGCCCTCGCCGGTGGCGATGACGCGGATGCCGGCGACCAGGTCGGAGGGTGAGGCGTCCTTCAGCATGAAGCCGCTCGCGCCCGCCTGGAGGGCCGGGTACACGTACTCGTCCATGTCGAACATGGTGAGGGCCAGGACCCGTACGCCGGTCAGTGTTTCGTCGGAGCAGATTTCCCGGGTGGCGGCGATGCCGTCCATGACGGGCATGCGCAGGTCCATCAGGACGACGTCCGGTTTGAGTCTGCGGGCGAGTTCCACCGCTTCGGCGCCGTCACCCGCCTCGCCGATCGCCTTCATTCCGGGGGTGGAGTCGATGAGGACGCGGAAGCTTCCGCGCAGGAGTGCCTGATCGTCGGCGATCAGCACCCGGACCGCGTCGGCCATTGTGTCTTCCCCGCCTGTTGCTCATCCCACCGTGGAGTTCCCCGATTCTATCGCCAACTCCCCTGCTCCGGTGGAGTCGACGGTGACGGTGGTGCCGTACGGCTCCGCGAGCCGGGCGAAGTCGGTGAGGATCTCCTTGGCGTCCGCCGGGCCGGCGAGGCGGGGGCGGCCACGGCGGTGGACCGGTTCGCCGAAGCCCAGGTCGACCGGGTGGAGGCGGGCTTCGACGAGTGCGCCGTCGTCGAAGGTGAGGACCGGGACGAGCGACTGCCAGTACCGGCGGTGCGGGGCGAACAGCCGGCGCCCGTGGCCGCTGAGTTCGTCGAAGTACCGTCCCGGGGTGAGCGGCCCGTCGGCGGCGACCTTCGCGTAGTCCTCGGCCGGGATGCGGTCGGCGAGGTCGATCTGGCTGACGATGTTCCCCAGGCTGTAGAAGATCGGCTTGTTCCGGTGGAGTTCCATTCCGCGCAGGAAGTGGGGTCCGTGCCCGACCACGACGTCGGCGCCCTCGTCGATCATCCGGTGGGCGAACGTGCGCAGGAACTCGCCGGGCGTCTCGGGTGTCGGGCCCGGCTCGTGGGAGTGCACGCTGACCACGACGAGGTCCGCCCGGAGCCGGGCCTCCCCCACCCAGCGGGAGATCTCGTCCAGGTCCGTCCGGTCGCAGTCGGTCGTGAAGCCCGGCTCGTCCGCGACGCGGAAGCGGGTGCCGAAGAGGCCGAGCCGGTCGGGCGGGAACAGGGCGGGGTCGAAGCCGAGCAGGGTGCGCGCCTCGGCCCGCCGGGCCCGCAGCCCCGTCTCGGCGTCGATCTCCTTCAGGACGGCCATCTGGGCGGCGGTGACGTCCAGCATCGCGCTGTGCCGCAGCGGGTTCAGGCCCGGCCGGCCCGGCAGGTCCGGCGACGGTGCGGCCGCTTCCTGGCCGGGCAGGAAGGTCGAGCTGCACGAGATCAGGGCGAGACTGCCGCCGGGCCGGTCGACGTAGACCGGCCGCCGCGCGGCGGTGAGGTCGGCTCCGATCCCGGCGAAGGGGATCCGTTTCTCCCGCAACAACTCCACGGTGCCGAGGAGCCCTTCCACGCCCAGGTCCAGGGCGTGGTTGTTGGCGCAGCCGAGCACCGTGAAGCCCGCCGCCGTGATCTCGTCGATCACCGGGGGGTCCGCGATCAGTCCGCCGCCGCCCGCCGCGTTGTGCACCGGGTACCCGCGCCCGGCGGGTACGACCTCCAGGTTGGTGAAGGCGAAGTCCGCGGCGTGCAGCAGCTCGCGGAGCTCCTCGGCGGCGGGATCGGAGGTGATCAACGCGCCCCTGGTCGCCATGCAGTCGCCGGAGAGCGCCACGGTCAGCCGCGTCATCGGCCGGCCTCTTCCACCGCGCGGACGATCGCCGCGCCCGCGTCCGGGCCGGTGACGTCGACGCGCCGGCCGTTCACCGTCACGGTCGGGGTCATCGCGACCTTGCGCGAGGCGGCCATGTCGGACACGTACGTCACCCAGGGGCGGTACGTGTCCTGCCGCACGCAGCTCGCGAAGGAGTCGCCGGTGATGCCCGCGTCCCGGCCGGCGGCGATCAGCTGGTCCTCGCTGAGTCCGGGACCGCGCTCCGGGGGCTGCTTGTCGAACAGCACGGCGTGGTACGGCTCGAACCTGCCCTCCTGCGCGGCGCACGCCGCGGCGGAGGCGGCCCGGGTCGAGTAGCCGGCGGGGCTGCTGTAGCCGTTCAGGAAGGCGACCGGGTGGTAGACGAGGGTCACCTTCCCGCCCGATTTCAGGGTCTTGACCTCGGCGGCCGTCCTCTGTTCGAGGTTGCGGCACTCGGGGCAGAGGTAGTCGAAGTAGACGTCGACGCGTACCGCGCCGTCGGAGACGGCCAGTCCGGCCTTGTCGCCCGCCACCCCGGCGGGCACCGCGTCCGGCGCCTCGTCCGGGGCGGAGTTGCTCGCCCGGACCAGCCCGGCGCCGAGCAGCGCGGCGCCGCCGACCGCGACCGTGGCCACGAGCGACACCAGGAGGGTGCGCCGGCGCCGGTGCCGCGTGTGCACCATCTCCCGTACCTGGTTGTCCGTTGACTCCATGCCTATGCCTCCTTCGCGTCCAGGACCCAGCGGTCCAGCGCGTACTTGGTTCGCGGATTCCGGATCAGGAGGACGGCCGCGCCGAGGAAGAGCAGGTCGCGCGCGATGTCGATGGCGTATCCGCGCTCGGCCCCGCTCGTGAGCGTGCCGCCGCCGCCGAAACAGCCGCAGTCGATGGACAGTCCCCGCGCCCACACCGAGGTGATGGCGGCGATGTACACCACCATGAGCACCGCGGTGACGGCGGCCGCCGCCCTGGTGGCCAGCCCGGCGAGCAGCAGCAGTGCGACCGCGACCTCGGCGAACGGCAGTGCGCCGCCGACCGCTTGGGCGGCGTCGGCGGGCACGATGCGGTAGAGCGCGACGTCGCGGCCGGCCGCCGTGAGGTCCCCCATCTTCACCAGGCCGGCGTAGCCCAGGACGGCCGCCAGGAACAGGCGTGCCGCCGTCCCCGCCCAGGTGTGCGCGAACCGCACCAGTGGGTGCCGGGCACGCTCCGCGGCCACCGTCATCGCGCTCACCGGGTACGGGAGAAGCGGTACGTGGCGAGGGCGAGCGCCACGGCGGTGATCGCCGCCAGCAGCCCGAGTTCCGCGATCACGGGCGGCTGCCAGTCCCAGAGCAGCAGGCGGGTCTGGTCCGAGGTGAGCACTTCGGGACCGGGCAGGGTCCGGCGGACCGCGTCGATGCCGTAGGTGAGCGGATTCATCTTGACCACGGCGGCGAGCCAGCCGGGCAGCCCGTTCGGCGGGAACATCGCGCCGGAGAAGAACATCATCGGCATCAGGCTCAGGTTCACCACGATCTGGAAGGTGTCGACCTGCCTGATGGTGACGGCGGCGAGCAGTCCGAGCGCCGTGAACATCAGCGAGACGAGCAGCATTTCCAGGAGTACGACGAGGAGCATCGGCGTGTAGCGGATGCCGGCGATGCCTCCGACGGACAGGACGAACATGCCGTAGACCGCGCCCGTGGTGGCTCCGCCGAACGCGAGGCCGAGCACGATGCTCGACCGTGGGAACGGGGCGACGAGCATCTGCCGCAGCACGCCGAGCCGGCGGTCCCACACGAGCGAGATGCCCACCGCGATCGCCGGGGCCTGCACCGACATGATCAGCACGCCGGGGAACAGGTAGGCCCGGTAGTCGTTCAGCTGCGCCTTGCCGAGGCTGGACGAGGCCGCGTCGAGGCCGGTGCCGAGGACGACGAGGAACAGCAGGGGGGTGACCAGGCCCATGGCGAGGCGTACCGGGTTGTGCCGCAGCCGGGTCATCTCGCGCCGCCAGAGCAGCGTGTACGGCCGCAGGGCGTGCAGTGAACGGCCCGCGGGCGCCGGGCGGGCGGGGGCGGCCGCGGGGGCGCCGGGGGTCTCCCGTACGGTGTCGGTCCGGCTCATCGCATTCCCTCCCCGAGGTGGCTGAGCGTGTGTGCGTTCGTGCCGGTGTCGCGGACGGCGGCCCCGGTGTGGTGCAGGAAGACGTCGTCGAGCGTCGGCGGTACGACGGACACCGCGTGGACGGTCAGGCCGAGTTCGGTGCACAGCCGCGGCACCAGCGTGGCGCCGTTCGCGACCCGGAGGAGCAGACCGTCCGGGGTGGTCTCCGCCGCCAGCCCGAAGCGTTCGGCCACGGCGTCGGCGGCGCGGGTGTCGTCCTCGGTGCGCAGTACGACGACATCGGCTCCGATGACGGTCTTCAGCTCGGCGGGCGATCCTTCGGTGACCACCTTGCCCCGGTCGAAGATCGCGATCCGGTCGCAGTGCTCGGCCTCCTCCAGCTGGTGCGTGGTGAAGAAGAGGGTGATGCCCTCCTCCCGGCGCAGCCGGTTCAGGTGCTCCCAGACGGCGGCGCGGGTCTGTGCGTCGAGGCCGGTCGTGGGCTCGTCGAGGAAGAGGACCCGGGGCGCGCCGAGCAGGCCCCGGGCGATCTCCAGGCGGCGGCGCAGACCGGTGGAGAACTGCCGTACGGGGATCCTGCTGCGCCCGGACAGTTCCATCAGGTCGAGCATCGCGGCGATCGCCTTGCGGCCCTCGGCGCGCGGGAGGCCGCACAGGTCCGCCTGGAAGCGGAGGTTCTCGGACGCCGTGAGGTCCAGGTCGAGCGTCGACTCCTGGAAGACGATGCCGATCCGGCGGCGGACCTCGGCGGGGTGGGTCGCTACGTCGAAGCCCGCGACCTGGGCCCGGCCGGCCGTGGGGGGAAGCAGAGTGGTCAGCATGCTGATGGTGGTCGTCTTGCCGGCGCCGTTCGGGCCGAGGAAGCCGAAGGTCGCGCCGAAGGGCACCGTCAGGTCGAGTCCGTTCACGGCCGGTGTGGTGCCGTAGTAGGCGTAGAGGCCCTCGGCCCGGATCGCGGTCACGATCGGCTCCCGTCGGGGCAGCGCACGGCCAGTACCGTACGGAACGCGCTCAGTTCACCCGGTTCGTCGACGGGCAGGCCGTCGACTTCGACCCAGGCGTGTGCGCCGAAGGGCTGGGTGCGGAACCCGGTGCACCAGTCGGCCCACCGGCCCCGGGCGCGGCACAGCAGGACGGTGGCCACGGACCGCTGGAGGCAGCCGAGGCCGGCGCAGCGGGTGCTGACCGAGACGACCGACCGCCGGGCGCGGGCGACTTCGGCGTGGCCGGCGGGGCGGGTTCCGCGGCTGACGAGGCGCAGGACCCGGTGCAGGCGGGCGGGGGGCAGCCGGACGAGGAGGCGGGCGGCGCCGGCCGCGCACCGGGGCGCGAGCTGCCGGTGCCACGGAAGGCGTGGCGCGTGTTCGGCGACGGCGGGGGTGGTCACGGTGCGACCTCCACCAGCTTGGCCTTGCTCAGGGCGTCGACGAGGGCCATCACGTCCTGCCGTACCCGGTCGTCGTCCACCGGGACGGCCGCGGACAGGCTCGCGACGGCCACGTCGAGCGTGTCCCCGTCCAGCAGCCTCTGCAGGACGCTGGAGCCGGATGCGTTCAACTGCCAGTAGCGGCCTCGGCGCCCGTCGAGGAGGACCGCCCCCGAGTCGACGGGTGTGAGGGTGACGTCTCGGGCAAGACTCAGCTTCATCAGCGTTCTCCGGGGTGCTGGGCGTGGGTGCGGAGCCAGCTCTCGCAGGCCACGGTGGTCACGATCGGCTGGAGGTGGTGCGACATCGGCCCGGGGTTGAGCACCGCGGACCGGAACGCCGCCGGGTCGATGAGGCCGAGCCGGGCCAGGGCCGAGTCCTCGCAGAGTTCCAGGAGCCGGGCCCGGTTGCGTTCGATGCCCCGGTAGGCCTCGGCGCTGAACTCGCCCTTGTCGCGGCGGCCGAGGATGTCGGCGGGTACGACGCCTCGGGCCGCGTCGGCCAGCAGGGGCTTGAACCGCCCGCTCGCCAGGCGCTGGTCGACCCGGGTGGCGAGGGCCGCGGACAGGACGCGGTCGTCGAGGAAGGGTGCGTCCCACTGGATGCCGGTCCCGGCGAGGACCGTGTTGATCTGCCGGATCGTGGTGCCTTCGAAGACGATCGAGGCGAGCGCCTGGTGCCGGGTCCGGTCGGCGTCCAGTGGCTCGGGGGTCTCGGCGGCGGCGGTGGTGAGCAGCCGTCGGACCGCGGCCACGGCGTCGGGGGTGGCCCAGGCGGGCATGCGGGGCGCGAACACCCAGCCGAAGTCGGGTTCGTCGAGCGGCGGGGGCGGGGCGCCGATTTGGGCGGCGACCGCGGTGAGGTTCTGCGCGAAGCCGGCCCGGTCCACGAGGGCGCGTACGGTCGCCTTCCAGGACCAGCGGTTGGCCAGCCGGTAGCGGTTGACGAGCTGCAGGCCGCCGATCGGCCGGGCGCGGGCCAGGGACCATGCGCTCGTGGGCATGCGGCCGAACAGTTCGTCCCCGCCGAAGCCGGTCAGGTGCAGGGTCGCCCCCTCCGCCTTGGCGCGCTGCGCGAGGTCCCCGATGTGGGCGAGGCCGGAGGCCCAGGTCGCGGGCCCTTCCGGGGCCACGTCCGTGAGGTCCGCGGTGTATCCGACGTCGAACAGGTTCTCGGCGCGGTCCGCGGACAGGGTGTGGTGCCGGGCCGTAGGGAGCAGGGCGGCGGCCTTGTGCGCCCATGCGGTGTCCTCGTTGGCGCTGTCGAGCGGTGCGACGTGGTACGTGACCAGGTCAGCGCCGGCCGCGGCGGCGAAGAAGCACAGGGAGGTGGAGTCCAGGCCGCCGGACAGGTCGGAGCTGAGCGTCCGGCCCGGGTCGACCCTCGTGGCGACCGCCTCGGACAGTGCCGAGCGTACGGCCGCCGCGCCCTGCTCGAGCGAGAGGGACGCCTCCGGCAGCTGCCACCAACGTTTCTGCTGCGCCCGGCCGTCGGCGTCCAGGTGGAGCCAGTGGCCGGTCCTGAGCGGGGCGATGCCCCGGCGGACGGGGCGCTGTGCGACCGGCCAGGGTGCTCCGCCCGGCGCCAGCAGGCGGGCGGCCAGCACCGCCTCGTCGATGTCCGCGCCGGTGAGCCGCAGCAGCGGTTCGACCCCGCTCGCCGCCACCGTCACCCCGTCGACGACGGCCGTGAAGATCTGGCGTACGCCGGCGACCGAACCCTGGACGCGGGTCCTGCCGTCCATCGACACCGCCAGGTGGAAGAGTCCCGGGAGCCGGGAGGCGACCGCGTCCACGTCGTGGAGCGATCCCATCCGGCCGAGGGCCGCCACCGTGGCCGTCTCGTCCGGCCGGGTGTGGCCGAGCAGAACCATCCGTCGCGGGCCCGCTTCGAGCACGGTGGCCTCGCCGTCGGGCCGGTCACCCAGGATCCAGGGCCGCCCCGACGCGTGGTCGATCCGGTGTGCCGCGGGCAGCTTCTCGGCGGTCGCGGCAGCGGCCGGGCAGTCCGGAAGAACTACGAATTCCATGTCGCCTCGTTCCCCGGGCGGTGCCGGTGCGCTCGCGCGCACCGGCACCGACACATCACCAGAAGCAGACGACGGCGTAGCCACAGCCGGCGAAGTCGTTACAGCTTCCGACGCCGAGGCACTTGGTGAGCTCGTCGAAGTCGCCGACTTCCTGCAGGGCCGGGGGCTCGTAGATCGCGGACATGCGTTCCTCCCAGTGGTGACAGGTGTCCGGGCCGACTTGTTCGGTCCGTGACATCCAGGAGGCTATGGCGGTGTATGTCCCACGGGCATGGGGCAGCAGCCTCAGCCCTGTCCCATCAGGCGTCCCAGCGACGGTGCCGGAGGTAGCCGCCGACCAGTGCCGCCACGGTCCATGCGAGCAGCACCGCGAATCCGGTGTAGGCGTCGGGCGAGTCGACGGTGAGCATCTCCATGCCGGCCCGGTCGGGGAAGTACTGGGCGAGCTCTTTCGTCGCCCCGATGATGGACAGGATGTGGGTGCCGGCGAGCACCATCGGCAGCAGGACCGCGAGCGGGATGACGGCGTTGCGGGCCATCATGGCCACGCCGGCCGCGAAGAGGGACATCAGCGTCAGGTAGACGATCGCGCCGGCCAGGGCGCGGGGGACGCCGGCTGCGCCGATCGAGACGCCGTGGGGTCCCAGGGCGTACTGGGTGGCCAGGTAGCTGACGATGGTGACCGGGATCGCGACGGCCGCGGCGGCCGCGGCGGTGACGGCCGCCTTCGCCGCGTAGAGCCGGCCGCGGCGGGGCACGGCGAGCAGCGAGACCCGCATCATGCCCGAGCCGAACTCGCTGGTGACGACGAGGACTCCGAACACGATCAGGGCGAGCTGGCCGTAGAGGATGCCGTCCAGCCCGGCCTGCTGGGCGGTGAAGTCGTCGCGCAGCATGGGGCTGTCGGATTCGAGCGCCGACCTCGCGGACCAGCCGCCCAGCGCGGAGATGAGGACGCTGACGGGGACGAACAGCAGCAGGGCGAGCAGCGTGCCGCGTACGCCGCGCAGTTTGGTGAACTCGGCGTGGATGGCCGCGACCGTCTCAGACACGGGTGCTCCTGTCTTCCCTGCCGACGAGCCCGAGGAAGGTGTCCTCGAGGGATGCTGTGTGGGTGCTGAGCTCGTCCAGCGCGAGCCCGTCGGCCGCGGCGAGCCGGCTGACCTCGGCCGCGGGCAGGCCGTCGACCTCCAGACTGCCGTCGACGGCGACGGTCAACGAGGCCCCGCTTTGCTCCAGTTGTCTGCTCAGGCGCCCGGGGTCGGTGGTGCGTACGCGGACGTACGTCCGGCCGTGGCGCTGGATGAAGTGCTCCATGGTCGTGTCGGCGAGGAGCCGGCCGCGGCTGACGACGATCAGGTGGTCCGCGACCATGGACATCTCGGTCATGAGGTGGCTGGAGACGAGGATGGTCCGGCCTTGGGCGGCCATCGCGCGCAGCAGTTCGCGCAGCCACCGGATGCCCTCCGCGTCGAGGCCGTTGACCGGTTCGTCGAGCACCAGGACGGGCGGGTCGCCGAGCAGGGCCGCGGCCAGGCCGAGTCGCTGGCCCATGCCGAGGGAGTACGTGCCGATCCGCCGTCGGGCGGCGCCCGCCAGGTCGACCATGTCGAGGACCTCGGCGACCCGGCGCCGGGGGATCCGGTTGCTCTGGGCGAGCCACTGCAGGTAGTGGGTGGCGGTCAGGCTGCGATGCGGCGCCGATGTCTCCAGCAGGGCGCCGACGTGCCGGGCGGGGTAGCGCAGTTCGTGATAGGCGTGGCCGTCGATGCGGGCGGATCCGGTGTCCGGCCGGGTCAGGCCGAGCATCATCCGCATCGTGGTCGACTTCCCGGCCCCGTTGGGGCCCAGGAATCCGGTGACGGCCCCGGGCCGCACGGCGAAGGTGAGGCCGTCGACGACGGTGTTCCCGCCGTACCGCTTGGTCAGTTCCAGGACGTTGATCACCCGACCAGTCTCGCGAGGAGGCCGGTCGGCCACATCGGTCCCGGGACGGGAGTACCGGAGGCCGTGCGGGGGCCGAACCCATACCTGAGGATGAGTCGGGCGCGGCGGGGGTGAGTACGGGGTGGCGCCGGGCGCGGTACGGGGTGCCGCCGGGCTCAGTACGGCAGGCTCGCCGGGTTCAGTACGGCAGGGTCGCCGAGACGCGGAAGCCGCCGTCCTCCCGCGGTCCGGCGGTGAGGGTGCCGCCGTGTGCGGTGGCCCGCTCCCGCATGCCGACGAGGCCCAGTCCGCTGCCCGGCACGGTGGGCCGGTGCGCGGGCCCGGGGCCGTCGTCGGCGACGTCGACCGTCAACGCGCCCCGATCCGCGACGAGGTGCACCCGGCACCGGGTGGGCGCAGCGTGCTTGACGACGTTGGTCAGGGCCTCCTGGACGATCCGGAACGCGGACAGCGCGACACCGTCCGGAGGTTCCTCCGGGCAGTGCGACCGCAGGTCGACGCGTACGCCCGCCGCCTCGGCCGTACGGACCAGGGAGGGCAGGTCCGACAGTCCGAGCGCCGGCCGGAGGTCCTGGGCGTCCTCCGGGTCCCGGCGCAGTACCTTGAGGGTGGCTCGCATGTCGCGCAGCGCCCGGCGGCTGACGTCCTCGATCACGGTGAGGGCTTCGTGGGCCTCCTCCGGGTGGGTGGCGACCACGTGGTTGGCGATGCCGGCCTTGACGGCGATCAGGCCCACGCTGTGCGTGACGACGTCGTGGATCTCGCGGGCGATGCGGAGGCGTTCCTCGACCTTCGCCCGCTCGGCCGCCTGCTCGATGACGCGCCGCATGCTCTCCCGGCGTTCCCTGACGGCCGACCCCGCCGCCCAGGTGGCGCCCAGAACCAGCAGGCCGAACACGAGTTGAACGCCCAGGCTCCCGCCCTGGTAGTGCCGGCCGCCGGTCAGGGTCAACGCGCCCGCGCCGGCGACGCTGACCCCGCCGACCAGGACCGCGGACAGCCGGGTCGGCCGCTTCCAGGTCACGGCCACCAGGTACAGGACGTAGGCGGCGGCGAGGAACGGGGTCGGCCCGAGCCCGAGCGCCAGCGCCACGCAGGCCGCGGTCAGGACGAACGCGAAGACCGGCACGGGCCACAGCCGGCGGACGGCGAGCGGCAGTGCGGTGCACAGCAGCACCGGCCACACGGTGGTGTGGGCCACTTCGCCGCTGACGTCCGGCCGCAGCACCGCCACCTGCGGCAGCAGTGCGAACCCGAGTGCGGCGAGCACGTCGAGCATGATCAAGCGTCGGCGAGCGACATCACCCATGGCGTCGAACGTATGCGTTCGGTTCGCCACAAGTCCACCGATTTCGCGCGGTCGGCTCGCCACTGCCGATCGATCACCACACCCGTACAGTCCGACGGGCGTCGTAGCAACGGCGCCCGGCCACCAACCCTCCTGTTTCGGACACCGATCGGACGCATCTGTGCGGTGGCCGGGCCGATGCGGCCGCCGCCCGGCCGGCCGCCCGGCCCGGGGGTGAAGCCGCAGGCGGCAGCGGTCGGGCCTGCGTTTCGGCAGGTCCGGCGGGGCGCCTGACCGAGATCCGGCGGGCCGGGTGTCGCATATGACCGACATTCGACCACCAAACGGACTGCATTCCTTCACTTAACAGCCGAACTTGCGTTCCCCTCGATCGCAAACGCATACTCGGCACCGGTAGCACCGTGCACCCCTTCTCTCCCAAACGAATGATTCGGCCGGCCTTAACGGACAGGGCACGAGTGCACCCGCATCCCGACCCCACCCCACTCCACGAATTCGGCAAACGCATACCGGCGAGCTTCCAGGAGATGTAGGGAAATGGAAATCAACCTGCTCATTGTCGGCGACAACCCGGTCACCCTCGCCGGGCTGGAAGCGATTATCGATCAGGACGAGAGATTCACCCTCATCGGCGGTCGGGCGATGAATGACACCGAGGCCACACGATGTCTCGAGGAAACCGAGTTACAACCCCAGGTGATCATCCTCGCCGAGCCGTCCTCCAAGAGCAGCCTCTGTGCGGACGTTCACCACTTCACGTCGAAGTACCCAAGCAACGAGACCCGGCCCAAAACGTTCGTCGTATCCCAGAACGATGACGACGACGTAATCGTGTCCGCCCTGCGCATCGGGGTGCAAGGCTATCTCGCGCGAATCGAATCACCCGAGGAACTGCTGCACTCCATTCAGATCGTCGCCAAGGGGGGCGCCGCTTTCAGTCCGACCATAGCGGCCCGGTTCAGCACCTTCTTCTCCACGATGCAGAGCCTGCCCGAGCTGACCGGATTCTCCGATCTGACGGACCGTGAGCTGGAGGTGCTGGAATTGGTCGCCGGCGGCCTGGGGAACCGGCAGATCGCACGGCGGCTTTTCCTGGCCGAGAAGACGGTACGCAATTACATCTCGCGAATCTTCGCGAAGCTGGAGGTCCACGACCGGACCACGGCGGCGGTGCGGGCACGCGACGCCGGCCTCGGCGAGCCGACCGGAATGCCGGTACCGCAGCGCGCCTGAGCGAGGACACGCGGCCGAGCGCGGCCCGGCCTGAGGGCCGGGCCGCCGCCCGGGCCTGCCGTCGAGGTCGACCCGGAGATAATGGAGGGGAACATCCTGCAGCCGGGGCGGCCCCCTCGGCCCGTGCCCGCCACGTGACGTCAGCCGTTGACCGCCGGAATGACGTGCTGTCCGTAGGCGTCGATCGTGGCCTCCCGCGCGTCGTGCATGTCGTAGACGGCGAACTGGTCGACTCCCAGGTCGCGCAGGGCCCGCAGCTTCTCGATGTGGGCCTCCGGCGGGCCCAGCAGGCAGAAACGGTCGACGATCTCGTCGGGGACGAAGTCGGTGGACGGGTTCCCGGAGCGGCCGTGGTGGCTGTAGTCGTAGCCGTGCCGGGCCTTGATGTAGTCGGTGAGCTCCTCGGGGACCATGCCGGAGTGCTCGCCGTAGCGGGAGACGAGGTCGGCGACGTGGTTGCCGACCATGCCGCCGAACCAGCGGCACTGGTCGCGGGCGTGGGTCAGGTCCTCCCCCACGTACGCGGGCGCCGCCACGCAGATGGTGATCGCGGCCGGGTCGCGGCCGGCCGCCACGGCGGCCTCGCGGACCGACTTGACCATCCACTCGGTGAGGTAGAGGTCGGCGAGCTGGAGGATGAACCCGTCCGCCTTCTGCCCGGCCAGCGCCAGGGCCTTCGGCCCGTACGCGGCCATCCAGACGGGGAGTTTTCCGTCCCGGATCCAGGGGATGCGGATCGGGTTGCCGTCGACGACCGCCTCCCGGCCCTCGGCCAGGTCCCGGATGACCTCGATGGCCTCGCCGAGCCGGGCGAGGGTGTTCGGTTTGCGGCCCGCCACCCGCATCGCCGAGTCGCCGCGGCCGATCCCGCAGACGGTGCGGTTGCCGTACATGTCGTTGAGGGTGGCGAAGGTGGAGGCGGTCACCTCCCAGGTGCGGGTGCCCGGGTTGGTGACCATCGGGCCGATGTGCAGCTTCTGCGTGTTGGCCAGGATCTGGCTGTAGATGACGAACGGCTCCTGCCACAGCACGGCCGAGTCGAAGGTCCAGCCGTAGCGGAACCCGTTGCGCTCGGCGCGCTTCATGAGGCTGACCACGGCCGAGGCGGGCGGGTCGGTCTGCAGGACGAGGCCGAAGTCCATGGCTGCTCCTTGCTGCGTGCGGGCTTACAGGTACTGGCAGGTGGAGCGGTGGACGAAGGCGCCGTGGCCGGCCCGGCCGGTGTACTGGCGGCGGTCGATGACGGTTTCACCGCGGGAGAGGACGGTGTCGACGCGCCCGGTGATCCGCTTGCCCTCGTACGCCGAGTAGTCCACGTTCATGTGGTGCGTCTCGGCGGAGATGACCTGCTCGGCGTGCGGATCGTAGAGGACGATGTCGGCGTCGGAGCCCGGGGCGATGGTGCCCTTCTGCGGGTAGAGGCCGAACATCCGGGCCGGGGTCGCGCAGGCGATCTCGATCCAGCGGCGGCGGCTGATGTGCCCGTCCAGCACGGCCTGGTGGAGGAGGTCCATCCGGTTCTCCACGCCGGGGAGCCCGTTGGGGATCTTGGAGAAGTCGCCGCGGCCGAGCTCCTTCTGGCCGCGGAAGCAGAACGGGCAGTGGTCGGTGGAGACCACCTGGAGGTCGTTGGTGCGCAGGCCCCGCCACAGGGCGGCCTGGTGTTCGCGCGGCCGCAGCGGGGTGGAGCAGACGTACTTGGCGCCCTGGAAGTCGGGTTCGGCCAGGTTGTCGGTGGAGAGGAAGAGGTACTGCGGACAGGTCTCGCCGAAGACCGGCAGGCCCTTGTCCCGGGCGGCCGCGAGTTCCGCGACCGCCTCCTCCGCCGAGACGTGGACCACGTACAGGGGCGCCCCTGCCACGCGGGCCAGCTGGATGGCGCGGTGGGTGGCCTCGGCCTCCAGCAGCACCTTGCGGACCTCGCCGTGGTGGCGGGGATCGGTTTCGCCGCGTGCCAGGGCCTGTTCGACGAGGACGTCGATGGCGATGCCGTTCTCGGCGTGCATCATGATCAGCCCGCCGTTGTGGGCGGACCGCTGCATGGCGCGGAGGATCTGTCCGTCGTCGCTGTAGAACACCCCGGGGTAGGCCATGAACAGCTTGAAGGAGCTGATGCCCTCCTCCACCAGGAGGTCCATCTCCTTCAGCGTGTGCTCGTTGACGTCCGAGAGGATCATGTGGAAGGCGTAGTCGACGGCGCAGTTGCCGTCGGCCTTCGCGTACCAGGCGTCGAGGCCTTCGCGGAGGGAGTGGCCGACGCTCTGGACGGCGAAGTCCACGATGGTGGTGGTGCCGCCCCAGGCGGCGGCCCGGGTGCCGGTCTCGAAGGTGTCGGAGGCGAAGGTGCCGCCGAAGGGCAGTTCCATGTGGGTGTGGGCGTCGACGCCGCCCGGGATGACGTACTTTCCGGTGGCGTCCAGGGTGCGGTCGGCCGTCCAGCTGTCGGCGGCCGCCGAGCCGTGGGCGGCCAGGGCGGCCACCCGGCCGTCCTCGATCAGGACGTCCGCGTGCAGTTCGTCGGCGGCGGTGATGACCAGACCGCCGCGGATCAGGGTGCGGATGCTCATGGTGCGGTCCCCCCTACTGGATGGCGCGCAGGGCCTGTTCGAGGATGGTGGCGCCCTCTTCCGCCTCGGTGACGGTGAGGGACAGGGGCGGGGCGATGCGCAGCACGCTGGTGTTGTGGCCGCCGCCCTTGCCGAGGAGCAGGCCGCCCTCGCGGGCCGCTTCGAGCACGGCGGCGGCCGCGTCGGGGTCGGCCTCGTCAGAGCCCGGCTTCGTGAGTTCGATGCCGGCCATCAGGCCGCGGCCGCGGACGTCGCGGACGGCGGGCACGGCGGCGCCGATGGCGCGCAGCCGTTCCAGCAGGAGGCCGCCGACCCGGCGGGCGTTGCCCTGCAGGTCGTGTTCGAGGAGGTAGCCCAGGTTGGCGATGCCGGCCGCCATGGTGACGGGTGAACCGCCGAAGGTGGAGATGGAGTTGGCGTCGAGACAGTTCATGATCTCGGCGCGGGCGACGACCCCGCCGATGGACATACCGTTGCCGATGCCCTTGGCGAAGGTGAGGATGTCCGGGGGGCCGTTCCGGGCGTGTGCCTGCCAGCCCCAGAAGTGGTCGCCGGTACGGCCCCAGCCGGTCTGCACCTCGTCGCTGATCCACAGGATGCCGTGCCGGTCGAGTACCTCGCGGAAGGCGCCGTAGAGGCCGTCGGGCGGGGAGGTGAAACCGCCGACGCCCTGGATCGGTTCGGCGATCAGGGCGGCCACTCCCCCGCGGGCCTGGCCGAGTACGTCCTCCAGGTCGGCGACCGCCGCGGCGGTGAAGGCGGCGTCGTCGAGGTGGGCGAAGGGGCCGCGGGTGCGGACCGCGCCGTGCACGTAGTACGTCTGGAGGGGCGACAGGCTGGTCGGGGACCAGCCGCGGTTGCCGGTGATCGAGACGGTGGAGAAGGACCGGCCGTGGTAGCTGTTGCGCATCGCCAGGATCTGGTTGGAGCGGCGGTACGCGGTGGCGAGGAGCAGCGCGGTGTCGTTGGCCTCCGTGCCGGAGGTGGTGAAGAAGACCCGGGCGTCGGGGATGCCGGAGAGAGCGGCGACGCGTTCGGCGAGTTCCACCATGGGGCGGTTGAGGTAGAGGGTGGAGGAGTGGATGATCCGCCCGGCCTGGTCGGCGACGGCCTTGGTGACCTCGGGGAGGGCGTGGGCGGTCATGGTGGTGAGGATGCCGCCGAAGAAGTCGAGGTAGCGGTTGCCCTCGGCGTCCCAGACGTGCCGGCCCTCGCCGTGGGTGAGCTCGATGGGGGTGCGGTAGTAGAGGGCCAGCCAGTCGGGCAGGACGTGCCGGTGGCGGTGGTGCAGGCTGTTCGGGTCGGTCACGGCTGAACCAGTCCTCCGTAGGCGTCGGGGCGGCGGTCGCGGTAGAAGGCCCACTGGTTGCGGACTTCGTCGATGAGGTCGAAGTCCAGGTCGCGGATGAGGAGTTCCTCCTCCTTGTCGCTGGCGGGCTCGCCGACGAACTGGCCGCGCGGGTCGACGAAGTAGCTGGTGCCGTAGAAGTCGTTGTCGCCGTACTCCTCCCGGCCGACCCGGTTGATGGCGGCGATGAAGTACTCGTTGGCGACGGCGGAGGCGGGCTGTTCCAGCTGCCACAGGTGGGAGGAGAGGCCGCGGTGGGTGGCGGAGGGGTTGTAGACGAGCTGGGCTCCGGCGAGGCCGAGCTGGCGCCAGCCCTCCGGGAAGTGGCGGTCGTAGCAGATGTACACGCCGACCTTGCCGACGGCGGTGTCGAAGACCGGCCAGCCGAGGTTGCCGGGGCGGAAGTAGTACTTCTCCCAGAACCCCTTGACCTGGGGGATGTGGTGCTTGCGGTACTTGCCGAGGTAGCTGCCGTCGGCGTCGATGACGGCGGCGGTGTTGTAGTAGAAGCCCGAGCTCTCCACCTCGAAGACCGGGACGACGACCACCATGCCGGTCTCCCGGGCGAGGTCCTGCATGCGGCGGACGGTGGGGCCGTCC
This sequence comes from Streptomyces sp. NPDC051211, assembly GCF_040689505.1. NCBI lineage: Bacteria > Bacillati > Actinomycetota > Actinomycetes > Kitasatosporales > Streptomycetaceae > Streptomyces > Streptomyces sp. NPDC051211. The sequence continues at coordinate 31,428 of NZ_JBFBAV010000009.1, forward strand.
GGGACGGGCTCCGCCCAGCGGTAGTGCTCCGGCTCCTGGACCTGGCAGAAGTAGGGCGCGTTGAAGACCTCTTGGAAGCCGATGATCTGTGCGCCCTGGGCGGCGGCCCGGCGGGCGTGCTCCTCGTGCTTGGCGATCATCGATTCTGTGTCGCCGGTCCAGGTGGCCTGGACCAGCGCGGCGCGGACGATGTGGGCCATGAGCTGCTCCTCGCCTCTACGCACGTAGACGGTGTGCGTAGGTACGAGACCGTAAGCCTCGGCACAGTCCGGGGCAAGACCACCGCGCACGGTCGGAGTAGTCGATCAAGTTAGGTCGTCCGGCGGTCAGTTCCGATCACCTTTGAGGCCTGCGACGCGCAGGGCGTGGACCAGATCGCGATGGCAGGCGGCGGACACCGCGGCAGCCGCGTCGAGCAGCCGGGGGGCCAGCCAGTGCGGGTCGCGGCGGGCCAGCCGGGCCGCCTCCTCGGCCGGGCGGACCCGGACGAACGCGGCGAGCAGCGCCTCGGCCTCGTCGGTACGTCCGCCCTCGCGGAGGGCCAGGGCGGCCTCGGCGATCTCGGCGGCGGGCCGGCTGACGCCCTGGCGCAGCAACTGGCCGCGGTCCGCCTCGCGGCCCTCCGCACCGAGCGCGGCCGCGGCCTCGACGAGGCGTTCGGACGGCAGGGTCGCGGCGGCCTCCCAGAGCAGCGTGGCCCAGTCGGGGGCGAGCCCGGCCCGCTCCAACTCACGGGCCAGCCCCGGCAGTCGGGCGGCCGGCCAGCCGGCGGCCTCACAGAGCAGGGCATGGGCCTCGCCGGTACGGCCCTGGCCGCGCAGGGCGATGAGCTCGGCGACCAGCCGCGGCACGGCGGCGGGACCCGGCGCCGCTCCCGGTGCTCCCGGTGCTCCCGGTGCTCCTGCCGGGGTCGGTGCTCCCGCCGCGGCCGGTTCCGGGCTCGGCCGCGGCTCCGGGCCGGGCCGGCCGTACCGGGCCCCGCGCGGGACGGCGTCCGGCTGCTGCGGCAGCTCGGGCACGGCCCCCGCTCCGGACGGCATCCCGGCGTACCGGGCGCCGCCGCCCCGCCGCCCCCCACCACGCAGCCACCGCCGCCCGGCCGCGGGGGGCGGCCCGGGAACCGCGTCCTGCCCCGGGGCAGGGCCCTCTGCGGGTGCGGTGCCGGGCGCCGAGGCGGTGCCGTCCCCCGCTCGGTCGGCGGGTGCGTCCGGTCCCGGATGGGTGCGCGCGTCCGGTCCCGGCTCGGTGCGCGCGTCCGCGGGCGGCTGCCGCGGCACGCCGGGCAGCGGCTCCGCCCCGGCGCCGGCCCAGTCCTGCCGGGCGGCCCCCGGCGCCGCGGGCGGCACGGTCAGGGCCGACAGGCGGGTGGCGAGGTCGGTGCAGCGGGAGGCGGCGCGGGTGAGGTCGTCCTGGGTCCAGGACAGCTCGCGGGTCAGGAAGTCCGACTCGGCCGGGTCCGCCGCAGCGCCCAGCTGCGCCGACAGCGCACGCATCGCCGCTTCGGACGAGGCGTGCTGGGCGCCCGCGGCCGCCAGCAGGGTGCGGAGTTCCTCGGCGCCGCCCGGCAGCCGGTCGTATGCGGTGACCGCCGCCTGCCGCAGCTCCGCCGCCCGGGCTCGCGCGCGGGCCGCCAACTCCTCGCCCCGGGCCGCCGCCAGGTCCTGGAGCAGGGACTCCAGGACGTCCCAGGGCGGCATCGCCACCCCGTCCAGGCAGGCCCGCATGCCCTCTGGATCCCGGCGCAGGAACTCGCCGTACCAGCCCGAACCCGGGTCCAGGTGGGAGACCAGCTGCCGCAGGTGGGCCGCCAGCCGGTTGATCGCCGTCGCTCCGTCGGGAGAAGTCGCGGTCTCCATGGGCGCATTGCACCGCACCCGTGTTACGGCAGGACTACGGGAGTCTCAAACCTTGACGGCGTTCCGGGTGCGCGGCCGCCGACCCGCCCGCGGCCGTCACCGGGCCGCCGGTCTGCGCCACGGGCCCGGTCCGGCCGGTGTCGTGCCGGTCAGGACGCTGTCGCCGGCCACGCGGGGGTGCCGGACGTCCACCTCACCGGGGTGGCGGCCGTGGGCGCGGCTGTCCGGGGCCGCGCGGGCCGCGAGCAGCAGGCCGCCCGCGAGCAGGGCGCCGACGAGGCCGAGAGCGATCCGCTTGGCTGTGTTCAGGGCTGACACGGCTTCAGGTGTGCCCCGCGGGCCGCGCCGTGCACCGCCGATTGGGCCGAAGGGCCTAGGGGGTGTCAGGCCGCGACGAACGCGCAGCGCAGGACCAGGTCGTCCATGGACAGGCCCAGCGCCCGGGCGAGGGCGGCGACGGTGAAGAAGGCCGGGGTCGGGGCCCGGCCGGTCTCGATCTTGCGCAGGGTCTCGGCGGAGAGGCCTGCGGAGGCGGCCACGTCGACCATGCTGCGGGCCCCGCGGGCTTCGCGCAGCAGCGCGCCGAGGCGCTCGCCGCGCTCACGTTCTTCGGGGGTGAGGGGGGTGCGGACCATGCCCCCATTCTAATACCGCCCGCCCCAAGAGGGCGATGACCGGGATTCTTATACCGGTATAGTTATTGGCATGGTGGAGTTGAAGACGGAACACGAGATCGAAGAGATGCGCGCCGCCGGCCGGGTGGTCGCCGATGCGCTGGCCGCCGTACGGGAGGCCGCCCGGCCCGGGGTGAGCCTGCTTGACCTGGACGCGGTGGCCCGGCGCGTCCTGCGGGAGGCGGGCGCGGACTCCCCCTTCCTCGGGTACCGGCCGCAGTTCGCGCCGGTGCCCTTCCCGGGGGTGATCTGCGCCTCGGTCAACGACGCCATCGTCCACGGCATCCCGGACGGCCGGCGGCTGCGCGACGGCGACCTGGTCAGCATCGACTGCGGGGCGAAACTGGGCGGCTGGGCCGGGGACGCGGCAGTCAGCTTCACCGTGGGCCGGCCCCGGCCCGCCGACCTGCGGCTGATCGAAACGGCCGAGGCGGCCCTGGCAGCGGGCATCGAGCAGGCCAGGCCGGGCCGCCGGATCGGCGACATCGCACACGCCGTCGGGCGGGTCTGCCGCGCCGCCGGATACGGCGTCCCGGACGGCTTCGGCGGCCACGGCATCGGCCGCAGCATGCACGAGGACCCGGGCGTGCCCAACGAGGGGCGCCCGGGGCGCGGCATGACGCTGCGCCCCGGGATGGTGCTGGCGATCGAGCCGATGCTGATCGCGGGCGGCGGGGACGACTACCTGACGGACGGCGACGGCTGGACCCTGCGCACCACCGACGGCAGCCGCGCCGCCCACGCCGAGCACACGGTCGCGGTCACCGCCGACGGCCCGCGGATCCTCACCGCCCGCTGAGCCGGGTCGTCACCGACCCCTGCAGCCGGGCATCACCGCCCCCTGACCGGGTCGTCACCGCCCCCTGGAGCCGGGCGTCACCGCCCGGTGAAGCCGGGCCTTCATCGCCCGCCGAGCAGGCATACGGCCCGCCGAGCAGGCGTCACGGCCGGCCGGACGGGCGGACCACCATCGCCGAGCCGCCGCCCCGGCGGGTCGTCTCGGCGGCGGCCAGCCAGCGGCCGTCCGGGAGCCGCTGGACCCCGGTCGCGGCGCCGATCTCCGGGTTCTGCCGGAAGCCCTGCCCCAGCGCTTCGAGTTCGCCCCGCAGCGGGCTGTTCCACAGGCCCGGCTCCAGCTCGGTGGTGGTCTGGTTGCGCTGGCTGGCGCGCGGCGCGGCGATGGCGTCGACCAGCGGCAGGCCCCGGTCCAGGTGTCCGGTGAGGGTCTGCAGGACGGTGGTGATGATGGTGGCGCCGCCCGGTGAGCCGAGGGCGAGGACCGGGCGGCCGTCCTGCAGGACGATGGTCGGCGACATGGAGGAGCGCGGCCGCTTGCCGGGGCCGGGCAGGTTGGGATCGGGGATGCCGGGGGCGGCCGGGGCGAAGGAGAAGTCGGTCAGCTCGTTGTTCAGCAGGAAGCCGCGGCCCGGGACGGTGATGGCGCTGCCGCCGGTGGACTCGATGGTGAGCGTGTAGGAGACGACGTTGCCCCAGCGGTCGGCGACCGTCAGGTGGGTGGTGTTCTCGCCCTCGTAGGTGGTGGGGGCGGTCTGCCCGGTGGTGGCGCAGGGGACCGGGTTGCGCGGGTCGCCGGGGGCCAGCGGGCTGGTCAGGGCCCGGTCGGGCCGGATCAGGCAGGCGCGCGTGTCGGCGTACTGCTGGGAGAGCAGCTGCCGGGTGGGCACGTCCTCGAAGGCCGGGTCGCCGACCCAGCGGCCGCGGTCGGCGAAGGAGACCCGGGAGGCCTCGATGAAGCGGTGCAGGTACTGGCTCTGGGAGAGCCGGGACAGGTCGGTGCCCTCCAGGATGTTGAGGGCCTCGCCGACGGTGGTGCCGCCGGACGAGGAGGGGGCCATGCTGTACACGTCCAGGCCCCGGTAGCGCACCTGGGTGGGGGCCTGCCGCTTGGTCTCGTACGCGCGCAGGTCCGCCGCCGTCAGGTCGCCGGACCGGACCTTGCGGGTGGCCGCGGGATCCACGGGAGGCTTGCGGACGGTGTCGACGATGTCCTCGGCGATCGGCCCCCGGTACATGACCCCGGTGCCCTTGCGGGCCATCTCCGCGTACGTGTCGGCCAGATCGGGGTTCTTGAAGGTGGAGCCGACCACCGGCAGCGCGCCGCCGGGCAGGAAGAGCTTCGCGGTGTCCGGGAAGTCCTTGAAGCGGGCCTGGTTGGCCTCGGTCTGGGCGCGGAAGGTGGCGTCGACGGTGAAACCGTCGCGGGCCAGTTTCCGGGCCGGCCACAGCAGTTGGCCCAGCGGTCGGCTGCCCCAGCTGTCGAGGGCGGCCCGCCAGGTGGCAGGGGTGCCGGGGACGCCGACGCCCCGGCCGCTGGTCTGGCCCTCGGCGAACGGGATGGGGACGCCGTTCTCCTGGAACAGCTCGGCGGTCGCGGAGGCCGGTGCGGTCTCGCGGCCGTCGATGGTGTGCACCCGGCGGCTGTGCGCGTCGTAGTAGACGAAGTACCCGCCGCCGCCGATGCCGGCCGAGTACGGCTCCGTCACCCCGAGCGCGGCGGCGGTGGCCACGGCGGCGTCCACCGCGTTGCCGCCGCTCTTCAGGACGGCGATCCCGGCTGCCGAGGCGTCGGCGTCCACGCTGGCGACGGCCCCGCCCCAGCCCGTGGCCACCGGCACTTTGACGGGCGGGTGCGCCGCGGTCGGCGGGGCGGTCGCCCCGGACGAGACGAGCGCCCCCGCGAGGGCGAGGAACACCAGCGGACGTACGGCGGGACGACGCATCCCGAACCTCCCAGTCGACGGCCGGTCAGAGCCAGGAGCCGCACTGTAACTTCACCGCACCCCCCGCGTCAGGTGGGCATGCGTGCGGCTACCATCCGCCGCATGAACGACGACGTGCGCAACATCGTGCTCGGGGTGATAGCCACCGCCCTCAGCGGCGGGTTCGGCTGGTTCTCCCGGACCTACCTGTGGCGGCGCGCGCTGCGCCGTAAGCAGGCCTTCTTCGGGCTGCCGACCGGGTCCGACTGTCTGTTCGTGGTGAACCGCCAGATGGGCGGCACCGATTCGTCCCTGCACCGCAACGACGCCTTCGCCCTGCTGGAGATCTCCGCCCTGATCAAGGACTGCGGGGCGAACGTCCAGATCGTCACCCACGACACCGCCCGGCAGGGCTTCGGCGAGCGGGCCGAGTTCTGCGTCGGCGGGCCCGCGTCCAACACCCGTACCGTCGCGCACCTGTCCTCGATGCTCCCGGGCGTGCAGGTCGACGTCGGCCTGGAGTCGGGCCATCCGGACCGCGGGTCGATCCGCATCGGCGGGGAGAGGTACCGCTGGGAGAAGGGGATGGCCGAGTACGTGCTGCTGGCGCGGCTGACCACCGACCAGGGCGCGCGGCCGGTGTTCCTGCTGTCGGGGCAGACGGCCAACAGCAACCAGGCGGCCGCCCGTTACCTGGCCAAGAACCACCAGCGGCTGGCCCGCAAGTACGGCGGGGAGTCCTTCTGCATCCTGCTGAAGGTGATCAACTCCGATGCCTACGGGCCGGACGTGACGGAGCTCGTGGCGGATGTCACCGGGCCGGCCCGGACACCCGTAGCGGCAGCCGTGTGATCCCGTTGATGAAGTTGGAGACCAGGCGGCGCGGCGGCCCGGCGAGTTCGGGCGGGGGCATCAGGGCGCACCAGGTCTCGTAGAGGGTGCGCAGCTGGAGCCGGGCGAAGTGCGCGCCGAGGCAGACGTGCGGGCCGTCGCCGAAGGACACGTGCGGGTTGGGGGCGCGGCCGAGGTCGAGGCGGGCCGGGTCGGTGAAGACGCGCTCGTCGTGGTTGGCGGAGGCGTGGAAGACCACCACCTTGTCGCCGGCCCGGATGTGCTGCCCGGCCAGGACGGTGTCCCGGGCGGCGGTGCGGCGGAAGCTGAGCACGGGCGGGTGGACGCGCAGGAGTTCGTCCACGGCACGGGCGGGATCGGTGTCCCCTGCGGCCAGCCGCCGGTACGCGTCCGGGGCGGCGGCCAGCGCGAGCAGTCCGCCGGGGGCGGCGCTGCGGACGGTGTCGTTGCCGGCGACGGTCAGCAGGAAGAAGAACATCTCCAGTTCGGCGTCGGCCAGTCCCGCTCCGGCGAGGGCGGTCATCAGGTCGTCGGCGGGTGCCTTGCGCTTGTGGGCGGCGAGCTCGCGGGCGTAGCCGAACATTTCGCCGAGCATCGCGGGCGAACGCGGGTTGACGGGCCGCCCGTCCGGGCCGAGCACCGGCGCCGGGGCGTCCTCCGGATCCTGGTAGCCGATGATCCGTACGGTCCAGTCCAGCAGCAGGCCGCGGTCGGCGGCCGGGACGCCCAGCAGGTCGGTCAGGTTGAGCAGGGCGTACTCGTCGGTGACCGTGCGGACCAGGTCGGCGGTGCCGTCCTCGGCGGCGTCCCGGGCGGCGCTCAGCAGGGTACGGGCGCGGTCGCGGACCCGGGCGGCGAAGGCGTCGACCCGGCCGGGGGTGAAGGCGCGGGCGGCGAGGCGGCGGAGCCGGCCGTGTTCCGGGGGGTCCTGGTTGAGCATGGTGCGGCGGATGAACGGCAGGTCGGCCGGGTCGGGATCGCGGATCTGGGTGGCGCCCAGCCAGGAGGAGTACGTGGCATGGTCGCGCAGCACCCGGACGGTGTCGGCGTGCCGGGTGACCGCCCAGAAGCCGGGCCCGGCCGGCCAGCCGAGGACCTCGGGTTCGGCCTGCCAGGCCACGGGCCGGTGGTCGCGCAGCCACCGGTACCGCTCGTGCGGAACGCCCCCGGCGTAGATCCGGGGGTCGAAGACGTCCGGGACCCCGGAGCCGTCGGCTCCGCCGGGCGTTCCGGCCGTGGGCGGGTGGTGGGGGCGGATGGCTGGGTCCATGGCGACACGGTGGCGGGTGCGGGCCCCGGGCCGCAAGGGCGGATCAGTCGGCGGCCTCGTCGCACCGGTGCGCCGAGGCCTTGCCGTCGGGGCCGGCCACGAGGACGGGGCCCAGGCCGTCCTGGGAGGTGGCGAAGGCGAAGGTGCACACCAGCTGGCGGAGGGCGACGGTGGTCAGCTCCTCGACCGGGACGCGCAGGCGGATCTGCATGGTGGCCTCCTGTACGAGCTCGATGACGGGTGCCACCCGCTCCTCGGCGGGGAGTTCGGAGCGGAGCCCGGCGGCCCGCTCCAGGTCGGTGGGCCCGGCGGTCAGCAGGCGGAGCAGGTCCGGGACGGAGGGCGGTGGGGTGCGCAGGCGGTGCACCGGGGCCAGCCGTCCGCCCTTGTCCACCAGGAAGACGAGCGGGGGCCGGCTCTCCTTCTCGCTGTCGATGGTGATGGTGGCGGACCGGCCGCTCTCGATCACCTCGGTGGGTTTGATTCCGCAGCCGGCTGCCGCCAGCAGCGCGCTCGCCGCGGCGAGGGTCCGCAGCCATCTCATGTGCGCGCCTCCAAGGGCACCTCGACGGTGAACACCGCTCCCCCGGCGGCCCCGTTGGCGGCTCGCACCGTTCCGCCGTGCAGCCGGACGTTCTCCAGGGTGATGGCGAGCCCGAGACCGCTGCCCGCGGACCGGGTGCGGGCCGCGTCCGCCTTGAAGAAGCGGTCGAAGATGTGCGGCAGTACCTCGGGGGCGATGCCGGGGCCGCTGTCGGCGACCTCGAGGATCAGCCGTTCGCCGCCGCCGTCTCCGGGGTCCGGCCGGGTGTGCACCGTGACCAGGACCGGGGCGTCGCCGTGCTTGAGGGCGTTGCCGACCAGGTTGGCGAGGACCACGTCGAAGCGCCGGGAGTCCAGCCGGGCCCGGACGCCCGGGGGGAGGACGGTGCGGACCTCGCCGGGCCCCCAGTGCCGGCGCTCCAGGGTCTTGCCGACGGCCTCGGCGATGTCCACGTCGTCCAGGTTGAGTCCGGCGGCCTTGGCGTCGAACCGGGAGATCTCCATCAGGTCCTCGACGAGGACGGCGAGTTTGCCGGTCTCGGCGCTGATCAGCCGGAGTGCCTTCGCGGTGTCGGGGTCGAGGTGTTCGGCGTCCTCGTCCAGCACCTCGGTCACGGCGAGCATCCCCGCCAGCGGGGTGCGCAGTTCGTGCGAGACGTCGGCGGCGAAGCGGCGGGCCCGGGTCTCGGCCTGCCGGAGCTCGGCCACGGAGTGTTCCAGGGCGCGGGCCGTCTCGTTGAAGGTGCGGGCGAGCCCGGCGAGTTCGTCGGCGCCGCGGACCTCGATCCGGGTGTCCAGCTGCCCGCGCCCGATCCGCTGGGTGGCCCGCCGCATGTCCCGGACCGGCCGGAGCACGCTGCGGGCCGCGAGCAGGGCGGGGACGAGGGCGATGGCGAGGCCGGGCAGGGCGCCGCTGCGGGCCGCGTCGACCATCAGGGCGACGGTGGCCCGTTCGGAGATCAGCGGCATCGTGGCGTAGAAGACGATCCCGGTGGGCCGGCGGACGTCGCCGTACTCGAACATGGTCGGCATGCCCACGACCAGCGTCGGGATGCCGGTGGACGGGTCGGTCACCCGCTGGAACACCGCGGCCGGGCCGGCCGTGACCCGGGCCCGCAGTTCGTCGGTGACCAGGGAGGAGGGCCGGCCGGTGGTGGAGGCGCGGAGCGAGCCGTACTCGGCGTACACGTACCAGCCGTGCGGCGGCCTGCTGCGCTTGTTGATCTCCGCCACCATCGAGCGCAGGAAGTCCACGGTGGGGGGCAGGGTGGCCGCGGGCAGGTTCTCGACCTGGTCGCGCAGGGTGCCGACGGCGCTGTCCTGGCTCTGCTTGAGGATGGCGGTGCGCGCCTCGCGGTAGGTGAAGGCGGCCGTGGTCACCGCACTGATCACGGCGACCAGCAGGAAGGCGGCGATCAGGCGGGTGCGCAGGCCGAGCGCGCGGAAACGTATCACCGGGTCACCGGGGGCGCCGTGCTCACCAGGGGCGCCGTACCTACCGAGGGCGCCGTACTCACCGGGGGCACCGTACTCACCGCGAACGGCGCCGTCACCGTGCACGGCGCGGTCACAGCGGAAGCCGCGGTCACAGCGGGCCGAAGCGGTAGCCGAAGCCCCGCACGGTCTGGATGTAGCGCGGGCTGCCGTCCGGGTCCTCGATCTTGGTGCGGAGACGGCGGACGCAGGCGTCCACCAGCCGGGCGTCCGCGTGGTAGCTGTGCTCCCACACGTACTCCAGGAGCTGCTGCCGGCTGAAGACCTGCTCGGGCGAGGCCGACAGGTGCAGCAGCAGCTTGAGCTCGCTGGGGGCGAGGGCGACGCGCTCGCCGTCCTTGGCGACGGTCAGGCCGGACCGGTCGATGGCGAGTTCGCCGTGGAAGTCGATCTCGGGGCGGCCGGTCGGGTCGGTGAGCCGGCGCAGCACTGCCTTGATGCGGGCCTCGATGACCTCGGTGCGGGCGGGTTTGACGATGTAGTCGTCGGCTCCGGCCTCCAGGCCGACGACCACGTCGAAGTCGTCGCCGCGCGCGGTCAGCATGATGATCGGGATCTGGCTGGTGTCGCGGATCCGGCGGCACACCTGGACCCCGTTGATACCGGGCAGCATCAGGTCGAGCAGCACCAGTTCGGGGCGGAAGCCGGGCAGCAGGGCGAGGCCCTCCTCGCCGGTCTCGGCGGCGCTCACCTCGTGGCCGCGGCGGCGCAGGCCGAGACCGACCCCTTCTCGTACGGAGGGGTCGTCCTCTATCAGGAGTACGCGTGGCATCGGGTCAGTATCCCAGCAGTCTCGGCCGACTCCGCCTAGCGGCCGAGGCGGCGGCGCAGGGAGTCCAGCAGGTCGGTGATCTCGGTCAGGCGCAGTGGCCGTGCGAGGAGCACGACGACCAGGGCGAGGACCGCGGTTCCCGTGGCGAGGGCCGCGAGGTTGCCGAGACCGTCGGCGGCGCGGGCGGCCGCCCAGCCGGCCGCGGCGGCCGGGATGCTCGCGGCCAGCAGCCGCAGGTGGGTGCGCAGGGCCGTGGTGCGGCGCTCCATGCGGGTGCCGCCGCGGGGGCCGAGCCGTCGGGCGAGGGTGTACGCGGTGACGGCGCAGCCCGCGATCAGCGCGAGCGAGTAGGCCCCGGCCATGCCGGTGACGGCCCAGCGGGCGGGCAGCAGCCAGTAGGCGGCCGCGGAGAGCGCGGCGTTCAGGGCGGCGATCACCAGGTTGAGGAAGAACGGGGTCCGGGTGTCCGAGAGGGCGTAGAACCCGCGGGAGAGGACGTACTGGCCGGAGAAGGCGATCAGGCCGGGCGCGAAGGCGGCCAGCATGCCGGCCATCACCTCGATGTCGGCGGCGCCGGTGCGCCCGTACTCGAAGACGCTGCCCATGACCCAGGGGGCGAGCGCGGCGAACAGGCAGGCGGCGGGCACGACCAGGGCGGCGCTGGAGCGCAGGGCGTAGCCGACGTCGCGGCGGACGGCGGTGAGGTCGCCGTCGGCGGCGGCGGCGCTCATCCGGGGCATCAGGGCGGTGACCAGGGAGACGGTGATGATGCCCTGCGGGACGATCCACAGCTGGTAGGCGTTGCTGTAGGCGGTGTAGCCCGCGCCGCCGGCGAGGCCGGCTTCCACGGCCTGCGCTCCGGTGGTGGTGGAGAGCCGGGTCACCACCCAGTAGGCGATCTGGTTGGTGAGGACCAGCATGACCAGCCAGCCGGCGTTGCGCAGGGGGCGGGCCAGGCCGCTGCCCCGCCAGTCGAAGCGGGGGCGCCAGCGGAACCGGGCCGCGCGCAGCGAGGGGATCAGGGCGAGGGCCTGGAGGGCGATGCCGGCGGTGGTGCCGATGCCCAGGAGCCGGGTCTCGGCGGCCGTCAGGCCGTCCGAGGCGTCGTGCGCGAGGTACAGGAAGAGCCCGAAGACGCCGATGATCACGAAGTTGTTGAGGACCGGGGTCCACATCATCGCGCCGAACCGGCCGCGGGCGTTGAGCACTTGGCCGAGCAGGGTGAACAGGCCGTAGAAGAGGATCTGCGGCAGGCAGTAGCGGGCCAGGGCGACGGTGGTGCTCGCCTGTGCGCCGTCGTAGTCGGTGTACGCGGCGACGAGCAGGGGCGCGGCGAGCACGGCGGCCGCGGTGAGCACCAGGAGGGCGGCGGTGCAGGCGGTCAGCAGCCGGTCGGTGTAGGCCTGGCCGCCATCGCGGTGCTCCTTGGCGGCGCGCACCAGTTCGGGCACGAAGACCGCGTTGAGGGCGCCGCCGATGAGCAGCATGTACAGGATGTTCGGGACGGTGTTGGCGACGGCGTAGCTGTCGCCGAGCAGGCCGGTGCCGAGGGCGGCGACGACCACGGCGGAGCGGATGAAGCCGGTGGCGCGGGAGACGATCGAGCCGGCCGCCATGAGCGCGCCGCTGCGCAGCACCGAGGTCTTCTTCGGTGCTGCGGCTTCGGCGTCCCCGGGCTGCCGGGCCTGCCCGTCCGCGGGCAGGGTTGCGGTGTCCGTCACCGGCGGGCCAGGTAGGCCTGGAAGGCCTTGTAGAGCGCGGTGTTGGCGTATCCGTCCATCGGGGTCTCCCACTCGCCGAGGGTTTCGACGATCTGCCCGCCGGTGCCGAGCTTCCAGCGCAGCAGTCCGAACGAGCGTTCGTCGGGGTCGAGGGTGGAGGGTACCCCGCGCATGTCGTACTCGTCCGCTCCGAGGGCGTGGGCGTCGCACATCATGCGCCACTGCAAGGCGTTGCTCGGGCGAACTTCGCGGCGGTGGTCGGCGGAGGCACCGGTCTGGTACCAGACCCGCCGGCCGGCCGTGATCATGGTGTGGGCGGCGAGGATCTCGCCCTGGTGGGTGGCCAGGTAGAGCCGCATCCGGCCGGGTGCCTCGGCGTTCAGGACCTCGTACTGCTGCTGGTAGTAGCCGAGGGAGCGGCCGAGGGCGAAGCCGTCGCGTTCCTCGGTGATCCGCAGCAGCCGGTAGAACTCGGGGAGGTCGGCGGCGGTGCCGAGGACCGTCTGCACTCCGGCCTTCTCGGCCTTGCGCACGTTGCGGCGCCATTCCTGGTTGAGGCCGGACCACAGGTCGTCGAGGGAGCGGCCGGCCAGCGGAACCCGGAAGACGTGGCGGGGCTGGGCGTCGCCGTCGTCCTCGCCGCCGCAGCGCTTCCAGCCGCGGGTGCGCAGCCGGTCGGCGACGGCGGTGCCGAGCGGGTCGACCTCGGTGGCGAGGACGTCGGATATCTGCCGGCCGGGGCCGGTGGCGGCCTTGGCGGTGGCGGCGTCCCAGCGGCGGTAGGCGGGGGTGGGGCCGATCCGGACGGCGAAGGCGCCGGCCGCCCGGAGGTGGCGCTTGAGCGGGGTCAGCCAGCGGTCGATGTGCGGATCGGACCAGTCGGCGACGGGGCCTTCGGGAAGGTAGGCGAAGTATTTGCGGGTGCCGGGGAATTGGCGATAGAGAACGAGGGCGCCACCGAGGAGCTCACCGGTGGGCGAGTGCCATCCCACCCTCTCCGAGCGCCAGAGGTCCTTCACGCCGGCCCAGGAGGGGTACTGCAGGAAGCTGGCCTGCCGGTGCTGCGAGAGGAACCACTGGTATTCGGGGACGGACAGGGTGCGGACCGCGAGCTCCCGGTCGAGCTCCTGCGGGGCGGGGTTCACAAGCAGTGCACACACGGCTTTCGGCCTTCCGGTACGTCCTACGGGGTGGTGCACAGGACTCTCACAGCGGTCCATGACCGAAGTGCGCGGCGATTGTGACCGGATGATGACCGTTCTGCTGCGGTCCATGTCACAAGCCATCTCCGGATTTTTTCGCCGGATTCCGCAACCTAAAGTCGCTCCGTTCGCTCCTACTTTGCGGACGCTCATTACTTCGGAGGGGTTTTCGTTGAGCCGCACACGCCGTACCGCACGTCACGCCGCCATGGCGGGCGCAGCCTTGTTGGCCGCCACCCTGACCGCCTGCTCGGGCGGCTCGGGCGGGTCCGGCGGCTCGGACGGCGGCGCCGGCGACGCGAAGATGAAGAAGAAGCCGGACATGGCGGTCTCGGTGAACCTGGCCGGGGACCAGGTGAAGGCCGGCGAGCCGGTCAAGGTGACGCTCGCCGAGGGGAAGCTCTCCGAGGTGAAGGTGACGGACGCCAAGGGCGGGGAGCTGGTCGGGCAGATATCCCCGGACGGCAGGACCTGGACCTCCGAGCGAAACGCCGCGCCGGGCACGGAGTACAAGGTGGAGGCCCGGAACACCGACAGCCAGAGCGCGAGCACCCGGTTCAAGACCAGCGCCGCGGACAAGGTGAACAAGGTCTCGATCTTCCCGGGCAAGAACTCCACGGTGGGCGTCGCCCAGCCGATCTCGCTGGTCTTCGACAACCCGGTGAAGAACAAGGCCGAGGTGGAGAAGCTCCTGAAGGTGACCACCTCGAACAACACCGAGGGCTCCTGGGGCTGGATGACGGACTACTCGGGCAACGACCGGGTCGACTGGCGGCCGAAGGAGTACTGGAAGTCCGGCACCGAGGTGAAGGTGCAGATGGACCTCAACGGCGTGAACTCCGGTCAGGGCGGCGGCTACTTCGTCCGCGACTACAACACCGAGTTCAAGATCGGCAAGGACCGCCGGCTGAAGGTGGATCTCAACACCAAGCAGATGACGGTGACCGAGGACGGCCAGACGGTGAAGACCATCCCGGTCTCCGCGGGCACGCCCGGCGGCCAGAAGGCGTCCTGGTCGGGGAAGATGGCGCTGATGTCGAAGGAGGGCACCATCCGGATGAACTCCGAGACGGTCGGCCTGGGCGACGCCTACGACAAGATGGTCAAGTACTCGATGCGAGTGACCTGGTCCGGCATGTACATCCACGCCGCCCCGTGGAACGCCGGCAACTTCGGTCGCGCCAACGCCAGTTCCGGCTGCGTGGGGATGAGCGACACCAACGCCGCCGCGCTGTTCGGCATGGCCCAGGTCGGCGACCTCGTCGAGGTGACGGGCAGTGGCTCCAAGGGCGATGCCAAGCTCGGCAACGGGTACACCCAGTGGAACCTGAGCTGGGACCAGTGGAAGGCCAAGAGCGCCCTGACCGGCGCCCAGCAGAACGGCTGAGCCGTCCTGACTTCTGTTCAATCGTTACCTGCACGTAACTTACCCATGGGTTACTTCCGGTAAGCCGCTCCCGTTACCGTCGGGTCACTTTGACGACCCGGCACACACGAGGAGCGATTGATGGCCCGCACCCCCACCGCCGCGACCGTGACGGCGCTCCTGGCCGCGGCCGCCCTGGGCCTGGCCCCCCACCAGGCCCAGGCGGCGCCCGCCGCCACCGCGGCTGCCGGAACGACCGCGCAGTCGGAGCTCCGGTTCCACGACATCTCCGGCTCCGGCGGCATCACGCTCAAGGGCAACGTCTTCACCCCGGCCGGCGCGAAGGCCGGCCAGAAGTACCCCCTGATCGTCTTCCCCACCAGCTGGGGCATGCCGCAGATCGAATACATCGCCCAGGCCAAGAAGCTGGCCGACTCCGGCTACGTGGTGGTGAGTTACACCTCGCGCGGCTTCTGGCTGTCGGGCGGGCAGATCGAGGTCGCGGGCCCGGCCGACGTCGCCGACGTCTCCGCGGTCATCGACTGGGCCCTGGCCACCGCCCCCGCCGACCCGGCCCGCATCGGCGTGGGCGGAGTCAGCTACGGCGCCGGCATCAGCCTGATGGCCTCGGCCCACGACAGCCGCATCAAGGCCGTGGTGGCCATGAGCGGCTGGGCCGACCTGATCGAGTCCATCTACTCCGGCCGCACCCAGCACCTCCAGGCCGCCGCCATGCTCGGCGCCGCCGGCTACCTCACCGGCCGCCCCGGCCCCGAACTCCAGCGGATCCTCGGCGACTTCCTCGGCTCCAACCTCGACAAGGAGCAGGAGATGATCGAGTGGGGGCGCAAGCGCTCCCCCGTCGCCCAGATCGACAGGATCAACGCCAACGGCGCCGCCGTCATGCTCGGCAACGCCTGGGGCGACACCCTCTTCCCGCCCAACCAGTACGCGGCCTTCTACGAGAAGCTCACCGGCCCCAAGCGCCTGGAGTTCCGCCCCGGCGACCACGCCACCGCCGAGGCCACCGGCCTGCTCGGCCTGCCCAACGACACCTGGACCAGCGCCCACCGCTGGTTCGACCGCCACCTCAAGGGCACCGACAACGGCATCGACCGCGAGCTGCCGGTCCAGCTGAAGTCCCGTACCGCCGAAGGAGACGAGGACTACGAAGGCTATACGGACTGGAAATCGGTCGGCGCGGCCGGCACCGAGAAGCTCCTGCTGAACGACTCCGAGCACGTGTGGGCCAACATCGACTCCGGTGCCAACGGCGGCATCCTGCTGCTGTCCAACCTGCTGGACCAGTTCGTCAAGGCACCGCCGATGGCCTCCGTCCCGCTGCTCCCCCGCGCCTTCGCCGCCGTCTGGCAGTCCGAGCGGTACGAGGAGGCCCGCCGCATCCGCGGCTCCGTCAAGCTGCACACCACCGTCACCCCCACCAAGGGGGACGGCACCTTCGTCGCCTACCTCTACGACGTCGGCCCCCTCGGCATCGGCAAGCTGGTCTCCAACGCCCCCCACACCTTCCACGGCAAGACCCCCGGCCAGGCCTTCGGCGTGGACCTGGAGCTCTTCTCCACCGCCTACGACGTGCCCGAGGGCCACCGGCTCGCTCTGGTCATCGACACCGTCGACCCGCTCTACATCGAGCACAACCCCGCCGGCGCACAGCTGACCTTCTCCTCGCCGCGGTCCGATCCCTCGTACGTCTCGGTCCCGCTGCGCGAACAGTGATCTCCGGCTGCTGCCGGGGCGGGGCCGCCTAGGGTTGTCCCGGCAGCACCGGCCCCGGTTCGGCCGCGGCGACGTCGACCGCCTCGGTCTTGGGGCTGCGCCGCTGGCGCCTGGCCACCCAGGTGGCGAACCAGGACAGCAGCATGCACATCCCGATGTAGATCGGCGAGATCACCATCACCACCGGGATGAACGGCAGGTCGTAGTCGAGGTTCGAGGCGATCAGCTTGCCCGCGTGCAGGAACTCCTCGTAGGTGATCAGGAAGCCGAGCGAGGTGTCCTTCAGTGCCACCACCAGCTGGCTGATGATGGCCGGCAGCATCGCCCGGCCCGCCTGCGGGGCCAGTACGTACGTCATCACCTGGGTCTTGCGCATGCCCAGCGCGTACGCCGCCTCGCGCTGCCCGCGCTCCACCGCGTTGATGCCCGTACGGAACACCTCCGCCAGCACCGAGCCGTTGTACAAGGTGAGCCCTGCCACCAGCGCGGGCAGCGGCTGGACCTTCAGCGCCACGAAGATGAAGAAGATCATCACCAGCACCGGCATGGCCCGGAAGAACTCCACGCACAGGGTGGCAAGCCAGCGCACCGGCCGGTGCCAGGACAGCCGCCCGGTCGCCAGCACCGCGCCGAGGACCAGCGACAGCACCGAGGCGTAGGCGAAGGCCTTCAGAGTGTTCCCCAGCCCCCTGAGCAGCAGCTCCTGGATCCCCGTGTACTGGAACGGCGACCACTTGGCGGCCGTGAACTGGTTGGTGTCGAACAGCAGGTAGAGGATCCAGCCGGCCAGCGCCAGGATCACCGCCGTGGAGAGGACCCCGTAGAGGAAGTGGCGGCGCTGGGCCCTGGGGCCGGGGATGTCGTAGAGGGCGGTGGACTCCAGGTCCCCGTGGAGGGTGTGGGCGGTCATCGGGCGATCCCCCAACGCTTCTCCAGCACGTTGAACAGCGCGCTGATGGACAGGGTGATGATCAGGTAGCCGACGGCGATCCAGATGAAGGTCCAGATGATGCTGTAACCGAGTTCATTGAGTGTTTTGTAGGTGCCCAGCAGCTCGGTGACGCTGAACGCGCCGGCGATCGCCGAGTTCTTGGCCAGGGCGATCAGGGTGGATCCGATGGGCGGGATCACCGAGCGGAACGCCTGCGGCAGCACCACGTCGCCGAGGGTCTGGGTGAAGGACATCCCCAGGCTGCGGGCGGCCTCGCCCTGCCCCTTGGGGACGGTGTTGATGCCCGAGCGCAGGACCTCGCAGATGAACGCCGAGGTGTAGCAGCCGAGGGCGAGGACGGCGAACAGCTGGAAGGGCAGGACCAGCCCGAACCGGGGCAGCCCGAGCAGCACCGCGAAGAAGAGCAGGGTCAGCGGGGTGTTGCGCAGGACCGTCACCCAGACCGTGCCGAACACCCGGAGGGAGCCGATCGGGGCGACCCGGAAGGAGGCCATGACGAAGCCCAGGACCAGGGCGAGCAGGGAGGCGTAGACGGTGAGTTCGACGGTGCCGAGGAAGCCCTTGCCGTAGAGCGAGAAGTTCTCGGTGAGTACGTCCATGGTGGTGCGGGCTCCCCTCAGCTCGCCGGGTAGCGGTCGATGGCGGGCGGCTGCGGGGCGGGCACGCCGGACAGGCCGAGCGTCGCCTCGTACGCCTTCTTCCAGTTGCCGTTCTTCTCGTTGGCGGCGAGGGCGTCGTCGAGGGCGAAGCGGAGGGCGTTGTCACGGCGCGGGACGCCGATGCCGTAGGGCTCCTCGGAGAAGGGCTTGCCGACGACCTTGAGCTCCTCGGGGACCTTGGCCGCGTATCCGAGGAGGATCGAGTCGTCCGTGGAGACCGCGTCGACCTGGTACGTCAGCAGGTTGTCGACGCAGACCGAGTACGTGTCGTAGGCGACCAGGACGGCCTTGGGGTACTCCCGCTGCAGCCGCTGGTAGGGGGTGGAGCCGGCGGCGGAGCAGACCCGCTTGCCCGCGAGGTCCTGGGGGCCGTTGATGCCGGTCTCGTCGCGGCGGACCAGCAGGGACTGTCCGGCCAGGTAGTAGGGGCCGGCGAAGCCGACCTGCTTCTTGCGGTTGTCGTTGATGGTGTAGGTGCCGACGTAGTAGTCGATCTGGCCGTTCTGCAGGGCGGTCTCGCGGTTGGCCGAGGCGACGGTCTTGAACTCGATCTTCTTCGGGTCGAAGCCGAGGGAGGCGGCCATCATCCTGGCGATCTCGATGTCGAAGCCGGAGTAGCCGCCGCCGGCCGGGTCCTTCTCGCCCAGGTACGGCTGGTCCTCCTTGACCCCGACCACCAGCCGGCCGCGCCGCTTGGCGCGCTCCCAGGTGGGCGAGGCGGGCAGGCTGAAGCCGGTGGCGACCTGGTAGACGGGCAGGTCCTCGGGCTGCGGCCCCTTGACGGGCGGGCTGCCCTCCTTGCCGCAGCCGGTGACGGCCGCGAGCAGGGCGAGGAGGAGGACCAGGAGGAGGCCGGGCAGGCGCGCGAGCCGGCGGGAAGCGGGCAGGCGGGAACCGCGGGTCGTGGTCATGTGTCCGCGGCCCTTCAGTGCTTGAGGATCTTGGAGAGGAAGTCCCTGGCCCGGTCGCTCTCCGGAGCGGTGAAGAACTCCTCCGGGGTGCGGTCCTCGACGATCCTGCCGTCGGCCATGAACACGACGCGGTTGGCCGCGGAGCGGGCGAAGCCCATCTCGTGGGTGACCACGACCATGGTCATCCCGTCCCGGGCGAGCTGCTGCATGACCTCCAGCACCTCGTTGATCATCTCGGGGTCGAGGGCCGAGGTGGGCTCGTCGAAGAGGAGCGCCTTGGGGTCCATGGCGAGGGCGCGGGCGATGGCCACCCGCTGCTGCTGGCCGCCGGAGAGCTGGGCGGGGAACTTCGCCGCCTGCGAGGCGAGGCCGACCCGCTCCAGGAGTTCGCGGGAGCGCTTGTCCGCCTCGTCCCTCTTGCGCTTGCGGACCTTGATCTGGGCCAGCGAGACGTTGGCGAGGACGGTCTTGTGCGCGAAGAGGTTGAAGGACTGGAAGACCATGCCGACCTCGGCGCGCAGGGCCGCGAGCTCCTTGCCCTCG
This sequence comes from Streptomyces sp. NPDC051211, assembly GCF_040689505.1. Taxonomy (NCBI): domain Bacteria; kingdom Bacillati; phylum Actinomycetota; class Actinomycetes; order Kitasatosporales; family Streptomycetaceae; genus Streptomyces; species Streptomyces sp. NPDC051211. The sequence continues at coordinate 50,700 of NZ_JBFBAV010000009.1, forward strand.
GCGGGCAGCGGGTGGCCGTCGAGGAGGATGGTGCCGGATTCGATGGTCTCCAGCCGGTTGATCGCCCGGCACAGGGTGGATTTCCCGGAGCCGGAGGGGCCGATGACCACCACCACCTCCCCACGGGCGACCGTGAGGTTGATGTCTTGGAGGACGTGCAGCTTTCCGTAGTACTTGTTGACGTCCCGCAGCTCGATCAACGGATCGACGGCCATACGCTGCCCCACTTTTTGGCTGTGTCGAGGTCAGCGCAAACTATCCAGTCGGGGAAGGGCACTTCGCCTCGACACGCGTAAAAGGGGCATAAAGCCAAATGTCGCCCGTTCGAGGGACAGTCCCGGCCGACCCACGGCCGGCCCCAGGGCGGCCCCGACTTACCCCGGAGCGGCCGCGGGACGGCTCTGCATCAGCCCTCCGAGGCCTCGGCGTAGGCCTGGCAGAGCTCCGGAGAGCCGGTCATCGCCCAGGCGACGCCGGACTCCACCACGTTCAGCTCACGGCCCGAGGCCAGCCGGATCACCGGCTGGCCGTTGGGCCACACCTGCCAGCCGGAGCCGGGCACCGTCCGGATGATCACGGTGCCCAGGTAGAAGCCGGCGTCGTTGCCGAGCCAGGGAGTGACCTCCGGATCCCGGCGCCAGCGCGGCATCATCTGGTCCAGGGCCTCCAACGAGGCCGGACTCTCGTCGAGTTCCAGCCCGCCCGCCCTCGCCTGGACGCGCAGCATCTCGCACTCGGAGAACATCTCGGTCACGCCCTCGGGATCGCCCTCGAGCGCCGCGGCCAGCGCACCCTGTCCGGTCTCGTGCCGATTCAGCCAGTTGTCCAGGAAAGGGATGTTCATACCCCCCAGCGTCGCATCACACGTCGAGATCGACAACGACCGGCGCGTGATCCGAAGCGCCCTTGCCCTTGCGCTCCTCACGGTCCACGTAGGCGTCCTTGACGGCCTTCGCGAAGGCCGGGTTGCCGTAGACCAGGTCGATGCGCATGCCCTTGTTCTTGGGGAAGGCGAGCATCCGGTAGTCCCAGAAGGTGTACGGGCGGTCGTACTTGAGGGCGCGCGGCAGGACGTCGGACAGCCCGGCGGCACGCAGTGCCTCCAGCGCGGCGCGCTCGGCCGGGGTGACGTGGGTGAGGCCCGCGAAGACCGCCGGATCGTAGACGTCCTCGTCGGTCGGGGCCACGTTGAAGTCGCCGAGCACGGCGAACGGGCGCGGGCCGGCCGCGTCTTCGGCGACGGCGGCCGAGAGGGCGCGGAACCAGTCCAGCTTGTAGCCGTAGTGGTCGTGCTCGACCTCGCGGCCGTTGGGCACGTACACCGACCAGACCCGCACTCCCCCGCAGGTCGCGGAGATCGCCCGGGGCTCCTGGATCCCCTCGTAGTCGGGGCCGCCGGGCAGGCCCAGCGCCACGTCCTCCATGCCGACCCGGGAGAGCAGGGCCACCCCGTTCCACCGGCCGGTGGCGTTCACGACCGACTCGTATCCGAGCTCGCGCAGCTGGGCGGCCGGGAACTGCTCCGCGGAGCATTTGGTCTCCTGGATGCAGAGCACATCCGTGCCGGAGCTCTCCAGCCAGGCCAGCAGCCGGGGCAGCCGGGCGGTGATCGAGTTGACGTTGTACGTGGCGATACGCATACCGTCCAACCTACCGCCCGGCACCGACAGTCACAGGGCGGCCGAGTCCCCGGCCGTGAGTCGGGAGTGCGGGGCGCCGCCGAGCTTGTCGAGGGCCATGTCGTAGATGGGCCGGGCCAGGTCCGCGAGGTAGGCGTCGTGGATGTCGACGGCGCGGAGCGGCTTGACCTCGCGGACGTAGTCGATCACTTCGGAGATCTTGTTCCAGGGGGCGTGCACCGGGAGCATCAGGGTCTCCACCGGGGCGTCCGGCACGGTCAGGGCGTCGCCGGGGTGGAAGAGGGAACCGTCCACGAGGTAGCCGACATTGGTGACCCGCGGAAGGTCCGGGTGGATCACGGCGTGCAGTTCGCCGTGCACCTGCACGTCGAAGCCGGCGGCGGTGAAGGTGTCCCCGTGGCCGACGGTGTGCACCCGCCCCGGGTAGGCGGCCGACAGCTGCTCGGCGACGCTCCGCAGGGTCCACAGCGCGGCGGCCGGGTTGGCGTCGAGGGCGGCTCGCAGCCGGCCCTCGTCGAAGTGGTCCGGGTGCTCGTGCGTGACCAGCAGGGCGTCCGCGCCCAGGCCCGCGTCGGGTTCGCTGAAGGCGCCGGGGTCGATGACGAGGGTGCGCCCGGCCTTTTCCAGCTGGATGCAGGAGTGCAGCTTCTTGGTGAGCTTCATGATCCCCAGGCTAGGGGGGAAGACCCGCTCGGGGGCGGATCAGCGCGATGTCACGGGGTCGCGGTGGACACCACGTAGACCCGGGGCTGCTCCGGGTCGGTCAGGTCGACGGTGATGTCCTGGGTGGGGCGCGGGTCCGGCTGGTCGTGGGTGGTGCCGTACCACTGGTGCTCCGCGGACCAGCTCCAGCCGGCCACCCCGGCGTCCCGCTCACCGATGGAGACCCCGGGGGTGAGGGCGTCCAGGCTGGTGCCGAGCGCACCGAGGAACTCCTCGAGCTTCGTCGGCGTGGTGGTGAACTGCACGTACAGCCGGCTGGTGCGCCAGTTGTTGGTCTCGTAGAAGCCGACGCCGGTGGACCGCGCCGGGACCGGCACCTCGTAGATGCTGCGCTGGACCCGCGAGGGCCAGCCGGGGCGCACCTGGTCGGCGGCCGCCTTGGCGGCCTTGTCGCGGCCGCTGCTGCGGCTCTGCTCGGCGGAGACGGCCAGGTAGCCCGCCGGGATGCCGATCAGCAGCACGATGATGATCGCGGTGAGCCAGCGGCGGCGGACCACGTGCCGGCGGTCCTCGGCGGGGGCCGGGGCGGCGGCAGCCTCGTCGGTGGCAGGGGCGGCGGCCTGGCGGGGCAGGGTGGGGGGCGGGGTGGGAGGCGGGGTCACTGTTGTTCCTGTTCCTCGGGCCCGGTCGCTCCGCGCAGGCCCAGATAGCGTTCGTAGCGCTCGTACCGCTCGACCCGGCGGCGGTTGGCCCGGCGGAACCTGCGGGCGACCAGCCGGGCCAGGTCGGCGGCACCGACCATACCGGCCTCGGGGCCGAGCTGGGCCTTGGCGATCCGGGCCTCGGGCCGGTAGCCGCGGCCCGTCAGGTGGCGGCGGAAGGCTTCCCGGGCCGGGCCGATCAGCAGGTCGTCGGCGGCGCTGACGCCGCCGCCGATGACGAAGCAGGACGGGTCGAGGGCGGCGGCCAGGTTGGCGATGCCGACGCCGAGCCACTGGCCGATGTCCTGGAGCAGCTCGACGCACATGGCGTCGCCCTCCCGGGCCAGCTCGGTGATCAGCGGCCCGGTGATCTCCTGGACGTTCCCGCCGACCCTGGCGATGATGTTGTACGCGACCGGGGAGTCGGCGGCGGCCAGTTCGCGGGCCTCGCGGACCAGGGCGTTGCCGGAGCTGTACTGCTCCCAGCAGCCGCGGTTGCCGCAGGGGCAGCGGTGCCCGCCGGGCACGACCTGCATGTGGCCGAACTCGCCGGCCACCCCGAACTTGCCGCGTTTGACCTGGCCGTCCTCCAGGATGGCCCCGCCGATGCCGGTACCGAGGGTGATCATGACCAGGTGGTCTTCGCCGCGGCCGGCGCCGAACCGCCATTCCGCCCAGGCGGCGGTGTTGGCGTCGTTGTCGACCATCACGGGGACGGCGAGCCGGGACTGTAGGGCGTCCCGCAGCGGCTCGTCGCGCCAGGCCAGGTGGGGGGCGAAGAGCACCCGGGAGCGGTTGGCGTCCACCCAGCCGGCCGCGCCGATGCCCACGGCGTGGACGTCGTGCCGGTCGGAGAGGTCCAGCACCAGCTCGGTGATGGTGTCCTCGACGACCTTGGGGCTCTTGGACTTGTCGGGCGTCTCGGTGCGGATCTTCTCCAGGATGATGCCGTCGGCGTCGACGACCCCGGCCATCACCTTGGTGCCGCCGATGTCGATGCCTACGGTCGGCACGCGCGGGGCGGTCAGGTGCGAGCGGCGCTCCCGGGTTCCCACCGTCCGCAGCACGGTGCCGCGGGCGGACCCCCGGTGAGCGAGCGTGAAGTCCCGGTACGTGCTCATCGAGTCCTGTCGTCCGTGTCGTGCCTGTCGTCGCTGCCGCCGTCGCTTCGGCCGTCACCCGATTCTGCCACCCGGGCCAGTTCGTGGCTCAGCTCGTCGAGCTCGGATCCACCGGCCATCTGGCGGGTGAGCTCGTCCAGGGTGATGGAGTCCCGGGTGTGGGAGCCCGCCATGGTGCCGCGCTTGAGCAGGACGAACCGGTCGCCGACCAGGTGCGCGTGGTGCGGGTTGTGGGTGATGAGAACCACACCGAGTCCGGCGTCCCGGGCGGCCGCGACGTACTTGAGGACCACCCCGGACTGCTTCACGCCGAGGGCGGCGGTCGGCTCGTCCAGGACGAGGACCTTCGCGCCGAAGTACACGGCGCGGGCGATGGCCACGCACTGGCGCTCGCCGCCGGACAGGGTGCCGATGGGCTGGTCGACGTCGCGCAGGTCGATGCCCATGCGGAGCAGCTCGGCCCGGGTGGTCTCGCGCATGAACGCCACGTCGAGGCGGCGCAGCGGTCCGCGGCCCTTGACGGGTTCGGAGCCGAGGAAGAAGTTCCGCCAGACCGGCATCAGGGGGACCACGGCGAGGTCCTGGTAGACGGTGGCGATGCCGCGGTCGAGGGCGGCGCGCGGGTTGGCGAGCACGGTCTCCTCGCCCTCGATCTCGAAGCTGCCGGCGTCGTGCTGGTGCAAGCCCGCGATGATCTTGATGAGGGTGGATTTGCCGGCCCCGTTGTCGCCGAGCACACAGGTGATCTCGCCGGCCGAGACCTCCAGGGAGACCCCTTCCAGGGCCCGGATGTTGCCGTAGTACTTGCTGACGCCCGTCAGCTTCACGAGACTCACTTGGCCTCCGCCCGCTTGCGCACCCACGCGTTGAGCAGGGTGGCCAGCAGCAGCATCGCGCCGAGGAAGAACTTGAACCAGTCCGGGTTCCACTGGGCGTACACGATGCCGTTGCTGGTCATGCCGAAGATGAACGCGCCGACGGCCGAGCCGATGGCGGAGCCGTAGCCGCCGGTCATCAGACAGCCGCCGATCACGGCCGCGATGATGTACAGGAACTCGTTGCCGACGCCCTCGCCGGACTGGACCACGTCGAACGAGAAGAGGATGTGCTGGCCGGAGATCCAGGCGCACAGGGCGACGCCCATGTAGAGCCCGATGCGGGTCTTGACCACCGGCACGCCGACCGCGCGGGCCGCGTCGGCCCCGCCGCCCACGGCGAAGATCCAGTTCCCGGCCCGGGTGCGGAGCAGGATCCAGGTGGCGACGGCGACCAGCACCAGCCACCACAGGATGGTGACCTTGAGGGTCACCCCGCCCACGTTCCACTGGGAGGCGAAGAGGGCCTTGGCGGAGGGGAAGCCCTCCATGTCGCCGATGCTCTTGGTGGAGACGGAGCCGCTGATCAGCTTGGTGAAGCCGAGGTTCAGGCCGGTCAGCATCAGGAAGGTGCCGAGCGTGATGATGAAGCTGGGCAGCTTGGTGCGGGTCAGCATGAATCCGTTGAAGAATCCGATGGCGAGGGTGGCCAGCAGGGACACCCCGACGCCCACCCAGACGTTCGCGGTCATCTGGTAGCTGAACATCGAGGTGAACAGCGCCGAGGTGGTGACCATGACGCCGGCCGACAGGTCGAACTCGCCGCCGATCATCAGCAGGGCCACCGGGACCGCCATGATCCCGATGGTGGAGGCCGAGTAGAGGATGGTCGAGAGGCTGGACGCCCGGAGGAAGCTGTCGGCCGCGAAGGAGAAGAAGACGAAGACGGCGGCGGCGCCGACGACCGCGCCGAGCTCGGGGCGGCCGAGCAGCCGCCGGACCAGGGAGACCGGTGCCAGCCGCTCGTCGGCGGTATGGACGGCCGCGCTCATCGGGTCACCCGCTTGATGTACTCCTCCAGCTCGGCCGCCTCGTCCTTGGTGACGATCTGCGGTCCGGTGAGCACCGGGCGGCCGCCGCCGAGCGTGTTGGCGTTGTAGCGGTAGAGCCAGAGCAGGTCCACGGCCTCGTAGCCCTGGAGGTAGGGCTGCTGGTCGACGGCGAAGCCGAGGGCGCCGGACTTCAGGTCGCGGGCGACGGATTCGTTGAGGTCGAAGGTGTCGACCTCGGCCTTGCTGCCGGCCGCGTCCTTGGCCTTGACGGCGGTGGGTGCGAAGGGCGCGCCCAGGGTGAGTACGGCGTCGACACCGGGGTCGGCCTGGAGTTTCGCCTGGATGGCGGCCTGGACGGAGGGCATGTTGGTGCCTTCGACGTACAGGTTCTCCAGGGTGCCGTCGAAGGTCTTCTTCGCTCCGGCGCAGCGCTGCTCGTGGCCGACGTTGCCCTGTTCGTGCAGGACGCAGACGGCCTTCTTGCGGCCGCGCTTGGTCAGCTCGGTGCCGACGGCCTCGCCCGCGATCTCCTCGTCCTGCCCGATGTGGGTGAGGGCGCCGTACTCCTCGGACTGGGCGGAGCCGGAGTTCACGGTGATCACCGGGATGCCGGCCTTGGCGGCCTTGGCGAGGACGTCCTTGAGGGCCTCGGGCTTGGCGAGGCTGACGATGATGCCGTCGACCTTCTGGTCGATGGCGTTCTGGACGTACTGCGCCTGCTGCTGCGCCTGGTCGTCGTGCGAGTAGGTGAAGTTGATGTTGTCCTTGGCCGCGGCCTCCTTGGCGCCCTTCTGGACGATGTCCCAGAAGGTGTCGCCATCGCCCGCGTGGGTGACCATCGCGAAGGTCCAGCGCGGGGTGGAAACGGCCGGCCGGCCCTGTGCGGCCGCCTTGGCCCGCTCCTCGGCGCGCTTGCCGCCGGTGCTGCTGCAGCCGGCGAGGGAGGCCCCCACTGCCGCGGCGAGCACGGCGCCCATGATGCGTGCCCCTGTCCGAACCCTAGCCACGTCCCCGTGCCATCCCTTCACAGCGCCGATCCCGAAGCGGCGCCCTGTGCGCCCTGTGCGCCCTGTGCGCATGCCCGGTCATTCGAATACCTGGTCATTCCGGTGTCAGCCGCCCAGTATCCGCCACAGTCGACCATGCAGGGCCATCGGGGCAGATTGACAGGCGACGCGCACGGCGTCACGTTGAGTGCATGCGCATCGGGATCGTCGGGACCGGCCGGATCGGCTCGTTCCATGCGGCGGCGCTGAGCCGGCACCCGGAGTCCGGGTCGCTGGTCCTCGCCGACGCCGATCCTGCGCGGGCGGCGCGGGTGGCCACCCGGCTGGGGGCCACGGCCGCGCCCGGCGTGGACGAGGTGTTCAACTGGGGCGTGGACGCCCTGGTGGTGGCCTGCTCCACGGACGGGCATCCGGAGCTGGTGATCCGGGCCGTGCGGGCCGGGCTGCCGGTGTTCTGCGAGAAGCCCGTGGCCCCCGACCTGCCCGGCACCCTCGCGGTGCTGCGCGAGGTGGCGGCCGCCGGCGGGGTGCTCCAGCTGGGGTTCATGCGGCGCTTCGACGCGGGTTACACCACGGCCCGGGAGCTGGTGCGTTCCGGCGCGCTGGGCCGGCTGCACACCGTACGGACCATGACCGCCGATCCGGCGCCGCCGCCACCCGGCTATCTGGAGACCTCCGGGGGCCTGTACCGGGACTGCCTGGTGCACGACTTCGACATGGTGCGGTGGGTGACCGGGCGGGAAGTGGCCGAGGTGTACGCGACCGGCTCGGACGCGGGGCCCGCGCAGTTCCGGGCGGCCGGGGACGTGGACACGGCCGCGGCCGTCCTCACCCTGGACGACGGCACGCTGGCCACCTGTACCGGGACGCGGTGCAACGGCGCCGGGTACGACGTGCGGATGGAGCTGGCCGGGGAGCTGGACCAGGTCTCGGCCGGGCTGGACGACCGTACGCCGATCGCGTCGACGGAGCCGCACGGGCCGCCTCCGGCGAGCAAGCCGTGGACCGGGTTCCTGGAGCGGTTCGCCCCCGCGTACGAGGCCGAGCTGGCGGCCTTCGTCCGGCTGGTCCGCGGAGAGGGCGCGAACCCGTGCGACGGCCGGCAGGGGCTGGCCGCGCTGCGGATCGCGGAGGCCTGCGAGATCTCGCGGCGGGAGCGGCGGCCGGTGCGGCTCGCGGAGCTGCCGGATCTGTGAGCGCGGTACCGGTCCGGTCATGTACGGCTACCAGCGGACCGGGAGCCGGGTGACTCCGTGCATCAGGGTGCCGCTGAGCCAGTTCCGCGGACCGGCGTCCGGATCTTCGGCGAGTGCCGGGAACCGCTCCAGCAGGGACCGGATCGCGATCCGGCCCTCGGCGCGGGCCAGCGGGGCGCCGAGGCAGAAGTGGATGCCGTGGCCGAAGGCCAGGTGGCCCTGGGGGGCGCGCCGGATGTCGAACACGTCCGGTTCCGGGAAGCGGGCCGGGTCGCGGTCGGCTCCGGCGAGGGAGACCAGTACGGAGGCGCCCTGCGGGATGAGCGTGCCGCCGAGCTCCACGGCGCGGCGGGCCCAGCGGAAGGTCGCGTTCTCCACCGGGCCGTCGTAGCGGAGCATCTCCTCCACCGCGCCGGCGAGCAGTCCGTCGAAGTCGGCCCGCAGTGCGGCCAGCTGGCCGGGGTGGGCGAGCAGGGCCCGTACTCCGTTGGAGATCAGGTTGACGGTGGTCTCGTGGCCGGCCACCAGCAGCAGGAAGGCCATGCCGATGAGCTCGTCCGGTGAGAGCCGGTCGCCTTCCTCGTCCCGGGTCCGGATCAGGGCGCTCAGCAGGTCCTCGCCGGGCTCCTTCGCCTTGGCGGTGATCAGCTCGGTGAGATAGCCGCTGAGCTGCTCCATCGCGGTGTTGTCGGGAGGTCCGCCGGCGGTCGGCGCGACGATCTCCTGCGACCAGTGGCGGAAGCGCTCCCGGTCCAGGTCGGGCACGCCCAGCAGCTCGCAGATGACGATCATCGGGAGCGGGAAGGCGAACTCCTTGATCAGGTCGGCGGTGCGGCCGGGGCGGGCCGCCATCGCATCCAGCAGTTCGTCGGTGATCTGCTGGATGCGGGGGATGAGCGCCTCGATGCGGCGGGCGGTGAACTCGCGGGCCACGAGCTTGCGCAGCCGGGTGTGGTGGGGCGGGTCGACCTCGAGCATGTTGGTGTTGGCGGCGGTGGCCACGATGTCGCCCCAGTGCTCGGAGAGCTGCCAGTTCTTCGACAGGTCCGGATGGTTGAGGGCCTGTCGGGCCTCCTCGTGGCCGACGACCAGCCATTGCTCGACGCCCTCGTAGCCGTCGCCGAGCGAGACCCGGTGGACCGGTCCGGCCGCACGCAGCCGCGCATAGACGGGGTAGGGGTTCGCGTTGAGGTCTTCGGCGGCGGAGGACAGGTCGACGATGGGCATTGGCCCACACTACGGCGGCCGTTCACCCTCTGCGACCGCGGTTTTCGGCCAGGGTCAGCCGGTTGCGGCGCGGCGGCCCCAGGCGGTGCCGGCCAGTACCAGGGCGGCACCGGCGAATCCGGCGGCCCCCAGCCGCTCCCCGCCGAGGGCGATGCCGGCGGCGGCCGCCCACAGCGGCTCGGTGCCGAGCAGCAGGCTGACCCGGGAGGGGGAGGTCCGGCGTACGGCCCACATCTGCACGAAGAAGGCGAAGAGGGTGCAGAAGACGGCGAGGAAGGCCAGTCCGGCCCATTCGGCGGGGCCGAAGTCCGCGGCGGCGGCCCAGGGGGTGGCTCCGGTGCCGGGCAGGGCGGCGAGCACCGCGAACACCAGCACGGCGCTGCCCAGCTGGACGGTGGTCAGGGAGAGGGCGTCGGCGTCCTGGACGGCCTTGATCCGGGCCATCAGCAGCACGTGCAGGGTCCGGGCGAGCGCAGCGCCGAGGATGAGCAGGTCGCCGAGGCCGGGCGCGGTGAACCCGCCGTTCTGGGTCAGCAGGACCACGCCGGCGACGGAGAGCGCGGCGGCGGCGAGGAAGGCTCCGGAGGGCCTGGTGCGGCGGACCGCGGCCTCGGCGAGCGGGGTGAAGATCATGGTGAGGCTGATGATCAGCCCGGCGTTGGTGGCGGAGGTGTGGACCACCCCGTAGGTCTCCAGCAGGAAGATCCCGCCGAGTACGAGCCCCAGCAGGCCGGCGCCGCGCAGCTGGGCGGGGCGCAGGGTGCGCAGCGCCCGCCACCCGGCGAGCACCAGGACGGGCAGCACCAGCGCGAAGCGCAGGACCAGGACGGCGATCACGGTGTGGCCGGTGGTGATGCCCTTGGCGGCGAGGTAGCTGCCGCCCCAGACGACGGCGACGAGGAGGACGGGGAGGTCGGCGGACCAGGTGCGGCGCGGGGCGAGGGGGGCGGGGGCGGCGAGGGTGGACACGGGGGCGTCTCCGGCGGGTCGGGGGGTGGAGACGTCGGCGGCTCGCACGCGGGCGGCCTCACCGTACCCGAGCGGATCTTGCCGGTCGACGGTATTTCCCCCGGCCCGCCGGTGCGCCCGCACGCCGCGCGGGCTGCCCGCGGCGGCGGGTCAGTCGCCGATCTGGCCGAAGGCGGCGCGGCCCGTCGGGCGGTACGTGTGGATGGCGACGCCGGCCGGGGTTTTCCCGGAGTAGGTCAGCTCGAAGGCCGTGGGCAGGCCGCCGGTGGGGAACAGGCGGCGGCCGGCACCCAGGAACACCGGGAAGACGAGCAGGTTGAGCTCCTCGACGAGGTCGCGGGCGAGCAGGTACTGGGCCAGCCGGCCGCTGCCGTGGACCTGGAGCTCCCCCTCGGTGCGGTCCTTCGCCCGGATGACCTCGGACTGGAGGTTCTCCCCGTCGAGGACGGTGGTCCCGGCCCACTCCGGGTCCTTCAGCGTGGTGGAGGCCACGTACTTGGGCAGGACGTTGAGCGGGGAGGCGATCGGGTCCTCCGGGTCGGTCTGCTTCGGCCAGTACCCCGCGAAGATGTCGTACGTACGCCGGCCGAGCAGGAACGCGCCGGCCCGGCCGAAGACCTCGGTGACGAACTCCCCCATGCCCTCGTCGGCGAAGGGGAACACCCAGCCGCCGTAGGCGAAGCCGTCACTGGTGTCCTCCTGCGGGCCGCCGGGGGCCTGCATCACGCCGTCGAGGGTGAGAAAGGTGGTGAGGGTCAGCTTGCCCATGGCTCCGCGCTCCTTGGTCGGGGTCTCTTCACCTGTGCAGACTTCCCGAGCGCGCGGAACTCATCGGTCAGGCTCGCGCGAACGCGGGACCGGGTTCATGCCGAAGGGGCGCACCGGAGCCGTGGCTCCGGTGCGCCCCACGGGCGGGGCCCCGGGGGTGTCGGCCCCCGGGGACGTGTCGCGGCAGCGTCAGCCGCCCAGCTCCTGGTGGCGGGCGGACAGCGCGGCCGCGCCGCTCTCCGTCAGCGAGCCGAACAGGCGCAGGCGGGAGAAGCCGCCGTCGGGGAAGATGTCGATCCGGACGTGGGTGCCGACCGCCGGGGCGTCCAGCACGAAGCGGTGGTTGGTGTCGGGCTGGAGGCGGGTGCGGGGCAGGAACTCCTGCCACTCGCCCTCCTCGCCGGTCTTGATCGACAGGGAGGCCCAGCCGGCCGAGTTGCCCTTGAGGTAGGCGGTGTCGATCTCGATCGCGCGGATCTCCGACTCGGCGACGAGCTGGTAGCGGATCCAGTCGTTGCCGTTGTCGCGGCGGCGGGCGGTCTCCCAGCCGTCGTCCATCTTGCGGGAGCGGCCCGGGTTGATGGTGTTGGTCGGCGGGGAGTAGAAGCGGTTGGAGGCGTCCTGGACGGCGCCGCCGTTCTCCAGGGCGACCACGTCGAAGGAGCCGAGCGCGTCGAGCCACTTCGGGTCGGGCAGGACCTCGCCGTAGACGCGCAGGCGGGCGATGCCGCCGTCCGGGTGCTGGTTGACGCGCAGGTGCGTGAAGCGCTGCTCGACGCTCACCTCGAAGCCGTTGGCCGCGTGGCCGCCGACCGGGGTGCGGGGTACCAGGGTGGTCCACTTCACGTCGTCGCCGAGGAGCTCCTCGGGCGTCGGGGCGCCCTCGACGGAGGTGCCCTCGATGGAGACGGCCTGCGGCATGTTGCCGCGGAAGTGGGCGGTGTCCACGATGATGCCGCGGATGACACCCGGGGCGCCCAGGCGTACGAGCGCCCAGTCGTGGTCCTCGGCGGTCGGCCAGGGCTGGGTGGCGGAGACGCCGCGACGGCGGCGGGTCTCCCAGCCGTCCATGACCTTGCCCTTGTGGCCGAAGTGCTCGGGGTCGAAGTGCGCTTCTTCGGGGACGAGGAGGTTCTCGCGCTGGGCGAAGAACTCGTCGTTGGCGGCGATCACACCGGCGCCGAGCTGACGGTCGGCGAGGTTCGCGTACTGGGTGAACGGGAACTCGGCCGTGCGGTAGTCGGCGTACGGGTCGCCGCCTCCGTACGGGTTCGCGTTACCGGTGAAGGAGGGGATCGCCACTGTCAGTTCTGCCTTTCAAGGAGTCGGCCGGTGGGCTCGGACGGGGTGCCGTGGTCGGCGATCTGCCGGCCCCGCAGCCAGGTGGACTTCACGACGCCGTGCAGGGTCTTGCCCGCGTACGCCGTGACCTGGTTGCGGTGGTGGAGTGCGGCCGGGTCCACGGTGAAGGTCTCTTCGGGGGCCAGGACCGCGAAGTCGGCGTCGCGGCCGGCCTCGATGGCGCCCTTCTGGCCGAGGCCGGCGAGCGCGGCCGGGGCGGCGGACATCCAGCGGACGACGTCCTCGAGGGTGCGTCCGCGCTTGCGCGCCTCGGTCCAGATCGCCGGGAGGCCCAGCTGCAGGGAGGAGATGCCGCCCCAGGCGGTGGAGAAGTCCGCCGTCTTCAGGTCCGCGGTGGAGGGCGAGTGGTCGGAGACGATGCAGTCGATGGTGCCGTCGGCGAGCGCGTCCCACAGCAGGTCCTGGTTGGCGGCCTCGCGGATGGGCGGGCAGCACTTGAACTCGCTGGCGCCGTCCGGCACTTCCTCGGCGGTGAGGGTGAGGTAGTGCGGGCAGGACTCGACGGTGAGCTGGACGCCCTCGGCCTTGGCGGCGGCGATCAGCGGCAGGGCGTCGGAGGAGGACAGGTGCAGCACGTGGACGCGCGCGTTCAGCCGCTTGGCCTGGGCGATCAGGTTCTCGATCGCGGTGTTCTCGGCGTCCCGCGGGCGGGAGGCCAGGAAGTCGGCGTACTTGGGACCGGGCACGACCGGCGCGGAGCCGAGGTGGTGCGGGTCCTCGGCGTGAACGATCATCAGGCCGCCGAAGCCGGCGATCTCGGCGAGGGAGGCGGCCAGCTGGTCCTGGTCGAGTTCGGGGAACTCGTCGACGCCGGAGGGCGACAGGAAGCACTTGAAGCCGAACACGCCGGCGTCGTGCAGGGGGCGCAGGTCCTTGACGTTGTCCGGCAGGGCGCCGCCCCAGAAGCCGACGTCCACGTGCGCCTTGGCGCGCGCCACGTCCTGCTTGACCACCAGGTTGGCGGTCGTGGTGGTGGGCGGCAGCGAGTTGAGGGGCATGTCGAGGATCGTGGTGATGCCTCCGGCCGCGGCGGCGCGGGTGGCCGTCCAGAAGCCTTCCCACTCGGTGCGGCCCGGGTCGTTCACGTGGACGTGGGTGTCGACCAGGCCGGGGAGCAGTACGTCGTCCCCGAAGTCCTGCAGACGGGCTCCGGCCGGCACCTCCGCCTCGTACGGCAGCACGGCCGCGATCTTCCCGGCGGCGACGGCCACCGAAGCGGCGCGCGTCCCCTCGGGAGTGATGACGCGCGTCGAGCGCAGTACCAGTTCCACTGCCACGTCGGACACGGAACCTCCCCATCTACTTCCACAGAGCGAAATTCAACGTTCTGTTGACGGAGTCTTCACGTCCATCCCGGGACCCGTCAAGAGCACCCGGACGGTCAGCCCACGCGCCCGGGCCGCAATTGGAGGTTTCCACAGAATGGAATTAGGATTTCGCTCTACAGAACGTAGCTACCACCACCGGGAGCCGGGCAGGCACCCGCCGGGGGGTGTCGGCCACCCGGACAAACCCCCTCTGACCGGCGGGGACGGTGTCGCCCCGGCACTAGGGCCGACGGCCGCCGCCGGGTAGGCTGCTTCCTTGCCTGCCAGCACCGAAAGGACCGCGCCGTGCCGACGTCCAGCGCCAGCACCACCGACGCTTCCTCAAAGACCCCCGCCGCCAGCGGTGGCGTCCAGTCCCTTGAGCGCGCCTTCGATCTGCTCGAACGAATGGCCGACGCCGGGGGCGAGGTCGGCCTGAGTGAACTCTCCGCCGCCAGCGGACTGCCCCTGCCCACGATCCACCGGCTCATGCGCACCCTCGTGGCCTGTGGCTACGTCCGGCAGCAGCCCAACCGACGGTACTCCCTCGGCCCCCGCCTGATCCGCCTCGGCGAGTCCGCCTCCCGGCTGCTGGGCACCTGGGCACGCCCGTACCTGGCCAGGCTGGTGGAGGAGACCGGGGAGACGGCGAACATGGCGCTGCTCGACGGTGACGAGATCGTGTACGTCGCCCAGGTGCCCTCCAAGCACTCCATGCGGATGTTCACCGAGGTCGGCCGCCGGGTGCTGCCGCACTCCACCGGCGTGGGCAAGGCACTGCTCGCGCACACCCCGGCCGACGAGGTCCGCGCGCTGCTCGCCCGTACCGGCATGCCGGCCGCGACCGAGAAGACCATCACCACGCCCGAGGGCTTCCTGGACGCCCTGGAGAAGGTCCGCAAGGCCGGCTACGCGGTAGACGACAACGAGCAGGAGATAGGGGTCCGCTGCCTGGCCGTGTCGGTCCCGAACTCGCCGACCGCCGCCGCGATCTCCATCTCCGGCCCGGCCGGCCGGGTCACCGAGGCGGTCGCCGAGTCCTTCGTGCCGATCCTCCAGGGCGTGGCGGCCGAGCTGTCGGTCGCCCTGGCCAACCAGAACCCGGCGTAGCGGGACTCCCGCGCGATCCGTGCGTACGAAGGCCCTCGGCCCCGCCCCCGTGGGGCGGCCGGGGGCTTTCGCGCGTCCGGCGTCCGGAACCGCCCCCCGGCGGTCCCGGACGCGGGCCTCCCCGGCCGCAGCGGCTAGGCCGGGACCGGGGAGGCGGTGAGGCGGCCGTCGGTCATCGTGGCCGTGTGGTCCACCGCGGCCAGATGGGTCCGGTCGTGGGTGACCAGTACGGTCGCGGTGGACCGCTCCCGGGTCAGCGCGACCAGCAGGTCCAGCACGGCCGCGCCGCGCTCGTGGTCCAGCGCGCTGGTGGGCTCGTCCACCAGCAGCACGGACGGCTCGTTCATCAGGGCCCGGGCGATGTTCACCCGCTGCCGCTGGCCCCCGGACAGCTGGTGCGGCCGCCGGTCGGCCTTGTCGGCCAGGCCCACCGCGTCCAGCAGGTCCAGCGCCCGCCGGCGCAGCTGCCGGGACGGCCGCCCGGACAGGTGGGCCATGACCTGCAGCTGCTCGGCCGCGGTCAGCGCGGCCAGCAGGTTCGGCTGCTGGAACACGATGCCGATCCGGGCGCGCCGCAGCGCCGACTTCTCCGCGGCGGACAGCGTCGCCGTGTCCTGCCCGGCGACGACCACCCGGCCGGAGTCCGGGGTCACCAGGGTGGCGGCGACCGCGAGGAGGCTGGACTTGCCGGAGCCGGACGGCCCGACCACCGCGGTGAGGGTGCCGGCCGGCACGTCGAGGCGGACCCGGTCCAGGGCGGTGAGCCGCCCGTCGCCGTCCGGGTAGGTGAGCGTGACGTCGTGCACGAGGAGGGTCATCGGGCGCTCCCGAGGGCGGTCAGCGGGTCGACGGCGGTGATCCGCCGGATGGACAGGGCGGCGCCGCCCGCGCCGAGCACGATCATGACGGCGGCGGGGACCAGCACGGTCGGGGCGTCCAGGACGAAGGGCACGTCGCCGCCGCTGATGAGGGCCCCGAGCCCGGCCGCGAGCAGGGTGCCGAGGCCGGTGCCCGCGGCCAGCACGACCACGGCCTGGCCGAGCGCGTCCTTCAGCAGGTACGGGGTGGACGCGCCGAGCGCCTTGAGGACGGCGACGTCCCCGCTGCGCTGGATCGTCCAGACCGTGAAGAAGGCTCCGACGACCAGCGCGGAGATCGCGAAGAGGAAGCCCCGCATCAGCTGGAGCGAGCCGTTCTCGGCCTGGTAGGAGCCGATGGCACCGAGCGCCCCGTCCACGCTCCGGGTCTCGGTGCCGGCCGCCCGGTCGCCGGCCGCCCAGTCCGTGCCGCCGTCCCCGGCGAGGGCGATGACCGTGGCCACGGTGTCGATGGAGGTGCCCGGGTTGCCGATCCGCTGCCAGTCGTTGAGGTCCGTCCAGACCACCGGGGTGTGGCTGTAGGAGGCGGTGCCGCTCACCTCCCGGACGGTCAGCTCCAGCGAGCCCGCCTTGAGTTTCCCGCCGGCCCGCAGGCCGCCGAGCTCCGCGGCCGCCTTCTCGGAGAGGACCACCTGCCCCTGGCCGAGGCCGGCCGGAGCGGCCGTGCCGCCGGGCTCGACCCCGAAGAGGGAGACCGAGGCGGTGTGCTCACCGGAGACGGCGGTGGTGGTGCGGATGCCGATGGGCTGCGCCGCGGTCACCCCGGGCTGCCTGCGCCACTCCAGCCAAGCGGACTCGGGCACCTGGGAGCTGCCGAAGGAAACCTTCTGCTCCCCTTGGGGCGCGGCGAAGGCGAGGTGCGAGGCGGGCAGCCCGGTGACCGCCGAGACGTTCTCCCGGGCCAGGCCGGCCGTCAGCCCCGACAACAGGCCCACCAGCAGCGTGATCAGTACGACGACCGTGCCCATGAGGACGAAGCGGCCCTTGGCGAACCTGAGATCTCTCCATGCGACGAACATGATCCCCACCCTGCTCTCCGCCGTGGAGCCACGGCATCGCGCGCCGGTGCCGATCCTGGTATCGAAGGGCGCACCGGGACATCAAACTTTTGGTTGACCGGGGCCGTCCGGCGGCCGCCTACGCTGGTCGGGTCATGCCGTTCCTGGAATCCCGCCCCCTCACCCCCGTGACCCGGGTGCTGCGGCTCTGCCTGCACGCCCTGCTGCTCGGGCTGCTCGCGCTGGCCTCGGCACGCGCCCTGGCCGATGCCGCGCCGCGGGCGGGCTGGGTGGTGGCCGTCTGCGTGCTGACGGCCGCCGGGTACGCGGCGGGGGTACGGACGCCCGCCGTGCGCCGCTCGACGCGCGCGGCCGCCCTGTGGCTGACCGCCCTGGGCGCGGCCTGGGCCGGGCTGCTCGTGGTCTCCCCCGACGGGCTGTGGATCGCCTTCCCGCTGTACTTCCTGCAACTGCACCTGCTGCCGCTGCGCTGGAGCCTGCCGGCGGTCGCGGTGACCGCCTGCGCCGCCATCGGCGGTTTCCTCGCGCACAGCCCGGCGGTCACGCCCGGCGCCTTCCTGGGGCCGCTACTGGGCGGTGCGGTGGCCGTGGCGACCGTACTGGGCTACCAGGCGCTGTACCGGGAGAGCGAGCGGCGGCGGGAGCTCATCGAGGAACTCATCGCCACCCGGGCGGAGCTGGCCGCGGCCGAGCGGAGCGCGGGCATCCTGGCCGAGCGGGAGCGGCTGGCCCGGGAGATCCACGACACCCTCGCGCAGGGGCTGTCCTCGATCCAGCTGCTGCTGCGGGCGGCGGAGCGCACCCTGCCGGAAGGAGCGCCGGCGGTCGTGCACATCGCCCGGGCGCGGGAGGCCGCGCAGGAGAACCTGGCCGAGGCACGCCGCTTCGTACGGGCGCTCACTCCCCCGGACCTGGAGCACGGCTCCCTCGCCGCGGCCCTGGAGCGGCTGTGCGTGTCGGTGCCGGGGCCCCGGGTGCGGTTCTCGATGAGCGGGCCGGTCCGCCCCGCCGCCGAACTGCCGACCCCGTACGAGGTGGCCCTGTTGCGCATCGCCCAGTCGGCGCTGGCCAATGTGGTCCGGCACGCCGGGGCCGGGCGGGCCGAGATCACCCTGACCTTCATGGACGCCTCGGTGACCCTCGACATCGTGGACGACGGCAAGGGCTTCGACCCGGGGTCCGCGCCGGCCGGGGAGGGCGGCTTCGGGCTGCCCGCGATGCGGTCCCGGGCGGAGTCGCTGGGCGGCATCTTCACCGTGGAGTCCGCGCCCGGGCAGGGCACCGCCGTGGCCGTGACCCTTCCGCTGCCCCTTCCCGTGGAGGTCTGACCATGACCATCCGGCTGCTGCTCGCCGACGACCACCCCGTGGTCCGGGCCGGGCTGCGCGCGGTGCTGGACACCGAACCCGGCTTCACGGTGGTCGCGGAGGCGGCGACGGCCGAGCGGGCGGTGGAGCTGGCGGCGTCGGAACCGGTGGACGTGGTCCTGATGGACCTGCAGTTCGGCCCCGGGATGCACGGGTCCGCCGCCACCGCCGAGATCACCGCCCGGCCGGGCGCGCCCCGGGTCCTCGTCCTGACCACGTACGACACGGACGCGGACATCCTGGCGGCGGTGGAGGCGGGGGCCAGCGGCTACCTCCTCAAGGACGCCCCGCCGGAGGAACTCGCGGCGGCGGTCCGCACGGCCGCGGCCGGGCAGTCGGCGCTGGCGCCGGCGGTGGCGCTGCGGCTGATGGACCGGATGCGGACGCCGGCGGAGGCGCTGACGAAGCGGGAGCTGGAGGTGTTGCAGCTGGTCGCGGACGGGCTGTCGAACCAGCAGATCTCGAAGCGGCTGTTCCTGAGCCAGGCGACGGTGAAGTCGCACCTGGTGCACGTCTACGCGAAGCTCGGCGTCGACTCCCGCACGGCCGCGGTGGCCACGGCCCGCGCCCGCCGTCTGATCCGCACGACGTGACGACGGCCGATCCGCGCCGGGGGCCCGGGGCGTTCACTCGGGGCGCTCCAGCACGAGCAGGGTCTCCCGCCGGGACGGCAGGGCGCGCTGCCGGGGGGCGGTGACCTCCACGGTCCACAGCCCGGCGGGCAGCGTGGCCTCGGCCCGGTAGCCGCCCTCGCCGTCGGGGGCCAGCCGCAGCTCGGTCTCCGTCCGGCCGGTCTCGGGGTCGTGGAGGCGGGCGTCGAGCACCATCCGGGGCTCCTCGGAGACCGCGCCGAACCCGAAGGGCTCGCCCGCCGTGACGGCCTCGGGGACGTCCAGTCCGAATCCCGTGTCGTCCGCCTGGAAGCCGCGGTGGTCCAGGGCCTGGTAGCGGTCCTGGAGCTGGAGGTGCAGGTCCCGGTCGTTGGCCAGCTCGGTGTGGCCGAGCCGGTACCAGTCCATCCGGGCGCCGGACTCCCAGGCCGGCGGGGTCGCCGAGAGGCAGGCCACCGTGCCGTCCCCCTGCCAGCGCCGGTCGCCGGGCAGCCGGTCGGCGAAACGGAGGCCGTCCGCGTCCAGGGCGAGGGAGACGGCGGTGGGCGTGCCGCGGCCGCCCGCCGCGAACCACTCGTACGGCGCGGGGCGGCCGGCCCGCTCGTCCTCGGCCCGGTTCCGGCGCATCCGCTCCTCGAGCCGGGCGCGGAACGCGAAGGCGTGCCCGACCACGGCGGTGTCGAGGTCCGGGAGCGGGACGGCGTCGAGGCGGGTGCCGTCCGGGTGGCCGGTCACGCACTGGTAGGTGGGCAGCAGCTCGTGCACGGCGGGCATGCTGCGGGCGGCGGCGACCAGCCGCTCTCGCAGCCGGCCGGGGACGCCGGGCAGCTTCCGGCGGGGGAAGGCGCCGGTGAGGGCCTGGACGGCCTTGACCGCGCCCGCGTACGGGGTGCCGATCGTGACCAGTGAGCGGGTGGTGTCGCGGCCGCCGAACAGCTCCAGGTAGCAGAGCGCGACGAGTCCGCCCATGGAGTGGCCCACCAGGACTGCCTTCGGCTCCTCCGGTACGCCCTCCTTGCGGCAGGTCTCGCGCCACCGGCCGAGTTCCCGCTCGAGGAAGGCGGCGAGCCGCCGGGCCGAGACCTCGTTGGACAGCCGCCAGTCGTAGGAGAAGGTGACGATCCGGTTCTGGCCCGTCTCGCCCGCCTGCCGGAAGTGGTCCCGCAGCGGCTTGTACGCCAGGTGCGGCATCAGGCCGGGCCAGCAGCGGGGGGTGAGGAGCGGGCCGGCCGGCTCCAGCCGGTGGGGGGCGTCGGGTTCCCCGGTGCCGAGGCCCGGCGGGAGGGTGAGCCGGGAGAAGAACTCCTCGGTGCCGCGCAGCAGGACCCGCCCGGCGACGCGCAGCGACAGGTCCCAGACGTCCTCGCCCGCGCCCTCTGCGCCCGTACTCCCACCGCCCGGCCCGCCGTGGTGCGCCTCCGCGGGCAGCCGGAGCCTGCTGCCGAGGATGCCGGGTACGAACACCACCAGGTCATGCGTCATTCACAGCCTCCGACGGCCGGTCGAGGTGAAGCAGGTCCATCCGGTCGAGTCCGACGGCCGCGAGGAACAGGCCGCCGGCCGGTGAGGGGGCCGCGAGCACGGACTGCACGTCGTAGCCGCGGGACGGGATCTCCCAGCGGGCCGGCCGCCCCGGTCCGGCGACGGTCCAGCCGGAGATGCCGGGCAGGTCGGCCTCGCGGGAGGCGGCCAGCAGCAGGGCCTCGCCGGTGCCCGCGGTGGCGAAGGCGAGGGAGTTGATCCGGGGCGGGGCACCGTGGAGCCGGCGCAGCCCGTCCGGGCCCTCCGGTCCGTCCGGGCGGCCCAGGAAGAGGGCGCTCTCCGTCTCCTGCCGGTGCACGGCCGCCGGGCCGCGGTCGGCGGGCGCGTCGACCGGGCGTTCCGCGGCCACCGCGAACCATCCGCGGCCGGCCCCGTCGAAGGTGACGGCCAGGGCCCGCGCCGCGGCGCCGGGCGGCAGCCGGAAGCGCCGCGGGACGGGCGTCACGTCGTAGCGCGGACCGGGCCAGATCCACAGTGAGTCGCCGGCGGTGGCGGCGAGGAGGTCCCGCCCGGCGGGGTCCCGGGCCACGGCCAGCTGGCCGATCCGCCCGTTGGGCACCCGGTACTCGTCCTGGCCGCCGTCGCCGGCATGCCCGCCGCACACGTCGCGGCCGTCGTACGCGCCGTGGTCGCCGGCGTGCCCGCCTTGATCGCCGTACGCGTCGTGGTCGCCAGCGTGCCCGCCTTGGTCGCCGTACGCGTCGTGGCCGCCGTACGCCTCGTGCCGTGCTCGGCCGGACAGGTTCCGGCAGCGTATCCGGCGGCCGTCGGCGAAGAGCACCCGTAGCCCGTGCTCGTCCTCGGCGAAGGCCACGGCCGGGAACAGGGCGTCCCGGCGGTGCTCGTCGCCGGTGCCGAACACCCGCCAGGGCGCGTCCGGCTCGTCGAGCGCCCGGACCAGGGCCCGGGCTCGGGCCCGCCGGTCCCGGTCGGTGACCGCGAGCCAGGTCCGTCCGGTCCGGTCGGTGTGCAGCGCGACCGCGCCGGTCACCACCAGGTCGTCCTGCTCGTACACCCGCCGGCCCGTCAGGTCCCAGGCGCGCACCCGGCCCCCGGAGGCAAGGGCGACGGCACCGGATCCGGGGACGGGACCGGAGGCGAGCGCTCCGAACAGCTTGGCGCTCGGCGACAGCAGCCCGTCCCCCGGGGCGGGGGCGCGGCCGGCAGCCGGCGGGTCCCACACCCGGATCCGTACGCCGTCGGCGACGGCCAGGGAACCGCTGCGGTCGGGGAGGAAGGCGAGCGAGGTGGGGCTGGAGCGGTGGCCGGGACGCTTGAGCAGCTCGCGGCCGGCGGACAGGTTCCAGATCCGGGCCGCGTCCCCGTCGAGGGTGGCCAGCAGCAGGTCGGCCCCCTGGTGCCCCAGGGTGATGGCGGAGCCGGAGGGTTCCCGGCGCCGGGCGCCGAGCACCTCCTCGGCTTCCGTGCCGTCGAGCCGCCACACCCGGATGTCGGGCGGGACGGTGAACAGGCCCGCCACGTAGGTGCCGGGCGGGATCCGACCGGCACCGCCCGCCCCGGCGTGTTCGACGGCGGCCAGCGCCCGGCAGCTGCCGCCCTCGGCGCCGAAGGCATGGGTCTCGCGTCCGGTGCGCACGTCGATCACGACGCATCCGCCGTCGCCGCCGGCCACCAGGCACAGGGCATCGCCCAGCCGGATCACCGCGACCGCCTCGGCCACCCCGGCCACCGTGCCCGCGCCGCGCCGCCAGCGCCGGAAGCCGAGGTGCCGCAGCCGGCCGTCGGTCCAGGCCCACAGGCCGAGGTGGGTGCCGCCGGCCGCGGCCACCACCTCCAGGTCGGCGTCCCCGCCCACCGCCACTCCGGCGATGCCCGCTCCCCAGTTGAGGACGCGTACCTCGCCGGTGTCCCGGGGCCAGACCAGCACCCGCCCGGCATCGCCCGCCACCGCCGCGACGGAGGCCTCCGGCCGTTCGGGCACGGCGAGGGCGCGCAGCCGGTTCGCGGCCCGGCCCGGCTCCACCCCGACGGTGCCGCGCAGCAGTTCCGGTTCGCCGCCCGCCAGCGGCCAGCGCCACAGCTGCTCCCCGGCGCCGAGCAGGGCGGGCTCGGGCACCGCGGTGCCGGCTAGGGCGAGGACGTCGCCGCGCGGCGCCCGCCATTCCCGGGTGTGGCCGAGCGCCCCGGCGGTGGTCCAGAGGTCCTGCCAGGGCAGCGGGGCTCCGGTGCGGGCCCAGTCGAGCAGCCCCGCGTCGTCCCGCAGGGCGGTCGCGGCCAGCAGCGCGGTCCGCCGCAGCGGGTCCGGTGCCCGCCCCAGGGCGTCGGCGATCCGCCGGTAGAGGGCGCTCGCCGGGGTGATCGGGAGTTCCGGCCGGTCGAGCAGCATGCTCAGGCGTTCGGGGTCGAGGCGGACCAGGAGGTCGGCGCGCCGGAGGATCTCGTCGAGCCGTCCGGCCGCGGCGGCGTGCTCGGCAAGATGGCGGGCGATGTACGGGTTGGTGGCGTCCCGCCCGGCGTACCGCGTGCGGTGGACGGTCAGCAGCACGTCGGTCAGCGCCGCGTGCGCCCGCCGGGGGTCGGCGACCGCTCCGGTCAGGTGGCCGACCCAGGCCTTGTGGTAGAGCCGGTAGACCTGCTGTCCGCTCTCGCCCGCGATGTCGATGTGGGCGCTGCCGCGGTCCACCAGCCGGCGGATGTCCTCCTCCTCGTAGTGGTGGCCGGTGTCCGCCTCCTCGGCGAGGGCGTTGGCCGCCGCCTGCCAGATTCGGTCCTCCAGGGGCAGCCCCGCCCCCTGGGCCAGCGCCAGCGGCAGCAGCAGCCCCCGGGACCAGCCGGGCCGGTCCACGGTGCGGCGGCGGTCCTTCCGGGCGGCCGTGTCCAGGTCGCTCAGCTCCTGGTCGAAGACGTCGTCCAGGCCGGCGTCGAGCACCGCGCGGAACTCGCGGGTGTCCCGGCCGAAGGGCTTGTCCAGGCGGGCCAGCAGGGCGGAGTAGAGCAGGGCGGCGAGGAAGGAGCCCTGGCTGCGGGCGGTCACCGCGGCGACGACTCCGGGCGGCGGCTCCTCGTCACCGGCCGGTCCGGCGTACGGGGAGCCCGGGGCGGCCAGCCGGCCGCGTACGTAGGCGGCGATGTCCTCGTCCCGGTCGGCGTCCCGGTCCAGGTCCTCGACACGGGCGGTCTCCAGCAGGGGGAACCGGGCCTCCCGGGTGAGGGACCGGCTGCCGATCACGAGCTGGGCGCCGGGGAGCGCCGCCAGCGGGGTCAGCACCTCTTCGACGACGGCCTCCAGGTGCCCCTGGGCCGCCTCGTCGAGTCCGTCGACGACGAACGCGGTCGCGGCCCGCCGCCCGGCCTCCCGCTCGATGGCGGCCAGCACCTGAGCGACGTCCCGCCAGCCGCCGTCGGGCGGGGGCAGTTCCATCGACCCGGCCAGCTGGCGGGCCACGTCCAGGGCCCCTGCGTCCCGGCACAGGGCCACGGCGGCGACCGGGGCGCGGTGGCCGGGCGGGATCGCGGCGGAGCGGTGCACCTCCCCGCCGTCGGTCTCCAGGGTGAGCCGTACCAGCTGGGCGAGGAAGGCGGACTTGCCGCAGCCCGGCTTGCCGGTGACCAGGAGTAATCGTTCCGGGCCCGGGGCGGCCAGCCAGTCGGCGGCCCGGCGCAGCGGTCCGCTCCGGCCCACGAACCGCTCGTCCTCGGCGGTGAGCCGCAGGTGGGGCACCTTGCTGCTGCGCAGTTCGGCCGCGGCACCGCGCAGGGCGGCGGACCGGGCGCTGGCCTGCGGGTCGTGGTACGGGTTGCGGAAGAACCGGTTGAGGCCCTCGCCCCCGTAGAGCCGCGGCTCCTGGCGGATCGTTTCCGGCAGCCGGTCCCGTACGGCCTCCAGGAGTTCGGAGGCGCTCAGGGCCGCGGTGTAGGGGGTCCACAGGGCGCCGTGCCGGGTCTGTGCGCCGCGGTCGCCCACCACCGTCTCCAGCGCGCCGAGCCAGACCCCTTCGCGGGCCCGCTCCTCCCGGGCGGCGGTGCCGAGGTAGCCGACGCTGCCCACGGGCCGGCTCTTGTACTGCCTGGCGTCGCGAAGGCGGTCGTCCAGCCGGCGGGCCAGGTCGCCGGAGCCGCAGGCGTCCAGGACGGTCAGGACGTCGCCCTGGAACCTCCTGGCCCACAGGTGGAGCACCTCGGACCCGACGGAGGTCTCCTCGGGCCGGTCCGGATCCCAGTCGGCGAGGGGCAGCATGACCCCGATGTCGAGGTCCACGCCGTGGCCGAGCCAGTAGAGCAGGGTGCGGCGGGACGGGGAGGAGCGGTCGGCGACGCGCGCGAGCTGCTGCCCGACCTCGCTCCGGGTGCCGGTTATCACCGGCCCGCCCGGGGCGAACCCGAGCCGCGCCGCCACCTTCCAGAAGCGCTCGATCACTCCTTCGGCGCCTTCGAGTTCCGGCAGCGTGGCCGGCCCGTCCGGCGGACCGAAACGCTGGACGCACAGCGCGTACGCCAGCCCGTGCTCCGTGGCGGCAGACTCCACCGCGCCCCCTCCCCCGTCGGAAGAGACCCGATCTTGCCGCACCGCTGCGGGGTGTGCAACGGTCTCAACGCGCCGTGAACACAAGGGGAGTGAGGGAACCGTGGCTGACCGCGACCTTTTCCGTATCGGGCCGCTGAAGACGCCGTACTACGTCTACGAGGGGGACGGCACGCGCCCCATCGCGGAGGAGAACCTGCGCGTCTACTACGAGCCCGACGCGTTCGTGCACGTGCCCGCCGATGTGCTGCGCTGGCGGCAGGAGATCGAGGACGAGCAGGAGACGCGAGCCGTGTCGGGGCTCCCGCAACGCTGGAACCACCCCAACTTCGCCCTGGAGACGATCGCCGTCACCCGCAGCGACCAGCACGAGGACCCGATCGTGGAACTCCGGTTCTCCCCGGCCGACTACTTCACCTTTCTGGCCTCGCAGCAGCTGGATCGCAAGCTGGAGGAGGGCGAGGGGGTGGGCCTGACCCTGCGGGAGCACTATCTGGACGGCAAGGACCCGGTCACCGTGAACGGCTTCCTGTCCAGCAGCTTCGGGGCGAACGTCATCGTGGTCACCGAGCCGGACAACAAGATCCTGGTGTCCCGGCGCAGTCGCACCGTCGGCATGAACCCCGACCGCTGGAACTCCTCGGCCAACGAGGGGATGTCGGGGGTCCACGACCTCAAGGACGGAGTGCCCGACCTGTTCGGGGCGGCCCGGCGCGCGCTCCGGGAGGAACTGGCCATCCGCGACGAGGAGCACCGGCTGGAGCTGCTGTCGTTCGGCATGGACACCCAGTCCCACCAGTGGGCCGGCTGTTTCCGCGCGGTCCTGCCGGACCTGGGCGAGGAGGAACTGCGGGACCGGTGGAGCCGGGGCATCGACGACAAGTGGGAGCACAGCCGGTACGAGTTCGTCACCGCCGAGCCGGACGCCCTGCTCGACTTCATGCTGGACGAGGCCAACATCGGCAAATGGGCCTCCGGTTCCCCGTCGTTCTTCTACCACGCCCTGGTCCGGACGATGGTGGAGCGGACCGGCTCGGCGGCGGAGGGCCGGGCCGCGGTGGAGTCGGCGATCCTCCCGGCGGTCCGCCGCGCCGGGGCGAAGGCCGCCGGGGCCCGTTAGATTCCCCCCCCCCGGGCGGGCGGTCCCGACCCCCCGGATCAGGCGACCCAGTGGGGGCGGTCCACCGATGGGGGGAGGGGGACGCCGTCGTGGAAGGCGGCGGCCAGGCGGCGGATGCCCTCGTCGAGGCGGTCCGGCGGGAGGGTGTACGGGATGCGGAGGCGGTGTTCGAAGGTGCCCGGGTCCACGCCGAAGCGGGCGCCGCGCCCGATGTGGACCCCGGCCGCCTCGGCCCGTTCGGCCAGCGCGGAGCTGACCGGTTCGCCGAGGTCGACCCAGAGCGAGAGCCCGCCGGGCGGCAGCTGCCAGGACCATTCGGGGGTGTGCCGCTGGAGCGCCTCGACCAGAGCGGCCCGCTGGGAGCGGAGCTGGGCGAGGCGGGCGGGCATGCCCGCGTCCAGTCCGGCCAGCAGCGGCATCGCCACGAGCTGGTCCAGGACCGAGCCGGTCATGTCCGCGGCGACCCGTACCGCCGTCACCTCGGCGATCAGCTTCGCGGTGGCGCGGATCCAGCCGACGCGGAGCCCGCCCCAGTGGGTCTTGCTCAGCGAGCCGATGGTGATCACGTGGTCGGCGCCGCCGCGCGGGGCGAGGGAGGCGAGCGGCGGGGGCGGCGGCACGTCCAGGGCGATGTCGGCGATGGTCTCGTCGACCACCAGCCAGCTCCCGGTGCGCCGCGTCGCGGCGAGCAGCCGCAGCCGCTGCTCCTCCGGCATCAGCGCGCCGGTGGGGTTCTGGAAGTCGGGGATGGCGTACACCAGCCTCGGTCCGGTCTGCAGCAGCGTGGACTCGGCCACCTCCATGTCCCAGCCCGCGTCCGACACCGCGATGGAGGCGGTGCGCAGCCGGGCGTGCCGGATCGCGTCCAGCGCGTTGGCGTAGGTGGGGTTCTCGGTGACCACCCGGTCGCCCGCCCGGCACAGCAGGCTCAGGACCAGCGCGAGGGCCTGCTGGGCGCCGGCGGTGACCAGGATCTGCTCGGGCCGGGTCGGCAGGCCGCGCCGGGTGAACCGGTCGGCGACGGCGGCCCGCAGGTCGGGGAGGCCGAAGGGGTGGTAGCCGGGGCTGCGGGCGGCTTCCGGCAGCCGGGGCGCCGCCCAGGCGAGGGCCTCGGTGAGGCTGCCGTCGGGGGCGCCCATGGCGGCGATGGCCAGGTCGACGCCCTCCTCGGTGTCGCCGCCGGGGCCGAGCAGGGCGTGCGCGCCGACCGGCCGGTGTCCCTCGGGGAGTTCGGTCCAGGTGCCGGAGCCGCGCCGGCTGCGGACGTAGCCGCTCTCGCGCAGCAGGTCGTACGCGCCGGTGACGGTGGCCCGGCTCGCGCCGACCGCTTCGGCGAGCTCGCGCTCGGCGGGCAGCCGGACGTGGAGGGCGATCCGGCCGTCGAGGATCAGGGTGCGGACGGCGTCGGCGAGGGTGCGGTAGCCGGGGCGGGCGAGGATTTCGTCGGGGAGCAGCGCGGCCAGCTGCCGGCTGCCGATGGTTCTGTCCGCCGTCTGGACCACTCGCCCGTTTGCCATGCCAACCTCCCCTGATTGGCTCTGCCTGCCAGGCCAATCGAGGTCCAGACTCGCGTTATTGGCCCTCGATTGGCAAGGAGTTGCCGAGATGATCACCGATCGCGAAGAACGTGCCCTGCAGTTCGCCGCCGAGAACCGGATCGCCGCGCCGGTGCGGCTCGGGGCCGCGCTGGCCGCCGTACGCACACGGTTCGGCCGGGTGCGGCGAGAATCGGTGTCATGTCAGCCACCACAGCCCCGGCCGGCCCCCCGGTCGGTACCCCAGTGATCGCAGGTCTGCTGCTGGCCGCCGGCGGCGGCCGCCGGCTGGGCGGCCGCCCCAAGGCCCTGCTGCCCTACCGCGGCCGTCCGCTCGTCGAGAACGCCGTACGGGTGCTGCGGGAGGCGGGCTGCGGGCCGCTGCACGTGGTGCTCGGGGCCTCCGCCGCCGAGGTGCGCGAGCGCGCCGACCTGGCCGGCTGTGTGGTGCTGGACAACCCGGACTGGGCGGAGGGCATGGGCTCCTCGCTCCGGGTCGGCCTGGCCTCGCTGGCCGGTACGGGGGCCTCCGCGGCCCTGGTGTCGCTGGTGGACCAGCCGGGCATCGGGCCGGCGGCGGTGGCCCGGGTGCGCGCCGCGTACCGCTCCCCCGCGAGCCTGGTCGCGGCGGCGTACGACGGGGAGCGCGGGCATCCGGTGCTGTTCGGCGCGGACCGGTGGCCGGACATCGTGGCGACGGCGACCGGCGACCGCGGCGCGCGCGTCCATCTGAGTGCACATGAGGCGGAGCTCATATTGGTGGAGTGCGCGGATGTGGCGGAGCCCTTCGACATCGACGTGCCGGCGGACCTCGCACGGCTCGACCGGGCCTGAGCTGCGGTTCGGACCCGCCCGCGGGCCGGGGCCGGGTTGTGCACGGCGTGACCGGGGTGGCACTGAGCGCCATCCTGGACGCAAAATCTGTCGACTCAGAGAATCTCGACATCAACAAACCATTGAACTTCCACCATGAGGAAATTACTATCCACTGGTCAGAAGCGCCCTGAACCCCAGACGGCGCCCGCGACCGTACTTCGGAACTCTCCACACTCGACGGCACTGCGTGCCGTCCGCGCGCGAGCATTCCCCGCGGCCGCCAGGCACCGCCGCTGAAGGAGTGACAGATATGTCCGCACCAGCGCCGTCATCGCTGGCCATCGTCGACGCCGAGCCCCTGCCCCGGCAGGACGAAGTCCTCACCGAAGCGGCCCTCGCCTTCGTGGCCGAGCTGCACCGGCGGTTCACCCCCCGCCGGGACGAGCTCCTCGCCCGCCGCGCCGAACGGCGCGCCGAGATCGCCCGCACCTCCCACCTCGACTTCCTCCCGGACACCGCACAGGTCCGCGAGGGAGACTGGAAGGTCGCGCCGGCCCCGGCCGCGCTCAACGACCGCCGCGTGGAGATCACCGGTCCGACGGACCGCAAGATGACCGTCAACGCCCTCAACTCGGGCGCCAGGGTCTGGCTGGCCGACTTCGAGGACGCCTCGGCTCCCACCTGGGAGAACGTGGTCCTCGGCCAGCTCAACCTGATCGACGCCTACGAGCGCAGGATCGACTTCACCGACCCGCGCTCCGGCAAGACGTACGCCCTGAAGCCGGCGGAGCAGCTCGCCACCGTCGTCATGCGGCCCCGCGGCTGGCACCTGGAAGAGCGGCACCTGCAGATCGACGGCCGCTCCGTGCCGGGCGCACTGGTCGACTTCGGCCTGTACTTCTTCCACAACGCGCAGCGCCTGATCGACCTCGGCAAGGGCCCGTACTTCTACCTCCCGAAGACGGAGTCGCACCTGGAGGCGCGCCTCTGGAACGAGATCTTCGTCTTCGCCCAGGACTACGTCGGCATCCCGCAGGGCACGGTCCGCGCGACCGTCCTGATCGAGACCATCACGGCCGCGTACGAGATGGAGGAGATCCTCTTCGAGCTGAAGGACCACGCGGCCGGCCTGAACGCGGGCCGCTGGGACTACCTGTTCTCCATCGTCAAGAACTTCCGTGACGGCGGGGAGAAGTTCGTCCTGCCGGACCGCAACGCGGTGACGATGACGGCCCCGTTCATGCGGGCGTACACCGAACTCCTGGTCCGCACCTGCCACAAGCGCGGCGCGCACGCCATCGGCGGCATGGCGGCCTTCATCCCGTCCCGCAAGGACCCCGAGGTCAACAAGATCGCCTTCGAGAAGGTCAAGGCCGACAAGGACCGCGAGGCGGGCGACGGCTTCGACGGCTCCTGGGTCGCCCACCCGGACCTGGTCCCGATCGCGATGGCCTCCTTCGACGCGGTCCTCGGCGACAAGCCGAACCAGAAGGACCGCCTCCGCGAGGACGTGTCCGTCGCCCCCGGCGACCTGATCGCGATCGACTCGCTGGACGCCAAGCCGACGTACGAGGGCCTGCGCAACGCGGTCCAGGTCGGCACCCGCTACATCGAGGCCTGGCTGCGCGGTCTGGGCGCCGTCGCCATCTTCAACCTGATGGAGGACGCCGCCACCGCGGAGATCTCCCGCTCCCAGATCTGGCAGTGGATCAACGCGGGCGTGGTCTTCGAGAACGGCGAGCGGGCCACGGCCGAGCTGGCCCGCAAGGTCGCCGCCGAGGAACTGGCCGCCATCCGCGCCGAGATCGGCGAGGAGGCCTTCGCGGCCGGCAAGTGGCAGCAGGCCCACGACCTCCTGCTCCAGGTCTCCCTGGACGCCGACTACGCGGACTTCCTGACCCTCCCCGCGTACGACCAGCTGGTCGCCAAGTAACCCCCGCTTCGACTGAATCGCACAGCAGCCGAAACAGCGGGCCGCGCCCCCGGTGTCACCCGACACCGGGGGCGTCGGCTTTTCCAACGCCGAACGACCGGTCGGTCGTTACTCCATCGTAATCTGCGGCTACCTAGCGGTAACAAGTGGGCGCGTGCCACATTCCTGCCAACCCCCCGGCCGGAGGTACCCCCACTTACCCAGCCACGCCACGGAGTTGTTTCCGTCTTTCGGCGTGGCCGACCGCAGGAGTTCCGCAGTGATCGGATTCCGCAAGGCCAGCAAGGTACGGACCTCCGGCAGCCGGGTGCGACGGCTCGCCGGGGCCGGGGTGGTGCTCCCGCTCGCTCTCGGTGCGCTGTTCGCCGGCGGCGCCGGGACCTCGGTGGCCAGCCCGGGGCAGGGGCCCACCGCCGTGGTCGCCCTGGGCGACAGCTACATATCCGGCGAGGCCGGCCGCTGGAAGGGCAACAGCCTGACCAACACCGGGAGTCGCAACGGCACGGACCGCGCCTGGGTGAGCGGATCCGCATACGATCCGGCGAAGGTGTACGGCGCCACCGCCGCGAACGGCTGCCACCGCTCGGACTCGTCCGAGGTGGTCAGCGCCGGCCCGATCGCCGACGTGGCCGTCAACCTGGCCTGCTCGGGCGCGGTGACGGACAACATGTTCCGCGCCGCCAACGGAGGCGTCGCCTACAAGGGCGAAGCCCCGCAGGCCGATCAGCTCGCGGCGGTCGCCGCGAGCCACGACGTCAAGATGATCACCCTCTCCATCGGCGGGAACGACCTCGGCTTCGCCCAGATCATCGAGGACTGCGCCTACGACTTCGTCCTCTGGGGCTCGTACTGCTACGACGACCAGCAGTACGGCGTCGACCAGAAGATCGACGGGGTGATGGCGAAGGTCGGCAAGTCGGTGGACGAGATCCGCGCGGTGATGCGGGCCGCCGGGTACGCGGACTCCTCGTACCGGATCGTGCTGCAGTCCTACCCGTCGCCGATCCCGCGGGGCGTGGAGAACCGCCACCCGCAGAGCGACTGGAGCCGCTACAACACCGGCGGCTGCCCCTTCTGGAACCGGGACTCGGACTGGGCCCGCGACTCGCTGGTGCCGCAGATCGCGAACCGGCTGAAGGGCGTGGCCGCGACCAAGGGCGTCCAGTTCATGGACCTGCGGGACATGCTCCAGGGCCGCGAGGTGTGCGCCAAGGCGAGCAAGCTGGTGAGCTCGACGGTTCCGGCGTCGGCGAAGACCAGCGAGTGGGCGCGCTGGATCGACAACAACGAGACGCAGGGCCTGGTGCAGGAGTCCATGCACCCGAACCACTACGGCCAGCTGGCCGCCGGCCGCTGCCTGTCGCTGGTCGCGGCCCAGCCGGCGACCGCGGCCGGCTTCTCCTGCCGCAACACGGCCGGCCAGGACCACACCGGGATGTACCTGACCGCCACCCCGTAGAAATCCGGGTGATCCACGGCCTGCGGGCTGCCATCCTCACGGCATGGCAGCCCGCAGGATCAAACCCAGTCTGTACATCTCCGTCGACATCGAAGCCGACGGCCCCATCCCCGGCCCGTACTCGATGATCAGCTTCGGCGCGGCGGTGGCCGGCCGCCAGGACGCCGAGGGCTACACCGCCGCGGACCCCGAGCGCGACACCTTCTACCGTGAACTCCGGCCGATCAGCGAGGAGTTCGTACCCGAAGCCCTCGCCGTCAGCGGCCTGGACCGGGACCGGCTCCGGACGGAGGGCGCGGACCCGGCGGCGGCGATGCGGGAGTTCGGCGCCTGGGTCCGCGAGGTCTCAACGGGCGCCCAGCCGGTGATGTGCGGCTACCCGGCCGCCTATGACTGGACGTTCCTGTACTGGTACCTGATCCGCTTCACCGGGGAGAGCCCCTTCGGCCACTCGGGCTGCCTGGACATGAAGACCCTCTTCGCCACCAAGGCCGCCCTCCCGCTCCGGGCGGTCGCCAAGGGCACGATGCCCCGCCACCTCCTCTCCTCGCGCCGGCACACCCACCACGCGCTGGACGACGCGATCGAACAGGCGGACCTGATGAGCAACCTGATGCTCTGGTCCCCTCCGGAGCCGCCCGCAGGCGGTTAGCCGAAGCGGACCGGCAGGTGCTTGATGCCGTTGATGAAGTCCGAGCGGACCCGGCGGGGGGTGCCGGTGAGTTCGAGGTGGGGGTGGTGGCGGAGGAGTTCGCGGAGCAGGGACTTGATCTGGGTGCGGGCCAGGCCCGCGCCGAGGCAGAAGTGCGGGCCGCCGCCGCCGAAGGCGAGGTGGTCGTTCGGGGTGCGGCGGATGTCGAGGGTGAAGGGGTCCGGGAAGACGTCCTCGTCGCGGTTGGCCGAGGTGTAGTACGTGACCACCTTCTGCCCGGCCCGGATCGGGACGCCCCGCAGGGTGGTGTCCCGGGTGGCGGTCCGGCGGAAGTTGTGGATCGAGCCGCTCCAGCGCAGGAACTCCTCGGTGGCCGTGGCCCACAGGGCGTCCTCGTCCGGGCGGGCGGCCAGGTCGGCGTGGACGGCCGGGTGTTCGGCGAGCGCGAGGACGGTCGCGGACAGCAGGTTGCGGGTGGTCTCGTTGCCGGCGACGCAGAGCAGCACGAAGAACATGTCGATCTCGTCGGGGGTGAGCCGGTCCCCGTCGACCTCCGCGTGCACCAGGGTGGTGAGGATGTCCTCCCGCGGCCGGGCCCGCCGTTCGGCGGCCAGTGCGTCGCAGTACGCGTAGATCTCGGCGGCGGCGAGGTCGCTGTCGGCCCGGCCGGCCGAGAGGTCCGGGTCCTGGGTGCCGGCCATCCGGTTGCTCCACTCGAAGATCAGGCGCTCGTCGGCGGGCGGGACGCCGACCATCTCGCAGATCGTCTGGATGGGGAGCCGGGCAGCGACCTCCTCGACGAAGTCGAAGGAGCGGCCGGCCTCGATCGTGCGGACCAGGTCCGCGGCCCGGGCGGCGATCCGGTCCGCCAGCCGCCGCACGTTCCGCGGGGTGAACCCGGCGCTGACCAGGGAGCGGTAGCGGGAGTGCCGCGGCGCGTCCATGCCGAGCAGGACCAAGCGCAGCGCCTGCAGGGACTCGGGGGCCTGGTCGCGGATGAAGAAGGAGCCGAGCTCGGTGGAGAACACCTCGGGGTCGCGGCTCACGGTCTTGATGTCGGCGTGCCGGGTGACGGCGAAGAAGCCGTCGTGGCCGCCGGGTACGTCGTGCCAGTGCACGGGGTCCTCGCGGCGCAGCCGGGTGAACTGGTCGTGCGGGACCTCGCGGGCCCAGGTGTCTTCGAGCAGGTCGATCTCGCCGGTGGGGATCACGGTCCGGCTCCCTTCAGGAGCGTGCCAGGAGTGCGCTGAGGGCGTCGACGACGAGGGCGTCGGGGACGGCGTCCGGTTCGAGGCGGTGCTGCATGGCGAGGCCGAGGAGGACACCGAGGACGAGGGTGCCGGTCTCTTCCGGGCTCCGGGCCAGCGGGGTGCCGGTGGCCTCGGCCCAGTCGGCCAGGCCCTCGCCGAGCTGGGCGCGGACCTCGGCGTACCGCTGGGCGAGCCGGCTTCCGATCAGGGGGCTGCGGGCCCCGTGCAGCCACAGCTCGGTCTCCAGCAGCAGCCAGGCCTCGCCCCGCTCGGGGTGCGGCCGGGTGAGGCTGCCCCACATGGCGCCGAAGTGCACGGCGGGGTCGGCAGGGTCCGCACCGGCGGCGATCTCGGCGGCCAGTTCCTCGGCGGTGCGGTCCTTCCACACCTCCAGCAGGGCCAGCAGCAGGCCCTCCTTGCCGCCGAAGTGACTGTAGAGCGCGCCGGTGGTCCGCCCCGCCGCTTCGGCGACGGTCTCGGCGGACACGGCGTGGAACCCCTTGCGGGCGAAGAGTTCGGCCGCCGCGTCGATGAGCCGGGACCGGGTCTCGGACTTGCGCTGGGCCTGGGGTGTGCGGGGCGGCATGGCACCTCCGGGAGCGTGCGCCAGGGCACGCGTGAGCACTTATATCGGCCTTCCGATATAAGCTGGCGCCGCGGTCCGGCTCCCGTCAACCCCCGTGCACGGCCGCAGAGTTGGCCCGGCGTACCGGATCGGTCCGGTAGCGGACCTCGATGCCGGCAGCAGCGTCGCCCACGGGTTGAACGCGGCGATCGAGGACCCATCCCG
The DNA here is from genome assembly GCF_040689505.1 of Streptomyces sp. NPDC051211. Taxonomy (NCBI): domain Bacteria; kingdom Bacillati; phylum Actinomycetota; class Actinomycetes; order Kitasatosporales; family Streptomycetaceae; genus Streptomyces; species Streptomyces sp. NPDC051211. Next base: position 85,093 of record NZ_JBFBAV010000009.1, read on the forward strand.
ATCGCTCGTAGAATGTGCGGGCGCGCACATTGCGTTCGAGCACCCACAGGGAGGCGTCGCCGGCGCCGCTCTCCGACCAGTGATCGAGGGTCGCCGACATCAGGGCGTGCCCCGCGCCGGAACCCCAGAACTCCGGGTTCACGTAGAGGGCGTAGAGCTCGACGGCAGAACTTCCCTTGAGGTCGTCGTCGCGCGAGGGACCGAAGGACGAGAAGCCCACGACCGTTCCACTCGGTTCGGCAACGACGAGTCGCGCACCCGTGTCACCCGAGGTGGATATCCGGTCCAGCCAGAATCGTGCGGCCCTGTCGACGTCCAGCGCTTCCAGCGTTTCCGCAGGCAGGATGTGCGCGTACGCCGCACGCCAGGTCACGACCTGGATCTCGGCCACGGCAAGGGCATCGCGGGGCTCCGCCCGACGGATACGGAGGGGCGGACCGGCCATGTCTGCAGTTCCGTTCTCCGGCGACGGATGGGGCTCCGAGCCGCTCGACCTCGGAGACCTCGATCGCGAAGATCGTACAGCGGCACCGGTACGGATACGGCGGCGCGCACGCCACACCCGCAGTGGGTGACGTGCGCGCCGCCGTACGGTCTGCGTCCTCGGGGGCTAGTGCGCCGGGACGGGTTCCGGTGCCGGGGTGGCCGCGTCCTTGCGGCTGCCGAGGTGGTTGAAGGCCAGGTTGAGCAGGATGGCCACCACGCAGCCGGTGCTGATGCCGGAGTCGAGGACGACGAGCAGGTCCTCGGGGAAGGCGTGGTAGAACCCGGGCGCCGCGATCGGGATCAGGCCGATGCCCACGGAGGCGGCGACGATCAGGGCGTTCTCGCCCTTCTCCATGGCGGCTCCGGCCAGGGTCTGGATGCCGCTGGCGGCGACCGAGCCGAACAGCACGATGCCGGCTCCGCCGAGCACCGGCAGCGGGACGAGCGCGATGACGGAGGCCGCGACCGGGCACAGGCCGAGCAGGATCAGGATGCCGCCGCCGGCCGCGACCACGAACCGGCTGCGCACCTTGGTCATCGCGACCAGGCCGATGTTCTGGGCGAACGCGCTGCACATGAAGCCGTTGAAGACCGGGCTGAGTGCGCTGCCCAGGGCGTCTGCGCGCAGGCCGCCCTCGATGGTCTTCTCGTCCGCCGGCCGGTCGACGATCTTGCCGAGGGCCAGGATGTCGGCGGTGGACTCGGTCATGCAGACGAGCATGACGATGCACATGGAGATGACGGCGGCGACCTGGAACTGCGGGGCGCCGAAGTGGAGCGGAGTGGGGAAGCCGACCAGGTCCGCGTTCTTCAGGGCCTCGAAGTCGGTCATGTTCAGCGGGATCGCGATGAGCGTGCCCGCGATCAGGCCGAGCAGGATGGCGATCTGCTGCAGGAAGCCGCGCAGGAACTTCCGCATCAGCAGCACGATGACCAGGGTGAGGGCCGCCATCCCGATGTTCTTCATCGAGCCGTAGTCGGCGGCGGTGGAGTTGCCGCCCTGGGACCAGTTGAAGGCCACCGGGAGCAGTGACACGCCGATCAGGGTGATCACGGTGCCGGTGACCACGGGCGGGAAGAAGCGAACCAGTTTGCCGAAGTAGGGGGCGGCGAAGAAGCCGAGGAGTCCGGCGACGATGATCGCGCCGAAGATGACGGGGATGGCGTTGTCCCCCTCCCCCTTGCCGATGGCGATCATGGGGGTCACGCCGGCGAACGAAACGCCGTTGACGAAGGGGAGCCGGGCGCCGACCTTCCAGAATCCGAGGGTCTGGAGGAGGGTGGCGAGGCCGGCGGTGAACAGGGACGCGCCCATCAGGAAGGCGGTCTCCTTGGCGGAGAGTCCGACGGCCGGGCCGACGATCATGGGCGGGGCGACGACACCCGCGTACATGGCGGCCACGTGCTGGAGGCCGCTGGTGAACATCTTCAGCGGAGGCAGGGTCTCGTCGACCGGGTGCGCCTCCTGCGGTATTGCGACTGCATCTTTGCGAAACCTGGGCATTGCGACCACGGCTTCCTCCGGTCGGGTAACACGTCGGCAGGGACGTGGGTGTCATGGAGGTGGTGCGAAAGCTGTGCGAGTCGTACCTGTATGGAGTTGTGGGCGAGTCATCGGACGGAGGAGGGCATGGCGGTGCCGTCGCGCTGCCGTGGCGGTGGCGCGTCACCGGTGCGGGCCGGGGTAGCACGAGCCACCGAACCCCGGCGGGGGGGGGTGGCACGAGTCACCGCCCCCGGGGGGCGCCGTGGATCCATCGGGATCCGTGGGCACCGCCCGGGAACGGCTGCCGCCGACCCCGCTCGGGTCCGCGGCCACCGGCCGGGGGCCGTCCCCCCCGGCCGGATTCCTGGATCAGGCCTGCGCGGTGATCCGCGCGAGGCGCTGCGCTTCTTCCCGCGTGGACACGGCGATGGCGTCCTCGTCGGCGAAGAGCAGGCGGTTGTTCTCGACGATCTGCTTGCCGTTGACGAACGAAGCCGTCACCGGGGCGGCCGCACCGAAGACCAGGGCGGTGACCGGGTCGGCGATCGAGGAGTGCAGGAAGGTGCTGAGGTTCCACAGCACCAGGTCGGCGCACTTGCCCACCTCGAGCGAGCCGATGTTGTCGGCGCGGCCGAGGACCTGGGCGCCGCCGTAGGTGCCCAGGCGCAGGGCCTGGCGGGCGTTGAGCGCGCGCTCGCGGTGCACCGGGTTCAGACGGTTGATCAGCAGCGCATTGCGCAGCTCGGTGTGCAGCTCACCGGACTCGTTGGAGGCGGTGCCGTCCACGCCGAGGCCGACCGGGACGCCGGCGGCCAGCATGTCCGGGACGCGGGCGATGCCGGCGGCCAGACGGGCGTTGGAGGACGGGCAGTGCGCGACACCGGTCTTGGTCCGGGCGAACGCGGCGATGTCGGAGTCGTTCATGTGGACGCTGTGCGCCATCCACACGTCCTCGCCGAGCCAGCCGGTCGACTCGAAGTAGTCGGTCGGGCCCATGCCGAACAGTTCCTTGCAGAACTGCTCTTCCTCGACGGTCTCGGAGCCGTGGGTGTGCAGGCGCACACCGAGGCCGCGGGCGAGCTCGGCGCCCTGCCGGAGCAGCTCGGTGGAGACCGAGAAGGGGGAGCAGGGGGCGACGGCGACCTGGGTCATCGCGTCGAAGGAGGCGTCGTGGTGCTTCCGGACGGTCTCCTCGGTCGCGGCGAGCGCGCCCTCGAGGGTCTCGACGGCGAAGTCCGGCGGCAGGCCGCCGTCCTTCTCGCTGCGGTCCATGGAGCCGCGGGCGAGGGTGAACCGTACGCCCATCTCGGACGCGGCGCGGATGATCGCGCCGGAGAGGTCGCCGGAGCCCTTGGGGAAGACGTAGTGGTGGTCCATCGCGGTGGTGACACCGCCGCGGGCCATGGCGGCCAGCGAGCCCTGGGCGGCCGAGTAGGCCATCTGCTCGTCGATCCGCGACCAGGTCGGGTACAGGGCGACGAGCCAGTTGAAGAGGTTGTGGTCGGTGGCGAGGCCACGCGTGATCCACTGGTAGAAGTGGTGGTGCGTGTTGACCAGACCGGGGGTCACGAGGTGCCCGGTGCCGTCGATGCGGCGTACCACGTTCTCGAGGTTCTCGGGGGCCTTGCCCGCACCGATGGACTCGATCTTGTTGCCGGCGACAACGACGTGGCCCGAGGCGTACTCGGTGTCGTTGGCGTCGACGGTCGCGATGGCGCAGTTCTCGATGACGATGCGCTCGACTGCGCTGTCAGGGGCTGCCGATGCTGCCATGGGACTTCCTCGTGCTTTCAGTGGCGGTGCGGGCACGGCAAGGCCCAGGGAATTTGAGTGCCGGAGCCGGGGGCCTTGACAGCTGACAGTACTGCCGCCCGTGAGGTGCGTCCGGGTGCCGAATCGGGAAGCGAAAGGGTGTTGCGCCGCGCCCCGGGGCCACTGCGGAGCCCCGGGACGCTCTTCACACCGGAGGATCAGAGGTTGGTCATGTCCACCGGGATGCGCGCGTCGGCGCCGTCCCGCAGGATCGTGGCCTCGATCAGACCGTAGGGACGGTCCGCGGCGAAGTACACCTCGTTGTCGTTCTTGAGGCCGAACGGCTCGAGGTCGACCAGGAAGTGGTGCTTGTTCGGGAGCGAGAAGCGGACCTCGTCGATCTCCGAACGGTGGTTGATGATGCGCGAACCCATCTGGTACAGGGTCTGCTGCAGCGACAGGGAGTAGGTCTCCGCGAAGGCCTCGAGCATGTGCTTGCGGGTGGCCTCGTAGGACTTCTCCCAGTTGGGCATCCGCTGCTCGTCGTCGGTCCAGTTGAACCGCCAGCGGCCCGACACCTGGGTGGCCAGGATGCGGTCGTACGCCTCCTGCAGGGTCGTGTACTTGTCCTTCACGTAGCCCCAGAACTCCGAGTTGGTGGAGTTCATGACGATCAGGTCCTTGAGGCCGGAGATGACCTCCCAGTTCTGGCCGTCGTACGTGATCTGGGTGACGCGGGTCTCCTGGCCCTTGCGGACGAAGGAGTGCTTGACCTCGTCGGAGCCGATGAACTTGGAGTTGGCGTCCGAGGTGGCGATCCGCTCCCAGGCGTACTCCTCGATGCGGATGCGCGCCCGGTGGATCGGCTCCTGGCTGTTGACGAACCAGCGCGCCAGGTGGATGCCGAACTGCTCGGCGGACTCGATGCCGTACTCCTTGGCGAACGCGTACACCGTGTTCTTGGTGGTGTCCGTCGGCAGGACGTTGGCGTTCGAGCCGGAGTAGTGGACGTCGTCCATGTCGCCGGAGAGGGCGACCGAGACGTTCAGGTCCTTGATGTGGTGGGTGTCGCCGTCCCGCGTGATCTTGACGACGCGGTTCTCTGCTTTGCCGTACTGGTTCTGGCCGAGAATCGTGGGCATGTCTGCTAGCTCCCTCGGTAAACGGAGTAGCCGAACGGGTTGAGCAGCAGCGGTACGTGGTAGTGCTCGCCCGGGTTGACCGCGAAGGTAATGGTCACCTCGGGGAAAAACGCACCGCTGTCCCTTACGCGGGGGGCGTCCTGCTGCGCCTCGGCGGCTTGCTTCTTGTCGAAGTACGCCTCGGTCTCGAAGTCGAGACGTACGTGGGTGGTTCCTTCCGGCAGCGCCGGCAGGTCCTTGCAACGCCCGTCCGCATCGGTGGCGGAGCCGCCCAGGTTCGCCCACTCCGCGTCGAAGCCGCTACGGGCCGACAGGGTGATGGCGACGCCCTCGGCGGGGCGGCCGATGCTGGTGTCCAGGATGTGCGTGGACACCGAGGCGGTGGTCTCAGTGCTCATGTGCTGTGCTCACTCTCCTTCTACGAGTCGGGTCAGACGGATCCGGTTGATCTTGACGAGCTCTCCGCGGGCGATCTCCCGCTCGACCTCGGCAGTGTTCTCGATCCGGACCTTGACCGCGTCCCGCATCTGCTCGCCGGTCGCACCGGTCGCGCAGATCAGGAAGACGTGGCCGAACTTCTCCTGGTAGGCCAGGTTCAGTTCCAGCAGTTCGGCCTTGAGCTCCTCGGAGGCCCCGGCCATGCCGCGCTGCTCGCGGGCAGAGGTCGGGTCTCCCGGCTTCGGCCGGCCGATCGGCGGGTGGCCCGCCATCGCCTCTTCCAGGTCCGCGACGGTGAGCTCCGCCATGGCGGCGTCGCTCGCGGCGAACAGGGATTCGACGCTGGAGAACGGGCGCTGGGCGAGCAGCTTGCCGCCCCATGCCGAACTGGCGCACACCTCGTGCAGCTCGGCCGTGGCCGCGCTGTCGTCCAAGGTGTTGAACCGGGTGAGACCCGGTGTCGGACTCGAAGTCACGGGAAGCCTCCGTGGCCATATTGCTTTGACGGGCTGCGCATAGCTAACGCCCTCGACAACACGGCGTCAACACTTTGTTGAAACTTCCCGTACACAAAAGCCGCCGCCCGGTCGATTCGGGCGGCGGCTCGTCACCGTGAGTCAGGAGTGGCTCACTCCCGGCTGCTCTTGTTGGATCTTGTCGGGGCGTTGGCGTCCCGGTTCAGGTAGTTGTAGACCGTAAAGCGGCTTACGCCGAGCGCGCCGGCCACCGTCTCGACGCCGTGACGCACGGAGAAGGCGCCGCGCGCCTCCAGTATGCGCACCACGTCCTGCTTGGACTTGCGGTCCAGCTGGGCGAGGGGCATGCCGTGGCGGCGCTCCAGCGCCGCCAGGATGTGGTCCAGGGAGTCCGACAGCTGCGGCAGCCGTACGGCCAGCACCTCGCGGCCCTCCCAGGCCAGCACGACGTCGTCGGGCTGGGCCTGGGCCGGGTCCATCAGCTCCCCGCCCATCGCGTCGACCAGCGGTTTGACCGCGGCGACGAACGGGTGGTCGCGGGGCTCGGTCATCGGGTGTCCTCCGGGATCACATTGACCTGCAGCGAAACCCGCGTGGCACCGGCCTCCAGCGAGTCGCGCAGCAGCGCGGTCACCGCGCTGAGCACCTCGCCGGCCTCTCCTTCGGCGGTGTTGCCGAACGGGCCGACATCCACCGCGTCCAGCTGGGCCTTCTGGATGACCTCGCGAGCGGCCACGGCGTGGGCAGGGGCCTCTTCGAGGTCGAAGGGCTCGGTCGTGAACTCCACTCTCAATCGCACGCCGTCAAGCTACCCCGCGGTCACGTTTTTCCGGGAGTCCGTACTTGACATCCGGGACAGGGTCCATGCAGTCTTCCATCAAGCAGAAAATAACTTCCGCAATACGGAAGGAGCGCATACCCCTCATGGGATACACGGACCAGCGCTTCGATGTGAACCTTTCGATCCTCTTCACGGAACTCCCGCTCCTGGAGCGTCCCGCGGCTGCCGCCGCGGCGGGCTTCACCGCGGTCGAGCTGTGGTGGCCCTGGATCGAGACCCCCACTCCCGCCCAGGCGGAGCTCGACGCCCTCAAGAAGGCTCTTGAGGACGCCGGCACCCAGCTGGTGGGCCTGAACTTCTACGCCGGCCGGCTTCCCGGCCCGGACCGCGGTGCGGTCTCGGTGCCCGGTGAGGAGTCGGACCGCTTCCGCGCCAACATCGACGTCGCGGCGGACTTCGCCGCCTCGGTCGGCTGCAAGGCGCTGAACGCCCTCTACGGCAACCGCGTCGAGGGTGTCGACCCGGCGGTCCAGGACGAACTCGCCCTGGAGAACCTGGTCATCGCAGCACGGGCCGCCGACCGCGTCGGCGCGATCCTGCTGATCGAGACGCTGAACAAGCCCGAGTCGCCGCTCTACCCGCTGGTGAGCGCGCCGTCCGCGATCGAGATCGTGGACAAGGTGAACGAGGCGACCGGTCTGGGGAACGCCAAGTTCCTGCTGGACCTGTACCACCTGGCGATGAACGATGAGGACCTCTCCGAGGTCATCGAAAAGTACGCCGCCAAGACCGGCCACGTCCAGATCGCGGACAAGCCGGGCCGGGGTGCCCCGGGCACGGGTGAGCTGCCCCTCGAGGACCTCCTCGACCAGCTCCAGAAGGCCGGCTACCAGGGCTTTGTCGGCCTGGAGTACAAGGCCGCCGACGCCGCGGCGTCCTTCGAGTGGCTGCCGGCCGAGGCTCGCGCCGCCAAGTAAGAGGACAAAGTCCGGGCGTTCCGCCAGGCACCGCCGTCACTTTTCGTACATAGCTTTAAGAGAAGGACCTCATCATGAGCAACCTCCCCAAGATTGCGTGGATCGGGCTCGGCATCATGGGCTCGCCCATGTCCGAGAACCTGCTGAAGGCCGGCTACTCGGTCACCGGCTTCACCCTGGAGCAGGACAAGCTGGAGCGCCTGGCCGCCGCCGGCGGCACCGCGGCCGGCTCGATCGCCGAGGCCGTCAAGGACGCCGACGTCGTCATCACGATGGTGCCCGCCTCCCCGCAGGTCGAGGCCATCAACTACGGTCCCGAGGGCATCCTCGAGAACGCCAAGTCCGGCGCGCTGATCATCGACATGTCGTCGATCACCCCGCAGACCTCGGTCGACCTGGCGAAGAACGCCGCCGAGAAGGGCATCCGCGTCATCGACGCCCCGGTGTCCGGCGGCGAGGCCGGCGCCATCGAGGCCGTCCTGTCCATCATGGTGGGTGGCGAGCAGGCCGACTTCGACGCGGCCCTGCCGATCCTCGAGGCGCTGGGCAAGACCATCGTCCTCTGCGGCCCGCACGGCTCCGGCCAGACGGTCAAGGCCGCCAACCAGCTCATCGTCGCGGTCAACATCCAGGCCTGCGCCGAGGCCGTCGTCTTCCTCGAGAAGTCCGGCGTGAACCTCCAGGCCGCCCTGGACGTCCTCAACGGCGGTCTGGCCGGCTCCACGGTCCTGACCCGCAAGAAGGACAACTTCCTGAACCGCGACTTCAAGCCCGGTTTCCGGATCGACCTGCACCACAAGGACATGGGCATCGTCACCGACGCCGCCCGCAACGTCGGTGCGGCCCTCCCGGTCGGCGCGGTCGTCGCCCAGCTGGTCGCCTCGCTGCGCGCCCAGGGTGACGGCGGCCTGGACCACTCCGCCCTGCTCCGCGCGGTCGAGCGCCTCTCCGGCGCCCAGCTCTGAGCTGAGCCCGCGGGGCCGCTGGCGGCCCCCTGAGTTTCCGGATGGTGCCGGTGCTGACACCTGTCCTGTCGCGCCCAAGCGCCGGCACCGTCCGGATCACCTCTTCTCCATCTTTCTTCAACAAACTGTTGACGTTGCGATCCAGCCGAAATTAGGCTCCTCCGCATGACGGAAGACGCTTTCCGTCAGCAGTTACCCGTACGGAAGGTCACCATGTCGAAGCGCGTGCTTACGACCGAGTCCGGCGCTCCGGTCGCCGACAACCAGAACTCCGCCACCGCCGGCGTCGGTGGCCCGCTCCTCATCCAGGACCAGCAGCTCCTGGAGAAGCTCGCCCGCTTCAACCGGGAGCGCATCCCGGAGCGTGTGGTGCACGCCCGCGGCTCCGCCGCGTACGGCTACTTCGAGGTGACCGACGACGTCACCGCCTACACCTCGGCGAAGTTCCTGAACGAGGTCGGCAAGAAGACCGAGACCTTCCTGCGGTTCTCCACCGTCGCCGACTCCCTCGGTGGCGCGGACGCCGTCCGCGACCCGCGTGGCTTCGCGCTGAAGTTCTACACCGAGGACGGCAACTACGACCTCGTCGGGAACAACACCCCGGTCTTCTTCATCAAGGACCCGATCAAGTTCCCCGACTTCATCCACTCCCAGAAGCGCGACCCCTTCACGGGCAAGCAGGAGGCGGACAACGTCTGGGACTTCTGGGCGCACGCCCCCGAGGCGACGCACCAGATCACCTGGCTGATGGGTGACCGCGGCATCCCGGCGTCCTACCGCCACATGAACGGCTACGGCTCCCACACCTACCAGTGGACCAACGCCCAGGGCGAGGCCTTCTTCGTCAAGTACCACTTCAAGACGAACCAGGGCATCCGCTGCCTGTCCTCCGAGCAGGCCGCCGAGGTCGTCGGCAAGGACGGCAACTCGCACCAGACCGACCTGCTCCAGGCGATCGAGCGCGGTGTGAACCCGAGCTGGACCCTCTATGTCCAGGTCATGCCGGCCGCCGAGGCCGCGGACTACCGCTTCAACCCGTTCGACCTCACCAAGGTGTGGCCGCACGCGGACTACCCGCTGCAGCGCGTGGGCCGGCTGGTTCTCGACCGCAACCCGGAGAACGTCTTCGCCGAGGTCGAGCAGTCCGCCTTCTCCCCGAACAACTTCGTCCCGGGCATCACCGCCTCGCCGGACAAGATGCTCCAGGGCCGCCTGTTCGCCTACGCGGACGCCCAGCGCTACCGCCTCGGTGTGAACCACACCCTGCTGCCGGTGAACGCCCCCAAGGCCACCACCGCCGAGAACTACGGCCGCGACGGTGCCATGGCGCTGCGCAACGGCTCGCGCTACGACAAGAACTACGAGCCCAACTCGTACCAGGGTCCGGCCGAGACCGGCATCGCCCTGGGTGCCCCGAAGGCCGTCACCGGCTACACGGGCACCCACGAGGCCCCGGCCCACACCAAGGACGACGACTTCTTCCAGGCCGGTGAGCTCTACCGCCTGATGTCCGAGGACGAGAAGCAGCGTCTGGTGGCGAACATCGCCGGCGGCCTGTCCCAGGTCTCCCGCGAGGACGTCATCGAGAAGAACCTGGCTCACTTCCACGCCGCCGACGCCGACTACGGCAAGCGCGTCGAGGAGGCCGTCCGCGCCCTGCGCGAGGACTGAGCCCACAGAACGCGCCGGGGGCCTGACGGGAGGTCAGGCCCCGGGTGCCACCCGCTGCCGCGGACCCGGATGAGGGGTGGTTCACGGCAACGGGAGGACGAGGACCGCGGTGGTGTCGAGCCAGTGCGGTGGTAAAGGCCCGACGGCCCGTCTCTTGACCTGAGGGAGACGAAGCCAAGGTGTCCTGTCGCCACCACCGCGGTCCCAGCCACTCCGCATATATAGGGGCCACGCACAGAAGCCCCTCTGTACACACAATCCCCGCCCGGCGGGAGCGAACGTCCTGTCGCGCCAGCCTCGCCCTGTCGGGCGGTCATACCTCCCCACCAAGCCAGAGCGCCGAGTCACGGACGGTCCCGTGACTCGGCGCTTTGTCGTGTCCGCCGTCAGGCTCGGGCGCGCAGGCCCAGCGAGTGCAGCAGCGCGGCGAGTTCGGCGCGGAAGAGCTTGTCGGGGTCGTGGGTCTGGCCGCGCAGATGGCCGTAGACCTCGAGCGCGACCATGCCGTGCAGGCGCCCCCACAGCCGCAGGGCGAGGGCCAGGCCGGCCGGGGTGAGGTCCGGTACGGCCGGGCGGACCTTCGCCAGCAGGGCCTCGTCGAAGTCGGGCCAGTCGAAGCCGGCCTCCGGCTCCCCGGTGCGGGCCGTCGGCCAGGCCTCGGCGGTGAGCGCCGCGAGTCCCGTACAGGCGCGCCGGGCAGCCTCCGGAGCGGGACCTTCCGGGGGCGGCCGGTAGCCGGGGACCGGATCCCCGTACACCAGCCGGAAGCCCTCGGGGCAGTCCAGGGCCCAGGTGCGGAATCCGGTCGCCCAGGCCTCGATCCGGGCGGCCGGGTCGTCCGCCGCCTCGGCCTTCGCCGCGTCCACGGCATCCACCGCCGAGGTGTACACGTCGTTGATCAGCTCGGTGACCAGATCGTCGCGGGTGGCGAAGTACCCGTAGATGGCGTTTGCCGTCATCCCCATCTCCCGGGCGATGGCCCGCAGGGTGATGGCGTCCGGCCCGCCCGTGGCCATCAGGCCCAGTGCGACCTTCTTGATCTCGGCAGTCGTTTCGGCCCGCAGTCGTGCGCGGCGCCCCGTCGTGGTTCCCACCCGGCAAATCTACAGCGTCACTTTCCTGCTTGCCGTGCAAAAACTTCACGGCGTATAGTTTTTACACGGCATACAGAACAGCAACACAGGGGGATCCTCATGCACATCGGAGTCATCGGAGCCACCGGGACCATCGGCGGCCGGGTCGTCGGCGAGGCCCTGGAGCGCGGGCACCGCGTCACCGCCTTCAGCCGCGACGCCACCGGACCCGCCCGCGAAGAGAAGCGAACGGGCATCACCTGGACGAGCCTGGACGTGCTGGACCCGGACCGGGTCGCCGCCGTCCTGCCCGGGCTGGACGTCCTCATCAGCGGCTTCCAGCCGGGCAATGCGGCCCGGGACCTCGCTGACACCCTCGCCCGGTCGATCGCCGATCCCACGGTGTACGCCCGGGTGGCCCGCACCCTGATCGAGGCCTTGGCCGGCCACCCCAGGACCCGGCTGATCGTGATCGGCGGGGCCGGCAGCCTGGAGACCGCACCCGGGGTCACCCTCGCCGACTCCGAGGAGCTGCTGCTCGAGGGCCTCGACGAGCTGGGGCTGCCCCGGGAGTACGCCGCCGCGGTGCGCGGCCACCGGGACGCGCTGAACGTCCTGCGGCTGTCCAACCGGCTGTGGACCTACTTCAGCCCGGCCGGCGAGATCTTCCCGGGGGAACGCACCGGGCGGTTCCGTACGGACACCGACCGGATGGTCGTGGACGCCGAGGGGCGCAGCCGGATCTCGGCCGAGGACGCGGCGGTCGCGCTGCTCGACGAGGCCGAGCTCCCGCGGTTCGTCCAGCGGCGGTTCACCGTGGGCTACTGAGGGTCACGGCCGGCCGCTACCCTGTGACCTGACTGAAAGGTCAGTCAAGGGGTGATCGGACGAAGGGTGCGAGCCGGCGTGGCCGACCGTCAAGTGTTGATCCTGGAAGCAGCCGTACGCGTCATCGCCCGGAACGGGGTGAGGGGGCTCCGGGTGGAGGAGCTGGCGGCCGAGGCCGGGGTGTCCACCGCGCTGATCTACTACCACTTCAAGGACCGGGCGGGCCTGATCCGGCGCACCCTCGGCTTCATCAGCGACCGGGCCACCGGCTACACCGACGAAGCGATCGAGGACGCCGAGGACGCCCGCGAGGAACTGCTGGAGCTCCTGCTCGGCGAGCTGCAGGACATCGAGCGGGTACGCGAGAACAGCATCGCCTGGGGCGAACTGCGGGCCAGCGCCATCTTCGACGCGGACCTGCGCGGCCCGCTCGCCGACTCCACCCGGAGCTGGACCGAGGACGCCGCCGAGATGATCCGGGACGCGCAGAAAGCGGGACTCGCCGACCTGCACGTCGAGCCGCTGGACGCGGCGGAGCGGCTGACCGCGCTCGTGGAGGGGCTCAGCGAGCGCTGGCTGAGCGGCTCGCTGGGCCTGGAGCGGGCCAGGGGCCTCCTGGCGGGCGCGGTGGACGCGGAGCTCGGCCGGCGCCCCGCGTAGGCGGCAGTACGGACACGCGGAACCGCAACGTCGAACGGAAACGGGACGGGAAACGGGAACGGCCCCCGTTCCTCCTGCTGGAGGGACGGGGGCCGTTCCGTACTGCTGGACCTACTGCCGGGCCGATCAGACCTTGAGGGCCTTGATCGCCGTCGGCGCGTGGCCGGGCTCGGTGGCGAGCTCCTCGAACTCGGTGACGTCGCTCATGTCGACCGTCTTGCTCATCGCGATGTTGGTGACGCGCTCCAGGATGGCCTCGACGACGACCGGGACCTGGTACTCCTGGGCCCACTTCTTGGCCTGCTCGAAGGCCTCGCCCAGCTTGTCCGGGTCGGTGACGCGGATGGCCTTGACGCCCAGGCCCTCGGCGACCTTGACGTGGTCGACGCCGTAGACGCCGATCTCCGGGGTGTTGATGTTCTCGAACTCGAGGTTGACCTCGAAGTTGATGCCCAGGCCGCCCTGCGCCTGACGGATCAGACCCAGGTAGGCGTTGTTCACGAGGACGTGGACGTAGGGGACCTTGTGCTGGGCGGCGACCGCCAGCTCCTCGATCATGAACTGGAAGTCGTAGTCGCCGGAGAGGGCGACGATCGGGGTCTCCGGCTCCGCGGTGGCGGCACCGATGGCGGCCGGGATGGTCCAGCCGAGCGGGCCGGCCTGGCCGCAGTTGATCCAGTGGCGCGGCTTGTAGACGTGCAGGAACTGCGCGGCCGCGATCTGGGAGAGGCCGATGGTGGTGACGTAGCGGGTCTCCGGGCCGAACGCCTTGTTCATCTCCTCGTAGACGCGCTGCGGCTTCAGGGGGATGTTGTCGAAGTGCGTACGGCGCTGCAGGGTGGCCTTGCGGTCCTGCGCGGAGGCGGCCCAGGCGGAGAAGTCCGGGAGCTTGCCCGCGGCCTTGAGCTCCTTGGCGATCTCGATGAAGAGCTCCAGCGCGGCCTTGGCGTCGGAGGCGATGCCGAAGTCCGGGGCGAAGATCTTGCCGAGCTGGGTGGGCTCGATGTCCACGTGGACGAACTTGCGGCCCTTGGTGTAGGCGTCGAGGTTGTAACCGGTGTGGCGGTTGGCCCAGCGGTTGCCGATGCCGAACACGAAGTCCGACTCCAGGAAGGTCGCGTTGCCGTAGCGGTGCGCGGTCTGGACACCGACCATGCCGGCGGCCAGCTCGTGGTCGTCCGGGATGGTGCCCCAGCCCATCAGGGTGGAGATGACCGGGACGCCGGTCAGTTCGGCGAACTCGACCAGCAGGTCGGAGGCGTCGGCGTTGATGATGCCGCCACCGGCGACGATCAGCGGGCGCTCGGACTCCAGCAGGAACCGGATGGCCTTCTCGGCCTGGGCGCGGGTGGCCTTCGGCTGGTAGACCGGCAGCGGCTCGTAGGTCTCCGGGTCGAACTCGATCTCGGTCAGCTGGACGTCGATCGGCAGGTCGATGAGGACCGGGCCGGGACGGCCGGAGCGCATCAGGTGGAAGGCCTGCTGGAAGACGCCCGGGACCTGCGCGGCCTCGAGGACCGTGGTGGCGGCCTTGGTGACCGGCTTGGCGATCGAGGCGATGTCGACGGCCTGGAAGTCCTCCTTGTGGAGCTTCGAGACCGGAGCCTGGCCGGTGATGCAGAGGATCGGGATCGAGTCCGCGATCGCCGAGTACAGGCCGGTGATCATGTCGGTGCCGGCGGGGCCGGAGGTACCGATGCAGACACCGATGTTGCCGGCCTTGGCACGGGTGTACCCCTCGGCCATGTGCGAGGCGCCCTCGACGTGGCGGGCCAGCGTGTGGCTGATCCCGCCGACGTTCTTGAGCTCGCGGTAGAAGGGGTTGATCGCAGCACCGGGGACACCGAACGCTTGTGCGACACCCTCGCGCTTGAGGATCTCCACTGCAGCGGCGGCGGCTGTCATACGAGGCATCGTGTCTCCCTGCGGGTCAGGCTTATTCCGTCATCCGGAAGTTTTGTTCTGCTATACGGAACAAGCTAAAGGGTGCCCTTCGCGCACGTCAAGGCGGTACGGGACCCCGGAAGCCACCAAAAGCCGTGTTTCGCTCCGTGAGTTAGACAAATGGCCGGGACTCTCGCCCCGACGGTGGCGCGTGGTGGAGCATGGACCTACGCACAGCGACAACCGGCAGGCCGGGGCGGCTCCGGCCGGCACGGTGCAGAGGGGGTTCGAGGTCAGATGGCGGAAGCGGTCCCGGTACGGTGCCCGGCGTGCCGGCGCGAGAACGGCTACACCCCTCCGGTCTTCCCGTGCGCCTGCGGAAGTCCGGTGATACCGCCGCTGGACCTCACCCGGCCCGTGCTGCCGCTGACGCACCGCACCTGGACGGACAGCTGGGTGCTGGTGCGCTGCGGGAACTGCGGGCGGGAAAGCGAGTGGCCGCACCCGGAGCTGGGGTGCGGCGCCTGCGGGACGGTGGTGCTGGTCCCCGTCCACGCGGTACGGGAGCAGGAGGCCGAGGCCCCGGCCGGGGCGCAGCCGGCCCCCGCACCACTGCCGCCCGCCGCACCGGCGCCGCGGCCGGCGTTCCGGCCGGTGACCATCCGGACGGCGCGGGACGCGGTGGCCACGGCCGCGCTGTACCTGCGCTGGCTCGGCTTCCGGGACGTACGGCAGCCGGACGCGACCCGGCCGCTGCCGTCGGCGGCGGTGGACCTGCGGGCTCCCGGCCTGGTGGCCCAGGTGGACCCGACGACGGCCCCGGCCGGGCTGCGCGCGGTGGAATGCGTCTGGCTGAACGGGCTGACGGCCTCCGCGAAGAGCGTCTACTTCGCCCTGGCCGGCTACACCGAGGACGCCCGGTCCCGCGCGGACGAACTCGGGATACCGCTGTTCGTGATGGACCTGACGGGCATGCCGCAGCCGCTCAACGACCCGGCGGACACGCTGGTCGGGACGGGGGCCTAGTCTCGGAAGCCTCTCGGAAGCCCGCATTCCAGCCGGGCGCCCCATCTTCTTCCTGCCGAGGAGTGACCTCTTGAGCACGCTCTACGACATCCCGCTGACCACCCTGGACGACGAGCCCACCAGCCTGGCCCCGTTCAAGGGGAAGGCGATCCTGCTGGTGAACACGGCTTCGCAGTGCGGCCTCACCCCCCAGTACTCGGGGCTGGCCCGGCTGCAGTTCAAGTACGCCGAGCGAGGCTTCACGGTGATCGGCGTACCGTGCGACCAGTTCGGCGGGCAGGAGCCGGGCACGGCCGAGGACATCCAGACCTTCTGCGCGGCCGGCTTCGGGGTGACCTTCCCGCTGCTGGAGAAGTCCGAGGTCAACGGCGAGCACCGGCACCCGCTCTATCGGGAGCTGGTGAAGACCCCCGACGCGGAGGGCGAGGCCGGCGACGTCCGCTGGAACTTCGAAAAGTTCCTGATCTCGCCGGACGGCGAGGTGGTGGCCCGGTTCCGTCCGCGCACCGAGCCGGAATCCCCCGAGGTGATCGCCGCGATCGAGGCGCACCTGCCCGCCTGACGGGCGGCCGCGGCGCGGCCGCCGCCCGAGCGGCCGGCCGCGCTACGGGGGCCCTCGCGTGGCCTCGCGTGGCCTCGCGTGGCCTCGCGTGGCCTCGGCGCCTCGGGCGCCCTCGAACCCCCTCCAGTGTCCTCCGGGACCGCCGATCAGTTGATCTCCCGGTCCAGGCCGGCCCAGTAGGGCCGCCGGAGCTTGAACTTCTGGATCTTGCCCGTGGCCGTGCGCGGGATGGCATCGCGGAACTCGACGGAGGTCGGCGCCTTGTAGCCGGCCATCCGCTCCTTGCAGTGGGCGATGATGTCGGATTCCTGCGCGGCGGCTCCCTCGGCGAGGACCACCAGGGCCTTGACCGTCTCGCCCCACTTCTCGTGCGGCACGCCGATGACGGCGACCTCGGCGACCGCCGGGTGACTGAAGATCGTGTCCTCGACCTCGATCGAGGACACGTTCTCGCCGCCGGTGATGATCACGTCCTTCTTCCGGTCGGAGATCGTCAGGTGGCCGTCGTCCTCGTCGATCGTGCCGCCGTCGCCGGTGTGGAACCAGCCGTCCTGCACCGCCGCCGAGGTCTCCTCCGGCTTCTCCCAGTAGCCGTCGAGCACGACGTTCGACCGGGCCAGGACCTCCCCCGAGCCGGAGACCTTCAGCTTGACCCCCAGCGCGGGCAGTCCGGCGCGGGACAGCCGGCGCGCCCTCTCCTCGGCGGGCAGGTCCGCGTCGGCGGGCCGGGACCGGTTGAAGGTGAGCAGCGGGGAGGTCTCGGTCAGCCCGTAGATCTGGGTGAACTCCCAGCCCAGCTCCTCGCCCACGCGCTGGATCAGCTTGCTCGGCGGCGGCGCTCCCGCACAGACGATCCGTACACGGTCACGGCCCGGAATCCCGCCCTCCCAGGTCGCGGCCGCGTCGAGCACCGCACTCCACACGGCGGGCGCGCCGCACATGAGCGTGACCCCGTGTTCGTCGACCCGGCGCAGGATCTCGGCGCCGTCGACCTTGCGCAGCACCACCTGCTTGACGCCGAGTCCGGCCATCACGTACGGCATCCCCCAGCCGTTGCAGTGGAACATCGGCAGCGTGTGCAGGTAGACGTCGCGCTCCCACACCCGGGTGTGCAGCCCGAAGGTGAGCCCGTTGACCCAGATGTTGCGGTGGGTGAGCTGCACGCCCTTGGGCCGGGCGGTGGTGCCCGAGGTGTAGTTGATCGTCGCGGTGGCGTCCTCGTCCGGGCGCGACCACGGGCGCGGCTCCACCCCGAACCGCATCAGCTCGGCCTCGGTCCGCTCACCGAGGACGAACCGGTGGCGCGCCGTGACACCGGCGAGCGCGCCGTCCAGTTCGGGGTCGACCAGCAGGACCGAGGCCCCGCTCTGCCGCACCACGTACTCGACTTCCTCGGGCTTGAGCCGGAAGTTGACCGGTACGCAGATCCGGCCGCTCATCGGCACGGCGAACAGCAGCTCCAGCAGCCTCGCCGAGTTGTGGCTGACCACCGCCACCCGCTCGCCCTCGCCGACGCCGAGCGCATCGAATCCGGCCTGCCAGGCCCGCACCCGCTCGCCGAGCCGCCCGTACGTCGACACGGGCACCGGAGGTCCGGGCTGATCGGGCTCGTCGACGACGCCGGTGGCGGAGGAGAAGCCCAGCTCCGCCCGGTCGAGGAAATCGGCGACGGTCATGGGAATCCGCATGGCACTCTCCTGTATCGGGACGACCACTGCACCCGAGTCGAATCGAATCGAATCGACTCCACTCAACTCGACTCGACTCCACTCGAACCCGATCGTGCCGCGCGCCCGGTCCGGGCCACCAGTGGCACGTCAGCCGCTGATTGACCCGAACCGCACCGAAGTCCGGGCGGCTCCCGTCATCCCGGCGAGCAGCCTCTCCCCCTCCGCGGCGATCTCCTCGCGCAGCCGCCTCCCGGGCCCCCGCTCCGCCCCGAAGAGCTCGACGGTGAGCTCGGCCCGGTCGCGGTCCTCGTCCAGCCGCCACACTCCGGCGAGGAAGCCGTCGACGAGCAGCGTGCAGTAGGCCTGATTCCCTTTCCAGGTACGGCCCTTGAGGTCGGCCGGGACCACGCGGGTGCGGTCGGCGTGGGAGAGCAGCAGGTTGTCGAACTCGGGCAGGAAGCGGGGCGGGGCCGAGGTGTCGGCATCGGGACGCGGCGCGTCGGGCAGGTCGAACAGCTCGACCCCCGCCTCGTCCCGGAAGGTGACCAGTTCGGGGCGCAGCCGCTCGAAGACTTCACGCAGTCGGGTGAGCCCGGCCCAGGTCTGCATGTCCTTGACGGAGGCGGGCCCGAAGGCGCCCAGATACCGCCGCACGGCCTCCTCGATGGACCCCGCCCGGGCGGCCTCCCGTACGGGCGCCAGGGCGGTCTCCGGCGCGGCTTCCCGTACGGACTCACCCACGGACTCCGGTCCGGCCTCCCGGGCGGCGGTCTCCCGTACGCGCCCACCCGCGGACCCCGGTACGGCCTCCCGGGCGGTCTCACCCACCCACTGCTCCAGGTGCGCCAGCCGGACCTGGCCGCTGCGCCCCCACAGTCCGCGGGGGGTGACCTGGACCAGCGGAAGCCGGCAGCGGGCGGCGACGGAGAGCGCGAGCGGATCGGCGTCGGGCCACTCCTTCAGCAGCGCGTCGCGGATCTCCCCCATGGTGCGGGGCGCGGCCTCGACCAGCTCGCGCGCCAGCACGGTGAGCCGCTCCAGGTCCACTCCCACCAGACCCTTGCGGAAATAGCCGACCTCGCGGTCCCGGGCGGGCTGGACCAGCGGCCGCAGGGTCAGCGCATCCTCGGCGGTGTGGGTGTGGATGGTGGACCGCATGGTGACCATGCGCACCACCTCGCGGGACTCCATCAGCCCGGACAGCTCCTCGGGCCGGAAGCCGGCGAGGCGGGCGTGCAGCTGGTAGTACGGGGGTTTCACGTTCTGCGCCTGGAGCCCGAGGAGGTGCGCGACCGCGTCACGGGCGGACATCTCGGTGCGGGTGAGGAGCAGCTGGCGGGCGAGCGTGGCACGGTTCAGCGCGCGGGGACCGAGTACGGGGTTCGTCCTGGAAGCCATACCAGCACGCTAACCCGCATTGCGGACGACTTCTGTCCTCATCCTCCCTTCCGATTCAGCCGATATCCTGCTGCTTGCCCCACAAGGCCACATCCACATCTCCGCCGTCCACCCACACCCCTGGGGAGCTGCCCGCGATGCCGGACCGCCGCGACCACCGCCCTTCGCCCGCCGCCAAGCGGGCCGGCTGGCGCCGCCCGGCCACCCCGCCGACCACTCCCCCGGCCTCGCCCCCCACCGACCCGACGACGACCCCCGCCGAACCCGCGCCCGCGAACCACCGCAGCGTGATCGACTCCGCCGTCTACCGGGACGGCCGCCGGGTCGCCTCCCCCACCACCCTCGCGGAAACCTTCCGGCAGCTGCGCGAGGAGCCCGACGGCATGGCCTGGATCGGCCTGCACCGCCCCACTGAGCCCGAACTCCACTCCCTCGCCGCCGAGTTCAACCTCCACCCGCTGTCCATCGAAGACGCCCTGGAAGCCCACCAGCGCCCCAAGCTGGAACGCTACGGCGACACCCTCTTCGTGGTCCTGCGCGCGGCCCGCTACCTGGACGCCCCGGAGGAGGTCGACTTCGGCGAACTCCACGTCTTCGTCGGCCCGGACTTCCTGATCACGGTCCGCCACGGCGCGGCCCCGGACCTCTCCGCGGTCCGTCGCCGCATGGAGGATTCCCCCGAACTCCTCTCCCTCGGCCCGGAGGCGGTCCTCTACGCCATCCTCGACGCGGTGGTCGACGGCTACGCACCGGTCGTGGCGGGCGTCCAGAACGACATGGACGAAATCGAGACCGAGGTGTTCCGCGGCGACCCGGAGGTCTCCCGCCGCATCTACGAACTCTCCCGCGAAATGGTCGAGTTCCAACGCGCCACCCGCCCCCTGGTGGGCATGCTCCACGGCCTGATGGCCGGCTTCGCCAAGTACGGCACGGACGAGGAACTCCAGCGCTACCTGCGCGACGTGGCGGACCACGTCACCCACACCAGCGAACGCGTGGACGGCTTCCGCCAGGCTCTGACCGACATCCTCACGGTCAACGCCACCCTGGTCTCCCAACAACAGAACGCAGAAATGCGCGCCCTGGCAGAAGCCGGCTTCGAACAGAACGAAGAGATCAAGAAGATCTCCTCCTGGGCCGCCATCCTCTTTGCACCCACATTGGTGGGAACCATCTACGGCATGAACTTCGAGACCATGCCGGAACTGAAGTGGGCGGCCGGCTACCCCTTCGCGATCCTGCTGATGGCGGTGGTCTGCGTCAGCCTGTACGTCATCTTCAAGAAGCGCGACTGGCTCTAGACCGTACATCGGAACCGTTGATCAACTTAGCTCTCGCGAACGACTAAAAGTGGCCCGCAGGGCCCCTGGGGAGAATCTGGGGAGAATCCGCAGCCCGCCCGTGCCGGGTACTCCCCCGCACCTTGGGACTGCCCCTCCTGCACCGCCCACCACCTTCGACCGCACGCGGTTGCGGAGGATAACGAAAGCGGGTGGCACAGCATCTGCTGTGCCACCCGTTGTCGCGGCCAGGTCTGTTCTGTCTCCCCTGACGTCTACAAACCGGAGTCGTCCAACAACCCGGCCCGTAGAGCGTCGATGTCCGACCTCCTGTCTAGCCTGTCTCCGTGAAGCCCACCGATGGCCGCCAGTTCCCCGCCGCGCTCGCCACTGCGATGGCCGTTCGATTCGACTATGCCGACGGGAAGACCGGGGTCGACTTCGAACCCTTCCCGGCCTTCCTGTCCGCTGCCGAGACCACTGACTGGTTCCAGGCATGGACCGGGAACAGTGAACTGGACGGCAATGACTTCCGCGTGTTCGGACAGGACGGCACGGGCGGGTACGCGGCATTCTGGCTCATCCGCCCCGGCCGGCTGCTGGCCGAGCAGCCCGTCGTCTTCCTCGGGTCCGAGGGAGAGACCGGTGTCGTCGCCCGCGACCTGGGCGACTTCCTGTGGCTCCTGGCCGACGGCTTCGGCCCCTGGGAAGCCGCCACCTCGTACGAGCCGGACTGGAAGGCGCACCCCAATCCGGAGTTGGCATCCATTGCCGAAGGGTTCGCACCGAACCAGCGCCGGTCGGCGGCAGCCGTGATCGAGCTGGCGGCCCAGGAGTTCCCCGACTTCGACGACACCATCATGCAGCTCTGCCGCTGAACCCAGCGTCGTCACCTGCACGACCGGCCGGAATCACTGAAGCTTCGCCATCTTCGAACGTGCTGGTCAGCGGGGCTGGCGTGACGGGCTGCTGGCGTACTCGTGCTGATGGTGGGCGGCAGTCTGGCGTGTAGATCGTTTGGCAGGGGGTCTTTGCGGATTCCGGTCTGTCCCTGTCCGTGTGGCTCCTATTCTCCGGCAGAACATGCCGGGGGTGGCGCCCGAGGCTGTCGGACCGGGCTTGTCGGTCCGACAGCAGCCGATGTCAGGCCAGTGCGGCTCCGCCGTCGAGGGTGAGCACCGTGCCGGACGCGTAGCCGTTGCTCAGGAGGTAGAGGTAAGCCGCCGCAGCCTCCTCGGGGCTGCCGACGCGCTGCACGGGAAGGCCGCTGCCTTGCGCTTGGAGGAAGGCCTCCGGCTCGGGCACGGTGCTGTCCCAAAGCTCGGTGCGAATCGCGCCGAGGCGGACCGCGTTGACCCGCAGTGGGGCGAGTTCCAGGGCTAGGGCTCGTGTCAGACCCTCGACGGCTGCTGTGATGCTTGCGCCGAGCGAGGCTCCGGGGGCGGGCCGGGTGGCGAAGGCGCCGGAGGTGAAGGTGATCGAGCCGCCGGGACGGAGCTTCGGCGTCGCGTACTTCGCGGCGAGCAGGGCACCCCAGAAGCGGCGCTCGAAGAACGCTCGGGACTCCTCGGCGGTGAGGTCGGCCAGCGGCTTCAGCAGCAGGGACTCGCCCGCCGTGTAGACGAGGTGGTCGAGCTCGCCGATCCGGTCGAAGAAGGCGGCGAGCGCGGCCTCGTCGGCGACGTCCAGCAAGATGCCTTCGGCCGGGCCACCGAGCTTCTTCACCGCCAGGTCGACCCGGCCCTGGCTGCTGGAGGCGACGACCACGTTCGAGCCCTGAGTCGCGGCGGCCTGCGCAACGGCGAATCCGATGCCGGAGGTACCGCCTATGACGACGACACGCTGGGTGTCTGCTGTGTTGTTCATGGCGAGGACGCTACGTGTCACAACCGAGACAACGAATGGCCTGAAGTCTCGATTCTTTGTCTGATCGTCTCGATCTCAGCACGCTATGGTGAGTGCGTGGACATACTCAGCGATACGCTCGCGGCCCTGCGCACCGGGCGTCCGTCTGTTGTCCGTACCGACGCGCAGGCGCCGTGGGGTGTGCGCTTCCAGCCCATCGCGGGAGCCGGATTTCACGTCGTCGTCGAAGGACACTGCTTTCTCCTGCCGGTCGGCGGCGATCCGATCGCCCTGGGCCCCGGCGACGTCGTGTTCCTGCGGCGCGGCACCGATCACGCGATCTGTGACGCGGTCACCAGCGAGCTGGTCGCCTTCGAACCCGACCGCGTCGACACCTCCTCGCCGATCGGGTGTTTCACCGTCGAGGGCGACGGCGCTCGCAGCGTGCTGGTATGCGGGGCCTACCACCTCGACATCGACCGGCCGCATCCGCTGCTCGGCGACCTCCCGGAGGTCATCCACCTCCCGGCCAGCCCCGGTCGCCATCCGGCGCTGCGCTCGGCGGTCGACCAGCTCTGCGCCGAGATCCACCAGCCTCAGCCGGGTTCGGACTCAGTGGTCACGACGCTCGTCGATCTGCTGCTTCTCTATATTCTGCGGTCCTGGTACGCCCAGTTGCCCAGGGAGCAGACGCAGGGCTGGGCCTCGGCACTGAACGACCCGTTGATCGCCCCGGCGCTGAAAGCGATCCATGACGACCCGGCGCATCCGTGGACCGTCGAATCGCTGGGGAGCCGGGCCGGGCTGTCGCGCGCCGCGTTCGCCCGGCGGTTCACCACGGTGGTCGGCGAGCCGCCGCTCAGCTACCTGACGACGTGGCGGATGGCCATCGCGGCGCGGATGCTGCGCGAGACGGTCGCCTCGCTGAGCGCCGTGGCCGAGAACACCGGCTACACCTCGGAATTCGCGTTCGCGAAGGCATTCAAGCGGCACTTCGGCGCCCCGCCTGGGGCATATCGGCGGGAGCGGCGGACGGCGTCGGCTTCACTGTCGGTGCCGGTTTGATTTTCTTGGGCGGGAGTCTGGGTTCTTGATCGTTCGTCAGCGTGTCGTCAGCGGTTGACTTCGACGTTGGTCAGGACGAGCAGGGCGCGCAGGAGGGCGGTGGCGCGGGCGGATTCAGTGCGGAGCTTGGTGGACAAACCCTCGATCGGACGCGAGTGATCACCGCCGAACTCGCCGATTCGACGCGGTCCCCACGGCAGGGCAAGCGTGGCCGCTCACTCACGTCACCACGCCGCTCTGCCGCGTTCGAGCATCGCTGTAGCCTCTGGCCATGAGCCGTGGGGAGGGCGAGAACGCGCTGGCCCTGGAGTCCTTCGAAATGCTGGCCACTGGACGGGACGAGGAGGAGGTCTTCGCCGAACTGGAGTTTGTACCCAGCCCCGCGGGGTAGCGAATTTGCTGTCCGACGCCGGTCAGTGGCTGGGCAGACAAGTTCGTGGGGGATCTATTCATCCAGCCGCCGTGCCGGTCTCATGTCACGCCCGCGACTGTCGCCGTCACGGCTGCGAACCTGCCCAGCGGGCTATGCGACCCGGCGCCTGTTTGCCGGTAGGACTTTCTGGAGAGGCACGGGTGTTGTGCCGAGGGTAGGGCTGTGACCTTCTTTCTCCTTGGCCGCGGCCGCAGACCCGATGTCGTCGCTGAGCAGTCCGGACCCGCTGGGGTACCGGCAGCAGGCAAGCGCTCCAGGTGGCGGTGGGGGGTGTTGTGCGGCTCTGTTGTCACTGCTACGGCCGTGGTGCTGACGGGTTCGGCCGGGCCGGTGCCCGCCCGGGCCCAGGCGCCGGCCGGGATCACCGCACCCGTCAAGGGAGCCGGTGTTGTTCTCGATGGCGGGCACCTGACGCTGGGCCAGATGAACGCGGTGCTGGCGGGTTCGGCTGGGCCCCTGCGGCTCGCTTCGTCGGCTGCCACGAGGATGGACCAGGCGCGTGCCGGGGCGCTGGCCGCGCTGAAGAGCGGGCAGCGCGTGTATGGGTGGAATCAGGCCCTGGGCCCGCTGAAAGACCATCCGCTGACAACGGCGCAGCAGCGGGATTTCCAGCGCAGGATTCTGCGCTCGCACGCGGCAGGGGTGGGTGAGGAAGTTTCGGCCGGGGTAGCCCGGTTGGCTTTGGTGTTGCGGGCGAACGCCATGGCTCGCGGTCACATGGGCGTGCGGCCGGAGATGGTGCGGCGGATGCTGGCCCTGGTGAACGCCGGGGTGACCCCGGTGATGCCCTCGGTCGGGTCGCTGGGAACCGGTGATCTGCAGCCCATGGCGGCCGCCGGGATGGTCCTGACCGGGGATGGCGCGATGGCCCGGCTGCGCGGGGGTCCCGCGCGCCCGGCCGGGCAGGTGCTGGAGCAGGCAGGCCTGCCAAGCACGTTCGCCCTGGAGGCGGGTGAGGCGTTGCCGCTGATCAGTGGGAGCGGAGTGCTGACAGCACGCTACGCGGCTTCGGTGGTCCGGGCGGAGAGGTTCCTGGACCAGTTCGACGGTGCGTTCGGTCTGTTCCTCGAGGCAACCCGAGCTGAGGCCAGTTCGCTGGACGCGCGTACGCATGCCGAGCGCGGTGTGCCGGCCGAAGAAGACGAAGCAGCCTTCCTTCGGGAGCTGACCGAGGACAGCGAGTGGATGACGGAGAAGGGACGCCGGCGCTTTGGGGAAAAGTCACCTCGCGTGCAGGACGCGGTTTCGGTGCGCGCCGCCCCGCACATCGTCGGCACGGTCCGCCAGACTTTGGAAGAGGCCAGGACGATCATCGGCCGGGAGGCGAATGCCTCGACGTCCAACCCGCTGCTGTTCAAGGCCGGTTCATCGTATGAGTTTGTGATGGGTGGGAACTGGGACGGGGCGCAGATCGGTCATGCGCTGGACACTCTGAACGCGCAGATCACGGATGTGGCGGTGCTCAGCCACGAGTTGTCGGGACGGTTGATCTCCTCGAAGTGGAGCTACGGGCTGCCCGACAACCTGGCCGCCGAGCCGGTAGGGCTGAACTCGGGCATGGTGCAGGTCCAGACGGTCGGTGCGGCTTTGATCCCGGAGATGCAGGCGCGGGCGATGCCGGCCGGGGTGCTGTCGCGGCCGGAGAAGCTCGGCCAGGAGGACCACAACACCATGGCCATGGCCTCGGTCCGCAACCTGGACGACAATCTCGACCGGGCCGAGACCGTCCTGGCCGTCCAATTCCTGCTGGCAGCCCAGGGCGTCGACCTGGCCAAGCCCAAAATGGGCGAGTTGACGCCGGCGAAGCGGACCGCCGAACTCCACCAGCGGTTCCGAGACCACATCCCGGCCCTGGGCCAGGACCGTTGGATGACCCCCGACGTCGAAGAGGCCGTGGACCTGGTCAGACACGGCCGACTGCGGCCCAACGGAAGCTGAGACACAGCACTCCGGCGGGCCCGTTCTCTTGAACAAACCCCGCCCCGGTCCACTTCCCGGTCAGCACTGACCTCCGCCACCACATCCGGGCGGGGGCGGACCAGCACCGCGGTCACGGACCCCGGACACGTCGGTCCAGGACTTCAGCCACTCCCGCGCCTTCGCCAAGTCCGTCGTCATCGGGCACGACGTCCGCGTCGGCAACGAACCCTTCGCCGCCCAGATGCTCGCCTACTGCCGGGAACTCGACTGCGACCCTTCAAGAAGCGCGACTGGCTGGAGCCAGCAGCTCTCGAAGCGGGCGCACGGGGTGCTGCCGTGCCGCCCGTTGACGGATCGGGTGCCTCAGCCGAGGGCGGGCAGGGGGCGCCGGGCGACTTCGCGCGCGTCCGCCGGGGGGATGCCCAGCATGCGCAGCAGCATCTCGGCCAGGTTCGACGCCGCCTCGTCGCCGTCGAGTTCCGGGCGGGCGAACCGCAGCTCCACCAGCGCCAGCAAGGAGCCGCCCAGGGCGGTCAGCGCCACGGTCGGGTCGGTGACGGTGAAGCGACCGGAGGCGACGCCGACCTCGATGTCACGCCGGGCGCGCGGGGCAAGACCCGAGTCGGAGTGGACGTGGCCGAGTCCTCGGTGGCGCAGGACCTTCATCAGTTCGGGTCGGGAGTCAGCCAGGCGCGCACTGAGGCGGAAGCCCGCCGCGACGAGTTCAGCCGGGTCCTCGATGCCCCCCAGGTGCTCGTCGAAGGTCCGGCCGAATTCTTCGAGGGCGTCCCGCACCGCGGCGTCGAACAGCTCCGTCTTCGACTCGAAGTGGTTGTAGAAGGAGCCGAAGCCCACGTCCGCGCGCTCCGCGATCGTCTGGATGCTCGCGCTGGTGTCCCCGGTCTCGGCCAGAATCTGCCGGGCGGCACGGACGAGGGCCTGGCGGGTCTCGGCGCGGCGCCGTTCGAAGCGGTTGTGGGGCGGGGCTGACGTCGGCATACGGGGAGTCTAGCAATGAGGTGCTCAACACCACAGTTTTGATGAATCCATCACTTGCCTCCACGCGGAGGCTTGACGAGCGATTCCTCAGAGTTGATGATTTCCTCAATGAGCACTGCTGCTGGGAGGACACCATGTCCGGAACTCGCGTCAACGCAGTCGGCGTCACGGACGCCAGGACGGCCCACCAGGACCTCCACAGCGAACGGGGCCCTCTGCGGGGTGAGCATGCCGGGCGGTCCCGCAATCCGGTGATCAAGGCGGCCGACCTGGCCTGGCTGGAGTTCGAGAAGCCGGACTTGGACCGGGCGGAGGTCTTCGCCCGTGACTTCGGGTTCGGGATCGCCGCCCGTACCGAGCGGGAGCTGTGGCTGCGCGGTACCTTCGCGGGCTCGCCCTGCGTGGTGATCCGGCGTGGTCACAGCTCCCGCTTCATCGGTCCGGCGTTCCGTGCCGCCGAGCGGTCCGACCTGGACCGGCTCGCGCGGGTGACGGGGACGGACATGCGGGACGCGGACGTCCCGGGCGGCGGCGAGGTCGTGACCCTGCTGGACCCGTCCGGCTTGCCCGTGCGCGTGGTGCACTGCGGTGAGGAGCTGCCGGCACTGCCCGAGCAGCAGCCGCTGCTCCTCAACTTCGGTACCGATCACCGTCGTACGAATGCCACCCAGCGCCCGCCGCGCGAACCGTCGAGGATCCAGCGCCTGGGGCACGTGGTGCTGGAGACGAGGGTGTTCGCCCGCGCCCTGGACTGGTACCTCGACACGCTCGGAATGATCGTGTCCGACTTCCTGTTCCTGGACGGGCAGCGCGACCGCGGTCCGACGATGGCGTTCATCCGCTGCGACCAGGGCAGTGTGGCGGTCGACCATCACACGCTGGCCATGCACCTGGGGCCGGGCAACGGTTACGTCCACTCCGCCTACCAGGTCGCCGACCTGGACTCGATCGCCGCCGGCGGCGAGTACCTGGCGGAGCGCGGCTACAAGCGCAGTTGGGGCATCGGACGGCATGTCCAGGGCAGCCAGCTCTTCGACTACTGGCGCGACCCCGACCACTTCATGCTGGAGCACTTCGCCGACGGCGATCTCTTCTCCTGCGACCTCCGACCCGGCTGGGCGCCCATGTCCACGAGCGGCCTCGCCCAGTGGGGGCCGCCGGCCACCCGCGACTTCCTCGGCACCGGCCCCTCCCCGCAAAGGGTCCGCGACGTCATCCAGGCCCTGCGCGGCGACAACGAGATGGACCAGGCCCGCCTGCTGGGCCTGCTCAAGGCCGCGAACTCCTGACGCCCCCCGCCCTCCGCCCCCAAAACCCCGATGAAGGCAATGACATGAGCACCAACGTCCTGCGTACCGCCGACGGCTGGTGGGTGGTGCGCGGCGCGCGCGCCGTCCGTATCGCGACCAAAGCCGTCACCACCGCCGAGCTGCTGGCCGACCGCGCCGCTGTCGGAGAGGCCGCCGTCTCCGACGAAGCGGGCATCCCCGTCGCCGGCCTGGTGACACTCTCCCCGGTCACCACCCCCTGCCGCGTGGTGGCACAGATGGTCAACTACCGCAGCCACGCACGCGATTCGGGCTTCACCGGCGATATCCCGGCCACCTTCTTCCGCAAGGCGTCCGGCTCGGTGAGCGGCCCCGGCGACAGCATCGTGCGGCCCGCGCACGTGAAGTTCCTCGACTACGAGATCGAACTCGGCCTGGTCATGGGCGCACCCCTCCCGGTGGGCACGGTCGTCGAGGAACGTGACCTACCCGCCTACGTCGCCGGGCTCGTGATCACCAACGACGTGAGCGCCCGCGAAGTCCAACTGACGAAGACCCAGTTCTACGAGAGCAAGTCGTACCCGACCTTCACCCCCACCGGTCCCCACCTGGCCCTGCTGGAGCCGGATGACTTCGCCCACCTCTCCGACCTGCGACTGAAGTTGAGCGTCAACGGGGACCCGCGCCAGGACCGCACCCTCGCCGACATGATCGTCCGCCCGGCGCAGGCGCTGACCGTGCTGGCCCGGTTCCAGACCCTCGACCCCGGTGACCTGCTGCTGACCGGCACCCCCGGCGGTACGGCCCTCAAGGCGCCCTCCAAGGCGGTCGAGAAGATCGGCGCGCTCCTGCCGCCCGCCGTGAAGTGGAAGGCGTTCTTCAAGAGCCAGGCGAAGAATCCGCGCTACCTGCGGCAAGGCGATGTGGTGACCGCGACGATCGCCACCCCGGACGGGCGCATCGACCTCGGCGAGCAGCGCACCCCCGTGGCCGACGCGAACTGACCGGCGCGAACCGATACGAAACGACAGCCGAAACGACACCCGAAGTGAGACCCGAAGTGAGCCGCACATGACCGTCGACCAGGTGGCCGGACCACGGGACACCCCGCCCGGGCCGGGACGCGTACCCGTGGTGATCGTCGGAGCCGGGCCCGTGGGCGTGACCGCCGCGCTCCTGCTAGCCCGGCGAGGAGTGAGCAGCGTCGTCCTCGAACGCCATCACGGCGTCTACCCGCTGCCCCGCGCCGTCGCCACCGACGACGAGGTGCGCCGGATACTCCAGGCCGCAGGGGTCCAGGAGGAGTTCGCCGCGATCGCGCGCCCCGCGCGCGGGCTGCGGCTGCTGGACGCACGGCACCGGGTGATGGCCGAGTTCCCGCGGACCGCACAGGGACCGCACGGCTTCCCGCAGACCAGCATGTTCGACCAGCCCGAGTTGGAACGACTGCTGCGGGACGCCCTGGCCCGGCGCCCGGAGTGCGAGCTGCGCAGCGGGGTGGAGGTCGTCGGCGTCGAGGAGGACGCCGACGGACCGGTCCGTGTGACGTACCGGGACGAGGAGGGCGAACACCTCCTGCGGGCGGACGCGGTCCTCGGCTGCGACGGCGCCAACAGCGTGACCCGCGACGCCATCGGCACCGTATGGGAGGACCTGCGCTTCGAGGAACGCTGGACCGTCGTCGACGTGCGCACCAGCCTCCCGGTCCGTAGCTGGGAGGGCGTCGATCAGGTCTGCGACCCGAACCGGCCGGCGACCTTCATGCGCATCGGCGAGGACCGCTACCGGTGGGAGTTCCGGCTGCGGGACGCGTCGGAACCGGACCGCGAGCGGCTCCGCGAGCTGATCGCTCCGTGGGTGGACCTCGCCGACGGCGCCGACTTCGACGTGGTACGACAGGCGCAGTACACGTTCCGAGCACGCGTCGCCGACCGGTGGCACCGCGGCCGGGTGTTCCTCCTCGGCGATGCCGCGCACCTCACCCCGCCGTTCATCGGGCAGGGACTGTGTTCCGGCCTGCGCGACGCCTACAACCTCACGTGGAAGCTGGCCCGTGTCCTCCGGCAGGGCGCGGACGAGCGGCTGTTGGGGACCTATGAGAGCGAACGCAAGCCGCATGTCCGGCATGTGGTCCGCCTGGCGGTCGCGATGGGCTGGGCCATGACCGGCGGCCAGGACGGCGCCGCCGCCGTCCGGCGCAGCGTCCTGGGCGCGGCCTGCCGCATCCCCGGCATCACTCGGGCGGCAGGGCGCGAACTCAGTCCGGCCCTGGCCGCGGGTCCGCTCGTACGCCGTCGTGCCCGCCGGCACGGCCGCGGTCTCGTAGGACGGCTCTGCCCGCAGCCGTGGGTGACCGCCGAGGGGCGGCGCGCTCGCCTCGACGACGTGCTCGGCGACGACTTCGCCGTCCTGACCGTCGCTCCCCTCTCACCGTCGCTACAGGCGCTCGCCCACGGGCTCGGCGCCCGCATCGTCCCGGTATCCGGCTCCCGCGACGACGGCGGCCTCGCCGACTGGTTGCGCGGGGGACGGGCGGACGCGGCGCTGCTGCGCCCCGACCGTGTCGTCGCGGACGTCGTCCCGGCCGGCGGCCGCGACTTCACGGACACCGTCGGCTGGGCATCCCTGCTGCACACCACGCGAAGCCCCGGCCCCGCGCCTGCCGACCGGCCTGCGGCTGCGTGACACCACTTGGAGCTCGGTGTTCCGGCCCACCGTCCGGCTCGTCGAGCGCCACCGCGCGGGCCGGGTCTTCCCGACCGGCCGGGAACGCCGCCCCCGTGCCCACATGCTCCACAAGGAGCGACTGCACCGTGATGCAGGTCACACCGTGAGCCCGTGATGATCCGGCCGTCGGATCCGCTTGACCACCCGGAGAGCCGCACCGGTTCTCGTAGCCAACGGCTGGGGAGCACATGAGCGACACCGCGAGCAGGATGCCGGGCCGGCGGACCGCCCAGGAGCTGAGCGCTTCCGACATGGGCGGGCACGCGTCCGCGTTCGTCGAGCGGGCCACCGCCAGGGCCCGCCTGCCGCTGGACTACACCGCGGCCAGCCTGCGGATCGTCGACCGGCTGATCGACGGCCTGCGCAAGGGCGGCACCGAGCGGGAGCGGGTGTCCGGCGCCCTGCTCGGGCTCGGCGCGTACGTCGGCGAGGTGCTGGTCCGCGAGGCGGGCGCGGTCTGGGTGGACCTCTCCCCCGAGCACCGGCTGTACTCCGGCTTCGCGCACCCCGTGGGCGTACGGATGCCCGACGGGCGGGTGTGGAACCCGCTCGGCCGGACCGTGAACCGGTTCGAGATCGGCCCGCAGGAATCCCTCCAGACCTTTTACCTCACGCTGCACGGGCGCCGCTCGCGTCGCGCCCGCCCGCAGCCGGCGGGGGTGGCGGCCGGGGTGCGCTGATCTGAGAGGATGATTGCCGTCCGGTTCCACGACGGGAACCGGTGTTTCTGTGTGTACGGCAACGAAGAGGATCGTGTGGGCAAGGGGACGGGCGCCGAGCCCACCGCCGCACACGACGTGGCGCTCGCCCGGGCCGTGGAACGGGCCCAGGGCGGTGACGAGACGGCGTTCGCGCTCGCGTACCGAACCGTGAACCCGGGGCTGCTGGGATACCTGCGGGGGCTCGTCGGCGAGGACGCCGAGGACGTGGCTTCCGAGGCCTGGCTGGAGATCGCCCGCGACCTCGGCCGGTTCCGGGGCGACGGGGCAGGCTTCCGCGGCTGGACCGCGACGATCGCCCGGCACCGCGCGCTCGACCACCTGCGACGGGTGAGGTCCCGGCCCAGCCCGGCCCTGATCGAACAAGACGTTCTGGAACTGCCCGCCGCCAAGGACACGGCCGGGCAGGTCCTGGAGGCGCTCTCGACGGCCCAGGCACTAGCTCTGATCTCGGGCCTGCCGCAGGACCAGGCGGAGGCCGTACTGCTGCGGGTGGTCGTCGGCCTCGACGGCCCGACGGCGGCCCGGGTACTCGGCAAGCGCCCCGGTGCGGTACGTTCCGCCGCGCACCGCGGACTGAAGCGACTGGCG
Source organism: Streptomyces sp. NPDC051211 (assembly GCF_040689505.1). Taxonomy (NCBI): domain Bacteria; kingdom Bacillati; phylum Actinomycetota; class Actinomycetes; order Kitasatosporales; family Streptomycetaceae; genus Streptomyces; species Streptomyces sp. NPDC051211. Next base: position 117,215 of record NZ_JBFBAV010000009.1, read on the forward strand.
AAGGAGCTGAGGGCATGAAGGGAGGCAACGGGATGACGGACGGCCAGTGGGACGACCGGCAGGCCAACCGGCAGGGGGCCGGCATCGAGGACGCACTGCGCGCCGCCCTGCGCGCCGCCCCGCAGGCCTGCGACCGGCCCGCGCCGGGCCAGGAGGGTGCCGGCGCCGCCGCCCACGACGGCGCCGCGCGCGCGGTCGCCGCCTTCCGGGTCGCGCGGGACGAGGGGCTGCACGCATCCGCCCGTACCCGGCGCCGGGACGACTGGCGCCCGGCCGCCGAGCGGCGGCTGGGACGTTCCCTGAGGACGGCCCTGGCCTCGCTGCTCGCCAGCGTGACCCTGGGCGGGGTGGCCATCGCCGCGGGGGCACTGCCCACACCCTTCCGCGAGACCCCGGCGCCCGAGCCGAAGCCGCGCCGCAGCACCTCCGTACCGCTGCCGCCGCCGAAGCCGGCCGGCTCACCGGTACCGGCCACGCCCTCGGTCGACCGGGAGACCCGGCCCGCCCCGCGTCCCGCGAAGCCCGCCACCGCCCAGGACCACGAGGCGCTCTGCAGCGCGTACGAGAAGGTCAAGGGCCGCGGCAAGGCGGCGGAGTCGGCGGCCTGGCAGCGGCTGGTGACCGCCGCCGGAGGCGAGCAGGGGGTACCCGGCTACTGCGGCGAACGCCCGGAGCCGGGACGCGACGGCCACCCGGGCCGCGGCCCGGGCGACGGCGCCGACGGCGACCGCTCCACCCACCCGACCCCCCGGCCCCCGGGCAAGCCCGCCCCGGACCGCCCCTGAGGCCGGCCGGCTCGACGGGCCCGAACCCTTGAGCCGGCCCCCGACCGCGCCGTCACCGGCGGCGGATCACCGCGCTGCCCGAAGCCTTGTCGTGCATGCCACGGCGGTCCTTGCTGAGGTTGATCGACGAGACGTTGGCGACGCACAGCACCGGGATGCCGGTCACCACGAGGTTCATGAGGTGCCGGGCGACGGCCGAGCCGTAGCCGATGCGCTCGCCGGTCTCGAAGTGCACCACTTCGAGGCGCAGGGCCCGCTTGCCCGGAGTCGCGCCCCAGCGCGACACGCTCAGCGGGGAGTAGAGCAGGAAGAAGGCCGCGACCCAGAGTGCGGCGGTGGTGCGCCAGATCACGCCGGCGTCACCGTCGGCGACACCGGCGGCCGTGAGAATCCGGTCGAGGCCGACCAGCGGAACGAGAATGACCGCGACAGCGATGACCAGGTCGATGGCAGTTGCGGCGCAGCGCGGCATGAGACCCGCCGGAGAGCCGGGACGGGCGCCCGAAGCCGCCTGGAACCGACCGAGGTCGCTGCCGGAGGCCATGGAGTCGAACATGTCGTTCCTTCTTTCGTGCATCGGGGGGATCCTACATTCCGCTTGTGCGGAGAGTTCTACGGCGGGGGCCGCCGTGGCCACGGCGGGAATGCGGTGGCCACGGCGGCGGGATCATTTCGCGATCGGTTCTTCCTGATCAGTTCTTATTGATCAGTTTTTGTTGATCGGGAAGGGCTTGATCGGGAAGGTCTTGGTCAGTCGTGCTTGGTCAGGCCGTCCGTCCAATCCCAGAATCCCCATTCGTCCAATTGCTCATCGGCGAGGGTTCCCAGCTCGTTGCCCACCCAGGCACCACCCACGGCACCCGCCGGCACGCACACCCATGCCAGAGGTCCGCAGGCCAGGCCTGCCTGCGCTCTGTGGAGCCTGCCGCGTGCCCGGCCACAGAGGCCGTTGGGATACTCCGACCATGGATATGACTGCGGAGGCGGACGGCCGGGGGGAGCACGGGGGCGTGGAATGGGTGCTGCGTTCCGCAGAGGCGGCGGATGTCGAGGTGGTCGCGGAGCTGCGGACGGTCGTGATGCGGCCGGACCTGGAGCGGTTGGGGCGGTTCGACGAGCATCGGGTCCGGCAGCGGTTGCGGGATTCCTTCTCCCCGCAGCACACGTCGGTCATCGTGGCCGACGGCACCTTCGCGGGCTGCGTCACCGTGCGCCCGGCTGAGGACGGGCTGTGGCTCGAGCACTTCTATCTCGCCCCGGGACTCCAGGGCCGGGGGCTCGGATCGGCTGTGCTGCGATCGGTGCTGAACCGGGCCGATGCGGACGGCGTGCCCGTCCGCCTGAATGTCCTACGGGGCAGCGCCGCGCGGCGGTTGTACGAGCGCCATGGGTTCACCGTGGAGGTTCAGGACGCGATCGACGTCTTCATGGTGCGACGACCCGCCCCCGTGCCTGCCGCTGGTGTGGAACCATCCGGGCATGCGATTGGCAACCGACGGAGTCACCCCGGTCCCGCGACTGCTGCTGGTCGATGACCTCGAGACGGATGACGGATACTTCTGCGCATTGTCTTCCCCGCTCTTCCTGGCACCCGGCGACCGGATCGGCTTCGACGGCAGCAACCTTCTCGTGACACGGGTGAATGGCGAGACCTTCGCGCCTGCGGGAATCCGGGGAGTTCGCTGTCGCACGAGATCGGTATAGGCGCATCAACTCCGGCCATTGTGAGATGGGTTGCGTTCGCGGCCTGGAGCAAGCGGTTAGGATCACGGCATGATTACGGCGCGGTCACCCCTCGGTGTGCTGCGGGCCCGTGTGTCCACGGGCTCGTTGCGCGCCCTTTGGGTGGCCCTGCTGATGGTGGGGCTGGTGTACGGGCACGGCGCCGGGACCGAAGCGGTCTCGCACCACGCTGCCGGTCCCCCCGTGGCAGTGGTGAGTGCCGGTCATGCGGCTGCCGATGCCGGCGGGATTCCGCGCGAAGTCGCTGCCGAAGAGGCCGGGCATCCGGAAGAGCAGTGCATGCCCGGGCAGTCGCAGCAGGGCGCTACCGTGCGGGTCGACTGCGCCGCCGGCGTGGGTGACGGTGTGGCTTGCGGTTGGGTGGCCAAGCGGTCCCCCACCGCCGGGAACCGGGTGAGCTGTCCCTCCTCGGTGACGTCGGACGGCCCGGCAGTTCTGCGGATCTAGGTCGCGGGGTCCTCCCCCGCTGACCTGATCGATCTCTGTACGGCCCCCTTCGTGTGGAGGGGCCACGCACGGAGGAACTGTGTCGTTCGACCCGTTCTCGGTACTCGGTACGGCAGGCGCTCGCATGCGGAGCGTGCTCGCCGTCTTCATTCTGCTGGCACTCACGATCGCCGCACTCGGGTGTGTCGAGCACCCTCATTCGGCCGGGCACTCCCACGCATCCGCGAGTGTCGAAGCCGCCGACGGCGCACCCCAGTTGCCTGATTCCACCGAGACCTGTGTTCCGGCAACAGCGCGGACCGTGTCGGTGGAAACAGCCCAGTTTTCGGCTGCCGCGGTTCCGCAACTCGTGGTTGTGGTGAGTGTGTGGCCCCTGGCGGCCCGGCGGCAGCCGCGTCGTCGATGTCCGGCAGTGAGGGCCGGCCGCGGCACGCTCGAACGCGTTTGCCGGTGGCGGATCTAGAGCGAAGTCGTGCGGCCGTAGTCATCGGCCGCCGCCCGCGCCCCTAGCAGCCGTCTACGCATGAGAGCCGAGAAGATGACCACTCTTCCCACCGCTGACAACCCGGCCGCCCGGTCCTCCCTCTCCGGGCTGGTCGGCAACACTCCCCTCCTCCGTGTGACCGAGCCCTTCACCCGGGAAGGCCGCGGCTTCTGGGCGAAGCTGGAGGGCTTCAATCCCGGCGGAATCAAGGACCGCCCGGCCCTGCACATGGTCGAGCGGGCCCGGGCCCGCGGGGATCTGCGCCCCGGTGCCCGGATCATCGAATCCACCAGCGGCACCCTCGGCCTGGGGCTGGCCCTGGCCGGCATGGTCTACGGGCACCCGGTCACGCTGGTCACCGACCCCGGACTCGAGATGTCCATGAACCGGTTGCTGGCCGCGTACGGCGCCCAGGTCAACCTCGTCTCCGAGCCCCACCCGACCGGCGGCTGGCAGCAGGCACGCCGCGACCGGGTGACACGGCTGATGGAACAGCACCCCGGATCGTGGTGCCCGGACCAGTACAACAACCCCGACAACACCACCGCGTACACCCCGCTGGCGCTGGAGCTGGCGGCCGAACTCGGCCACATCGACGTCCTGGTGTGCAGCGTCGGCACCGGCGGGCACTCCGCCGGCATCTCCCGCGTCCTGCGCCCGCTCTACCCCGACATGAAGCTCGTCGGCGTGGACACCATCGGCTCGACGATCTTCGGCCAGCCGGCCCGGTCCCGCCTGATGCGCGGCCTCGGCTCCAGCATCTACCCGCGCAACGTCGCGTACGAGAACTTCTCCGAGGTGCACTGGGTCGCCCCGGGCGAAGCGGTGTGGACCTGCCGGCAGCTCGCGAGCTCCCACTACGCCACCGGCGGCTGGAGCGTGGGCGCCGTGGCACTGGTCGCCGGCTGGCTGTCCCGCACGCTGCCCGCGGATACCCGGATCGCGGCGGTCTTCCCGGACGGGCCGCAGCGCTACCTGGGCACGGTGTACGACGACGACTACTGCGCGGCCCACGGCCTGCTCGACGGGCCGCCCGCCGCCGAGCCGGAGACGGTGGGCCGGATGGACGAGAAGGAGGTCACCCGCTGGACCCGGTGCACCACCGTGGTCGACCCGCTCACCCTGTCCGAGGACTCCGAAGGGGACGGCAAGTGAAGGGCGTTCTCGCGCAACTGCGGTCCTACGAGCGGAGCGTGCAGTTGCTGATGGTGAATCAGTTCACCATCAACCTCGGCTTCTACATGTTGATGCCCTACCTCGCGCAGCACCTCTCCGGGTCGCTCGGCCTGGCGGGCTGGATCGTCGGACTCGTCCTGGGCGTACGCAACTTCAGCCAGCAGGGCATGTTCCTCGTCGGCGGCACCCTCGCCGACCGGTACGGGTACAAGCCGCTGATCGTCGCCGGGTGCGTGCTGCGCACCGCCGGCTTCGCGGCACTCGGGTTCGTGGACTCGCTGCCCGCCCTGCTGGCCGCCTCCGCGGCGACCGGCCTGGCCGGGGCCCTGTTCAACCCGGCGGTCCGGGCGTATCTCGCCGCCGATGCCGGTGAGCGGCGGGTCGAGGCGTTCGCGCTGTTCAACGTCTTCTACCAGGCCGGCATCCTGCTCGGGCCGCTGGTGGGCCTGGTGTTGACGGGCGTCGATTTCCGCATCACCTGCCTGGTCGCGGCCGGTGTCTTCGCGCTGCTGAGCATCGTGCAGGTCCGAGCGCTTCCCGCCCGCCGGGCCGGTGATGCCGCGGACCGGGCATCGGGCGAGCCCGAGCGCGAGAGCGTGTTGGCGCAGTGGCGGGGGGTGGTGGCCAACCGCCCGTTCCTGCTGTTCTCCGCCGCCATGATCGGCTCGTACGTGCTCACCTTCCAGGTGTATCTGGCCCTGCCCCTGGAAGTCCGGCGCCTGGGCGGCAGCGGGACCTTCGGCACGGCCGCCGCGGCGATGCTGTTCGCGGTGTCCGGGCTCGGCACGATCCTGTTCCAGACCAGGGTGACGGCCTGGTGCAAGGCCCGCATGGATCCGGGCCGGGCACTCACCTGGGGCCTGCTCGCCATGGGCCTGGCGTTCGTACCGCTGCTGCTCGCCACCGCCGTGCCCGTGCCGGACGACGGGGTGGGGCGCCGGCTGTTCGCGGTCGTGCCGTCTGCGTGTGCCGCGCTGCTCCTGGCCCTCGGCACGATGATCGCGTACCCCTTCGAGATGGACACCATCGTGCGGCTCTCGGGCAACCGGCTCGTCGCGACGCACTACGGGCTGTACAACACCATCTGCGGCATCGGCATCACCCTGGGCAACCTGGGGATCGGTGCGGCCCTGGACGCCGCCCGTGCCTCCGGGATGTCCGCGCTGCCGTGGGCGGCTCTGTTCGCCCTCGGCGCCGCCGGCGCCGCCGCACTGTACGGGCTGCACCGCACCGGCCGCCTCGGGCCGCCGCGGCAGCCCGAACCGCAGAAGCAGCCTACGACCACAGCCTGAACCGGCGGTCCCGCGGCTGGCGCAGGCGGCGCACCAGCGTCGCCGCCCCCCACACCAGCAGGACGTTCACCGCGGCGCCGCCCACCAGGTAGACCATCGGGCCGAAGGAGTTCGCGGCCTCCGAGGTCGAGCTGCCCAGGAGGGCGTTCAGGGGCATGATCCCGAACACCAGGACCAGCAGGGAGCCCGGGAAGGACAGGAAGTAGAGCGCGGCCAGGTAGCCGTCGCCGGAGGCGCCGGCGATGCCGCGGACCAGGCCGGCGGCGGCCATCAGGGCGAGGTAGCCGAGGGCCAGGGGCCGCGCGGTGTGCGCGGCGTGCGAGCGGCGGGTGGTCGGGCTCATCTGCGGTGGTCCGTCTTTCGGTGGATCGGGTCCGGAGGCCAGGGAGGGTACGGAGGGTTCGAAGGTTACGGCGGGCCCGCGACCCCGGATGGGGTCGCGGGCCCGCCCCGCTCCATTATTGAACATGTTCAGCGATGGAGCGAGGCTCCGGGTCTAGAACTTGTCGCGAACCACCTTGCGGAGGTTGGCGCCCAGCTTGTCCCAGTACTTCCGGCCGGCCTTCTCGTTGCAGGTCCGGTTGCAGATGGCGGCCAGGCCGCCGAGCCTGCCGCGGACCTCCAGCTTCATCCGGCCCTTCGACTTGTACAGGTCGAAGCCGATCCAGCCGCCCGGCCAGTCGGGGTGGCCGAAGCGGGCCCCGAGCTGCAGGTAGCTCTTGCCGATGCTGTTGACGTTCAGCGGGAAGTACATCTCGATGCCCCACATCACCGGCCACAGCGTGAACTTCTGGCCCTCGTGCGTGATCTTGTTGGGGCGTCCGGGAATCGGGAAGACCGCCTTGAAGTGGTTCTTCCAGTACTTGAACACCGACTTGTCCGAGGCGCTGGTCCGGCCCAGGTCGTAGTACACGTAGTAGCTGGCGGTGCCGCTGATGTCACGGCAGCCGACCGGGTCGCCACTGCAGTACGAGTAGGCGTTCGTGGCGCCCGCGTACTGCGGGTCGACCTGGAGGAACCGGCCCGTGGCCGGCTCGTACGCCCGCACGCCGGTCAGCGAGAGGCCGCTGAGCGTCTCGCTGGAGACCTGCGCGGCGCCGTGCCAGCCGTAGCGGGCCGCGCCCGTGCCGTCCACCGGAACGCCGTACTCGTCGTACCGCTGCACGACCGAGTTCGCCGGAGCGGCCACGTCCAGCTGGACCGAGACGTCACCGCGCAGGTTGGCGAACTGCAGCACCACACCCCCGCCGGAGGTGACGGCGCCGAGCGAGCCGGCGATGTCGTTGACGAAACGGGTCACGGTGCCGTCGCTGTTCGCCGCCCAGTCCGGGCTGCTCGACTCGTCACCGTAGTGCTGGGTGACGGTGCCGGTGGTCGACCAGGTGCCGTCCTCGGCGCGGGTCTGCGTCGTCGCGACCGCCATGCGGCCGACGCCGTCGAGGTCCCAGGTGCGCCGCTGGGCGCCGACCGTCTCGGTGCGCAGCACGTCGCCGGTGAAGTACTCCAGCGTGGTGCCGTCCTTGACGGTGGTGCGGCCGAGCGCGTCGTAGGCCCGGCCGGTGCCGACCAGCCGGTCCGCGCTGTCGTAGGCGTACGACGTGTTGGCGGTCACCGCGTCCGCCGTGCCCGGGTCACAGTCGTCGCCGGTGACCGACTTCGAGGTGCGGTTGCGGTTGCCGTCGAAGGCGTACCCGCGGGTGGTGCAGCCGGAGCCGGTGGTGTCCACGGCCTGGGTCAGCCGGTCGGTGGTGTCGTAGCCGTAGTCCGTGGACACCGTGGTGCCGTCGGTCTGGGTACGGCCGACCTGCTGGCCGCTGATGCGGTACTCGGCCACGTCCGCGAGCACGGTGGTGCCGCTCGCGTCGGTGTACTCGCGGGCCGTCGTCCGGCCCACCGGGTCGGTGGTGACCTTCAGCTTGTAGCCGCCCGGCAGCGTCTGCGAGACGAGCCGGCCGTCGGCGTCGTACTGGGCGGTGAAGGTGCCGGCGACGGAGTCCGTCAGGGTGCCCAGGTCGCCTTCGGGCGTGTAGCCGTAGGTGCTGGTGGCCTGGGTGGAGTCGGACGACTTCACCGGACGGTCGAGGAGGTCGTACTCGGTCTTCGTGGTGTTGCCCGAGCCGTCGCCGTACGAGATCAGGCGGCCGAGGGTGTCGTACGCGTACGTCACCGTCTTCCCGCCCGCGGACTGGGTGAGCGTCCGGCCGGTGTCCCCGTCGAAGGTGAAGGTGGTCTCCGGGGTGGCGGTGCCCAGTCCCCCGGTGATCGAGGACTTCACGCGGCGGCCCGCGTCGTCGTACGTGACGGTGCTGGTGCGGGTGACGCCGTTGGCCGTCTTGGCCGTGGAGGTGACACCGCCCCAGCGGTTGTACTCGTACACGGTCGTGGCGAGCTCGGCCGGGTTGGCGCCGCCACCGGTGATGGCACCCGCCGGAGCGGTCTTGCAGAGCTTGCCGGCCCACTCGGGACGGGCGGCGCAGGCGCCGGTCCCGTCGGCCGTGTAGTACGTGTAGTTCAGCGTGCCCGCGTCACTGCCGTCGGAGGAGGCGAGGCTGGTCGAGGCCAGCTTGCCGTCGGCACGGTAGGTGGACCGGGTCGCACCCAGCTGAGTGCCCTGGGTGTCCTTGTTCGCGATCTCCTCGCCGGTCGCCCAGTTGTACGTGGTGACCGTGGTGCGGACGTCGGCGTCCTGGGCGTAGCCGTCGATCGCCGCGCCGGTGGACGAGGAGGTGACCTGTCCGGAGACGGCGGCGTCGGCCGGACGGCCCTCGTCGTGCCGGTACGCGGTGTGCGAGCGGGTCGCCACCTGCGCGCCCGCGGGCAGCGCCGGGTTGCCGCCGGAGGCCGCGACCGCGCTGCCGAGGGTGACCAGGTGCACCGGGCCGTAGGCGTGCGTCATGCGCTGGCCGTCGGCCGTGTACACGGAGGTGGTGGACAGCCGCTCCGCCCGCTCGGCCGTGGACAGGCCGGTCAGGCCGAGGGCGGCGAGCTTCGCCGCGGCGTCCGGGCCGGTGCCCAGGGCGAGTTCGCGGTTGGCGGCGCTGAGCGAGCCGACCGTGTTGCCGTAGCCGTCGAACTCGGTGGTGGACAGGCCGCCGCCCGGGGTCGCCGTGTTGGTCTCGCGGCCGTTGGCGTCGACGTACGTCACGGTCGCCCGGCCGTAGCCGTCGGCGGCGAGGTCTGCGCCGGTGGAGGAGGACGGGACGGAGTCGGCGGGGAAGACCGCCGTGGCGTCGGCCGGGACCTCGTCCTGCGCCCAGGCGTTGACGGCCGCGGCGCCCATCTGGTGCGGCGCCTTGGCACCGGTCAGCGGGACGTCGTAGACCACGGTGGTGGTGGAGGTGCCCTCGGTGGTGTCCGCAGTGCCCTGCTTGAGGGCGGCGCGGGTCACCTTGAGGAGCATGCCCTCGCCGGCGGTGAGGGCGGAGCCGGCCTTGCCGTAGTGGAAGTTCAGCGGCTGGTCGGCGCCCGACATCATCCAGAAGACGCGGTTGCCCGCGTCGTACGAGTACTGGACCTGGGTGCCCTGCGAGTAGTGCGGGTTCCACTGCTGGCGCAGCCGGCCGCTCTTGTCGTAGCGGTAGCTGGACAGCGCCTCGTCACGGGCGGTGGACGCACCGGGGTCGGTGGCCCACAGCTTGATCTCCTTGACCTGGCCGGCGAAGTCGCCGAAGTCCGCGGCCGTGGACCAGCCGGTGGCCGTGGTGGTCGTCGCGTAGACGAACTCCACGACGCGGCAGCCCTTGGTGGAGGGCGTGGCCTGGCAGGTGGCGGCCGGGACCGCCTCGGTCGGGGAGATCAGGTACTTCGGGCGGGCGACCGTCTCGGTGCCCTGGGTGACGGTCTCGGAGACGACGGTGACCGTGGAGTCGTCCGCGGCCGCGGCCGAGGTGGCCATCGTCCAGGTGGTGGCCGCCGGACCCGCCTTGGCGAACACGGTGACGGTGGCGTCCGTGTCCTTCAGGGTGAAGGTGTTGCCGGTCAGCGAGCCGGTCAGGGTCAGCGTGCCGGCGCCCGCCTCGGGCTCCCAGCCGCCGCCGGCCGTGGCCGTGAAGGCGGTGGAGTCGCCGGAGGCGGTCAGGATCTCGACGGAGGTCGCCGAGGTCTTGCGCAGCTGGGTGTAGCCGCTGCCGGAGGTTTCGGCGCTGACGGAGGAGACCCAGCCCGGTCCGAAGATGGCCGCCTGGCCCTCGGAGTCCGCCGGGTTGGCCCGCGAGGACGCGGTCCGGTTGACGGAGACCTCGAAGGCCTGGACGTCCTTGGCGCCGAGCTTGTAGTCGCCGGTCAGCAGGTTCAGGGAACCGGGGCCGACCTGGGCGGAGGGCGCCTCGCCCGCGTTGCGGTCGACGACGACCGAGGCCTCCGGGGAGGCGTCCGTGGTGGCGCCGTCGGTGAACACCGCGCGCACGTCGACGGAGCCGTCGTTGCTCAGGGTGTCGGTGACGTTCCACCACATCGAGGCGGGCTTGCCGCCGGTGACGGCGACGGGCCAGCCGGCGATGGCGGTGCCGTCGGAGCTGCGCCGGACGTCGGCGGCGGGCACGTCCTTCCAGGCGTCGGCCTCACCGTGGCGGTACTGGTAGCGCACGCCGGTGTACGTGGTCTTGCCCTCGGCCATCAGGACGGCGCGGCGCGCGGGCCGGTCGCCTTCGGCGGGGGAGGTCAGGGCCGCGCCCTTGCCGGCCGAGAAGGCGTACGTGACATCGGCGGAGGCGTTGCCCGCGGCGTCACGGGTGTGCGCGGTGACGGTGTGCGGGCCCGCCTTGAAGGTGAGCGTCTTCGAGACGGCGGCGCCGGTCGTCGCGACGGTCACCCAGGCGCCGGAGTCCAGCTTGTACTGGATGTCCTTCACGTCGCTGGTGGGCGGGGTGAAGGTGAAGGAGCCGGAGAAGTCGCCGTTGGCGTCGGCCGTGCCGGACCACTGGCCGGCCGGGAAGTCGCCGGAGGAGACGGCGGTGTTGCCCGGCTCGACGGTGTCGACGGTGAAGGTCTGCCAGGCGGACCAGGTGCCGTTCCAGGTGCTGCCGTCGTACACGGCGGCACGCCACTTGTAGCTGCCCGGGGCGAGCGCCGTGACCGGAGTCCAGGGGGCGGCCACGCCGGAGGCGGTGAACGCGGACTTGCCGGTCTGCAGGGCGGCGGTGCCGGCGGACGTCCAGATCTCGTAGGAGAGCTGGACCGGGTTGCCGTCCGCGTCGGTGGCCTTGCCGGTCAGGGTCGGCGTGGTGTCCGAGGTGACGGTGCCGGAGAGCGGCGAGACGGGGGTGGCGGCGCCCGGCTTGGTGTTGTAGTTGACCGTCAGCGAGGGCTCGTACGTGGCGTTGTGCGATCCGTCGGTCTGGTTCGCCGAGTGGTAGCGGCGCCACGTCAGGACGTCGGTCTCGTCGACGGCCGCGATGCGCACGCCGTAGTTCGGCTGGCCGTCGGCCCAGGCCTGGACGATCGCGTCGATGTCCCATGAGACGTGGCCGGCCGGGCAGGAGGTGTTGTAGCCCTTGGCCGCGGTGGAGGTCACCGCGCCGGCCGTGGTGGCGCCCGGCTGGTTGGTCCACGTGATCGCGGACGGGTCCCAGGCTGCGGTGATGCGCCGGACCTGGTTGCCGGAGTTCGCCGTCGAACAGCTCGAGGAGTAGTACGAGTACAGGCGCAGGTCCGTGTCGAGGATCTGCTTGCCCTTGTACTTGTCGACGTTGAACTGGAGGAAGGACCGGGCCTTCTCGGCGCCGTTGTACGTGCCGGCCTTCAGCTCGGTCGAGCCGCGCTGGCTCGTGAGGTAGTCGTCGTACTGGATCCAGGTGTCGGTGACCGGGCCCATCAGCGAGTCGGTGGGGTCGATCGTCACCGGGTAGGTGAGCTTCGGGTCGTTCAGGAACGCCATGCTGGGCTTGAGGACCAGGACCTGGCCCTTGCCGTTCTCGGCCTGCTCGATCTCGACCTCGACGGGCGCGATGTGCTCGGCGTCGCCGGAGGCGCGGTCGTAGGACGAGTCCCACATGACCGGGGCGGGCGCGGTCGCCTTGGCGGTGTTCGCCGCGTCGTTCCAGCGCAGCCGCTTGTCGGCGGTCTCGGCGAGCTTCAGTCCGGTCGCCTCGACCGGGATCCGGTACTCCACAGCCGCCTTGGGCGCCTCGTGGAGGACGACGGAGTGGGAGAAACCTTCCTTCAGGGCGGTGACGACCAGATCGCCGCCGCCCGCGACGGCGTTCTTGTACGTCGCCGTCGAACCCTTCAGCTGCGGAGCGGGCAGCTTGCCCTCCCAGCCGATGCCGAGGGAGTGCTTTCCGCGGCCGACCTTGACGAGGGCCTCGCCGGAACCGCCGTCCGAGAGCGCGACATCGGCGGCAGCGGCCTTGGGGCGCACGGTGTCACCGGTGTCGACGAGGCTGGTGTCGATCGGCTTCCAGCGGCCCTGCGCGTCCTTGACGCGGATGGGGCCGGTGTAGCTCTGCACGGTGGTGGCGCCGCTCGGCTGCGCAAAGGTCGTGGTCGAGTCGGTGCGCTCGTCCAGGATCTCGATGGTGCGCTTCTGCAACCGGGCGAGCAGGTGGGCGGTGGCCGCGTCCTGGGCCTCGGCGGGGCCCAGGGCGGGCTTGGCGGCTGGGGCGGCGGGCGAGGCGGGGACGGGGGCTGCCGTCGCCTGCGCGATGAGAACGGTCTGGGCGGCGAGGACGGCCGCCGTGGCGCCGGCGACGGCCTTGAGCCGCCACGGCGCCCGCACCCCGGCGGTGGGAGAGGAGTTCTCTCCCACCGGGGATATGGAAGGTTGGTTCACTTAGGGTCTTTCTCAAGTAATAGTAAAAAACGGAGGCGATCCTCCCACTTCCCGGGTGCAACAACAACGCACCCCAGCAGGCACGTTGCCCAGCTCACATCCACCCCTCCACGAAACGACCAAATCGCCCGCCGAATTCGTTATGAGCGGCTTCAAGTCATTATTCGAGAGGTGAAGTGGCGAAAAAACAGGACAAGATGGCGCCGCGTCAGCTCGGGCCGCTTCTGCCCCGCCCCCAAGGGCCGGGGGGCGGGGCAGAAAGAGGGCTACCGGGTCACCGGGTCACCGGGTCACCAGGTCACCAGGTCACCGGCCCAGCAGCGTGGCCGTCACCGAGGGCGGTACGGGTGCCGGCGCGGCCGGGCGGGTGGTGAAGGTGCCGCGGCCCTGGGTGCGGCCGCGCAGCCGGGACGCGTAGCCGAACAGCTCGGCCAGCGGCACCGCCGCCGTGACCACCGCGGTCCCGGCCTGGGTGGTGGACCCCGAGACCCGGCCGCGGCGGGCCGCGAGATCGCCCAGGACCCCGCCCACCGCCTCCTCCGGGACGGTGACCGTGACCTCCACGACCGGCTCCAGGAGTTCCACCGTGCTCGCCCGCAGCGCCTCGCGCAGCGCGAACCGCCCGGCCGTCCGGAACGCCATCTCCGAGGAGTCCTTGGAGTGGGTCGCACCGTCGGTGAGCGTGACCCGCACCCCGGTCACCGGGTAGCCGCCGAGGGGCCCCTCGGCGAGGGCGTCCCGGCATCCGGCATCCACGGCACGCACGTACTCCTGGGGCACCCGACCGCCCGTCACCGTGGAGCCGAACGCGAATCCCCCTTCCTCCAGAGGTTCGACGTCCAGCACGACGTGCGCGAACTGGCCGGCTCCGCCCTCCTGTTTGACGTGCCGGTAGACCAGGCCGGTGACCCCGCGCACCACGGTCTCCCGGTAGGAGACCTGCGGCCGGCCGACGACGACCTCCACCCCGTGGCCGCGGCGGATCTTCTCCACCGCGACTTCCAGATGGAGTTCGCCCAGACCCGACAGCACGGTCTGCCCGGTTTCCGGGTCGGACCGCACCGCCAGCGAGGGGTCCTCCTCGGCGAGCCGGGCCAGCGCGGACGCGAGCCGGCCGGTGTCGGTGCCGCGGCGGGCCTCGACCGCCACCGACACCACCGGATCGGCCACCGAGGGCGGTTCGAGGAGCAGCGGCGCTCCCGGCGCGCACAGGGTCGTGCCGGCCCGGACGGCCTTCAGCCCGACCACGGCGACGATGTCACCGGCGACCGCCTCCTCCCGCTCCTCGTGCCGGTCCGCCTGCACGCGCAGGATCCGTCCGATCCGCTCCGTCCGTCCGGTCCCCGCGTCCAGTACGGACTCCCCCCTGCGGAGGGTGCCCGCGTAGACGCGCAGGTAGGTGAGGCGCCCGGTGGCCGTCGCCGTCACCTTGAAGGCGAGCGCTGCGAACGGGGCCTCCGGCTCGGGGGCCCGCTCCTGTTCCGCACCGTCGGCCGTCCCGCGCACCGGCGGCATGTCGGCGGGCGACGGCAGGTACGCGAGGACGGCGTCCAGCAGCGGCTCGATGCCGCGGTTGCGGTACGCCGAGCCGCACAGCACCACCACACCGTGCCCGCCGAGGGTCAGCTCCCGCAGCGCGCGGGCCAGGGTCGGCCCGCTCAGCGCCGAGGTCGCGCAGAACTCCTCCAGGGCGTCCGCGTGGAGTTCGGCCACGGTCTCCTCCAGCTGCCGGCGGCGGAGGTCCGCCTCCGCCCGCAGCTCCTCGGGGACCGGCCCCGTCTCGTACGTGTCGGAGCCCGCGCGCCAGAGCAGGGCGCGCATGCGCAGCAGGTCCACGACGCCGGTGAAGCCGTCCTCCCGTCCGATCGGCAGCTGGACCACCAGGGGGACGGCGCCCAGCCGCTCGCGGATCGACGCCACCGCCGTGTCGAGGTCGGCGCCCGCCCGGTCCAGCTTGTTGACGAACGCGATGCGCGGCACGCCGTACCGGTCGGCCTGCCGCCACACCGACTCGCTCTGCGGTTCGACTCCGGCGACGGCGTCGAACACCGCGACCGCCCCGTCCAGCACCCGCAGGGACCTCTCGACCTCGTCGGAGAAGTCGACGTGCCCCGGGGTGTCGATCAGGTTGACGCGATGTCCGCTCCAGGTGCAGCTGACGGCCGCGGCGAAGATGGTGATGCCGCGGTCGCGTTCCTGGGCGTCGAAATCGGTGACGGTCGTTCCGTCGTGGACCTCGCCCCGTTTGTGGATGGTGCCGGTCGCGAAGAGGATCCGTTCGGTGATGGTGGTCTTGCCCGCGTCGACGTGGGCGAGGATGCCGAGGTTCCGGACGGTCGTGGTGGAGGAAGTGGTGGCGAGCGGTCGCCGGTTGGTGCGCATGGCCCGAGGCCTTTCGGACGGTGAGGAAGAGGGCAGCGCGATTCGGTGACGGCAGGCCCGCCGGGCCGTCGCCCGGGGCCCCGCAACCCGGCGCCCCGGCAGCCGCACGGCAGCGGGGCGGGGCAGGGGGCAGGGGGCAGGGCGAAGCAGGCAGGCAGGCAGGAGAGGGCAGAACTCAGCTCTGCGTCACGGGCAGATACGGGGGCGGCCGCGCAGCCGGCCCCGTGCGCCGCGAGACACCGGGATCACGTCGTACCGGGACGGGGGAACGAAGGCGGCGGTGCTGCGACGGCACATGACCCTGTTCCCCTTCTCTTCTGGCACTCGGCATCAGGTACGCGGTGCCCTGTCGGCAGCGCGTGTGGCGAGTGTAGGGACCGCGGCCGGGGCGGGGCACGGGATTTTCTGTGCGAGGCTGGCGGGCCGGTCCACCGAAGGGAATGACGCACGATGCACACGCCGAGCCGGCCCGAAGACCTCGCCCCGCCGCGCCTGTTGTGGGCCAGGGCCGTGACCCTGGCGCTGCTGGAGGTCGGCTGTTGGGAGTCCGAGGAGTACGCCGTGGACGAGGACGGGCTGTGGTGCCATTCGACGGGGGCGGGCGGCTGGTGGCGGCTGACCCTGTTCGACGGGGGCGAGCGGGCCGTGTTCGTCGGGCAGGACCCCGACGGCAGCCACACCCACATCGGCGGGAAGCAGATCGACTTCCTGGCCGGCGGGCCCGACTGGCTGCCCTGGGAGCTGCTGCGCGACGATGCAGCGGGCAACCTGTTCGGCTTCGTCTACTGGTGGGAGGACGGGGCCTGGCACCGCATTCCGTATCCGGCGGAGCTGCGGGAGGACGGACTGGACATGGCGGCCCCGTGGGTGGGCTCGGACGAGGGGTTCCGCGAGTCGGCGTCCTCCCCGGACCCGCTGTCCGGGGAGCAGGAGGCACTGCACGGCGCGGAAGTCGTCCGGTTCGCCGCGCTGGCCGAAGCCGGCACGGTCACCGAGGCCGACGTGGCAGCCCTGCTGACGACCGGCCGGGCCGAGGGCTATGCGGATCCGCGGCCGGCCGAGGCGGTGGCCTTGGCCGCCCGTGCGGGCGTCCTCGCGGGCCGGGCGAGCGCATCCGTCTGATGTGAACTTCCCGTGCATGCAGGGGGGTTGCAGGGGTAGCTTCGGTGTCTACGAGGACCGGGGCTGAGGGGGACGCGATGCGGCGTACGGGCTGGGCGGGGCTGGCGGTGTGCGGGCTGCTGCTGGTGTCCTGCGGCGGGGGCGGCGGGGACGGCGAGGCCGACGGGAAGGCCACGGGCAGCGCCGCCACGCCGTCGTCGTCGAGCGCCGGGAGCGCGGGAGGCACGACCTCGCCGGCCCCCGACCCCGCGCCCACATCCACACCGACACCGACACCGACACCGACACCGAGCGCGTCCCCTACCTTCGGCAGCGACTCGTTCGCCAAGGGCGACTGCGTCGCCCTCGACCCGACCGCCACCGCCTCGGGCTCGTACCGGGAGACTCCGTGCGAGGCCCCCGACGCAGTCGCGGCGGTCCTGCTGCGGGAGGACTTCGACACGGTCAAGGCGGACCGGTGCGAGAAGCCCGCCGCCGAGGCGGACGCCCTGATCCACCTGACCCGCGAGGACCCGGAGAACTACGGCAAGAAGCTGTACGCCGAGGTGTGCCTGCGCAACCTCGAGGACCCCCATCCCGGCGCCCCGGGCGCCGGCGGCGGCCCGAACATCGTCAAGGGCGACTGCCTGCTGGAACGGAAGACCCTCGGCGGGAGCACCCTGGAGAAGAGCGTCTTCGAAACCGCCTGCGCCGGCACCGGCACCGCCCAGCCGCTCTACAAGGTCGTCGAGATCGTGCCGCTGAGCATCGTGAGGGGGGCGGAGAAGAAGGAGTGCCCTGCGAACACCGAGTTCCGGTTCGCGAAGAAGCGGGAGTTCGTCGGGGACCTGTACTGCGCCGTCGGCGTGTGATCCGCCGGGCCGTGCCGCCGTCCCCGTAGGTTCGCTGCGGACCGTGCCCGGCCGGGCGCGGAGCGTAGAGGGCAGGGAGCGGGTGCTGACGATGACCGGGAAGCAGATCCTCACCGTGTTCGGGGCGACCGGGCAGCAGGGCGGGGCCCTCGTGCGGGCCGCCCTGGCGAAGGGGGAGGGCGGCCAGTTCGCCGTACGGGCGGTGACCCGCAATCCGCGGTCGGACCGGGCACGGGAACTGACGCGGCTCGGCGCCGAGGTGGTGCAGGCCGACATGGACGACGAGGAGAGCCTGACCGCCGCCATGGAGGGCGCGTACGGGGCCTTTCTGATGACCGACTTCTGGGAGGACATGTCCGCGGAGCACGAGAAGGCGCAGGCGGCGGCGCTGGCCCGGGCGGCCGGGCATGCCGGGGTGCAGCACGCGATCTGGTCCACGCTGGACGACACCCGCGAGTGCATTCCGCTCGACGACGACCGGATGCCGACGCTCCAGGGCTCGTACAAGGTCCCGCACTTCGACGCGAAGGCGGAGGCCGACCACTACTTCACCGATGCGGGGGTGCCGACGACCTTCCTGCGGCTCACCTACTTCTGGGAGAACCTGCTCGGCGCGTTCGCCCCGCAGCGCGCCGAGGACGGTGCGTACGAGCTGACCTACCCGATGGGTGACAAGCGGCTGTCCGGCATCGGGGTGGACGACATCGGCCGGACCGCGCTGGCCGTCTTCGAGCGCGGGACCGACTTCATCGGCGCCACCGTGAGCATCGCCGGGGAGCATCTGCGGGTCGCCGACATGGCCGCCGCGCTGTCCGAGGCGTTGGGGAAGACGGTGCGCTACCGGCCGCTGTCCCCGGACGCCTTCCGTGCGCAGGGGTTCCCGGGTGCCGACGAGTCCGGGAACATGTTCCAGTTCTACGCGGACTGCGAGGAGCGGTTCACCGCCGCCCGCGATCTCGACGCCGTCCGGGCCCTCGATCCGGCGCTGCAGGACTTCGCGACCTGGCTGGCCGGGCACCGGGACGCGTTCGACTGGTCCTGATGCGCCGGGGGCCGGTTTGCGGCCGCACGGGTGGGTAAGCGCCGGTAATCAGGTCAAGAGCGTGAGTCCGACGATCACAGGACGTCCCCATGATGACCGGCACTCCTTCCCCCACGACTTCCGTACTGCGGCCGGTGGCTAGCCCCCTCCCCCTCGGCTTCCTCGCCCTGGCCGGCGGCGCCGTCGCGCTGGCCGGTCTGCAGCTCGGCTGGATATCCGGGCCCGGCCGCCATGCCGTGCCGCTGATCCTGCTCGCCTTCGCCTTCCCGCTGGCGCTGGTGTCCTCCCTGGTCTCCTTCCGGTGCCGGGACACCGCGGCCGCCACGGCCCTGGGGACCGTGGCCGGCATCTGGCTGACCGGCGGGGCGGTCCTCGGCGGCGTTCCGCACGGGCTGCGCAGTGAGGCGCTGGGCCTGTTCCTGGTGTTCGCGGCCGCGGCTCTGCTGGTGCCGCTCGCCGCCGTCGGGGCCGGCAAGCTCGCCGCCTCCGCCGCGTTCGGCGTCGCCGCGCTGCACTTCCTGCTGACCGGTGTGTACGAGCTGGCCGGGGGCTCCGGGCTCCGGCACGCGGCCGGGGTGGTCGGGATCGCCGTGACCGTACTGGCCCTGTACGCGGCCGCCGCCTTCGCGCTGGAGGATGCTCGCGGGCATGCGGTGCTGCCCCTCGGCCGGCACGGCCGGTCCGCCCGGGCCGTGGAGGACGGGACCGAACCGGGGATCCGCCCGGAGCTCTGACCCACCCGCTTCCCGAAGTCCTCCGCGACCCGCCGCCGGCGAGGATGAACGTGTCGCCGGACTCTCCGCCGCCATCTGCGACCTCCTGCGGCAGTACTGGGAGGTGGCCGTCGAGCCAATGTGGCCGCAGAGCCAATGCCCGTCAGGTTTGCGCGCACCCTAGCCGTCACCTGTGACATGTGAAATATTACCTGCGCTTCCGTCCAACTCACCGAAAGGTCCGTGACGTTGCGCAGACTCGCTGCGGTGGGCGCGGCGATATCCCTCGCCCTGCTCGCCGCCCCCGCGTTCGCCGCCTCCCCCCAACCCCCCGCCCCCGTCCCCGCTCCCGGACACCCCGTCCCCGAGCAGCAGAACGCGACCCCGCCGCCGCCCGCCCCGCTGGAGCTCCAGCGGCAGGCCCTGCGCCGCCAGGCCCTGGAGGGGGTGGCGGCCGGCGGCACCCGCGCCGAGGCCGACGGGACGCTCCCCCGGCAGGTCAAGGTCGGCAAGCGGTACGTCGAACTCGCCCAGGAGCGCAAGGACAAGGTCTTCGTCATCCTCGCCGAGTTCGGCGACCAGGTGGAGCCGAAGTACGGCGGCACGCCCGGCCCCCGCCACAACACCATCGGCAAGCCCGCCCGCGAGGACAACCACACCCTCTGGCGCAAGGACTTCGACCGCGCCTACTACCAGCGGCAGTTCTTCGGCACCGAGCCCGGCGCGGCCACCCTGCGGAACTACTACCGGCTGCAGTCCTCCGGCCGCTACGACATGGAGGGCACGGTCACCGACTGGGTGACCCTGCCCTTCAACGAAGCCCGGTACGGCACCGACAAATGCACCGAGTCCGGCCAGTGCCGAACCAACTGGGACATGATCCGGGACGCCACCAACGCCTGGTACCACTCCGAGCGCGGCAAGGGCCGCACCCCGGAGCAGATCAGGGCGCAGCTCGCCGAGTACGACGTGTGGGACCGGTACGACGCCGACCACGACGGCAACTTCGACGAGCCGGACGGGTACCTCGACCACCTGATGGTCGTGCACGCCGGCAAGGACCAGACCTGGGGCGGCGGCGCGCAGGGCACCGACGCCGTGTGGGCGCACCGCTGGTTCGCGTACTGGAACCAGGCCGGCAGCGCCGGACCCGAGGGCAACAAGGCCGGCGGCACCCCGGTCGGCGACTCCGGCATCTGGGCGGGCGACTACCTGACCGGCGGCGAGAACAGCGGGGTCGGCCTGTTCGCCCACGAGTTCGGGCACGACCTGGGGCTGCCCGACCTGTACAGCTCGGACGGCGACAACAGCGTCAACTACTGGTCGCTGATGTCCGCGGGCTCGTACCTGGGCAAGGGCCGCAACACCACCGGCGACTTCCCCGGCGACCTGGACCCGTGGTCCAAGCTCCAGCTGGGCTGGCTGGAGTACACGGAGGCCGACGCCGGCCGGAAGACCCGCGCCGTCCTCGGCGTGTCCGGCTACAACACCGAGGATCCGCAGGCCCTGTTGGTGCACCTGCCGCCGTCGGTGACGCGGACCGAGCTGACCGACCCGTACGAGGGCGGCAGCCAGTGGTGGAGCGGCACCGGTGACTTCATGGACAACACCCTGACCCGTACGGTCGACCTGACCGGGACCGCGGGGCCGGCCCGGCTGGCCGCCCGGGTCTGGTACGACACCGAGCAGGACTTCGACTACCTGACCGTGGAGGCGTCCACGGACGGCGGGGCGAACTGGGCGGTGCTGCCCGGCACCGTCGGCGGTGCCGCCATCCCGGCGAAGGGCATCAGCGGTACCTCCGGCGGCTGGGCCGAACTCGCCGTCCCGCTGGACGCGTTCACCGGGAAGTCCGTACAGCTGCGGCTGCGCGTCACCTCCGACAGCAACACCCACGGCCGGGGCGTCACCTTCGACGACATCCGGATCACGGCCGGACCGGAGGGCCGCGAACTGCTGCGGGACGGCGCCGAGCAGGGCGCGAACGGCTGGACCGCCGTCAAGTGGTCGCGTACGCAGGGCCGCACCGGCACCGCCGAGCACCCGCGGGCGTACCTGGTCGAGAACCGGCGCTACACCGGCTACGGCAGCTACCTGCGCACCGGCCCGTACAACTTCGGGTTCGGTACCGACCGGGTGGAGTTCTACCCGTACCAGCAGGGCGTGCTGATCTGGCTCTGGGACACCGCGTACAGCGACAACACCACCAAGGCGCACCCGGGCGCGGGCATGCTGCTGCCGGTGGACGCCCGGCCGGAGCCGCTGCGGTACACCGACGGGAGCCTGGCGAACGCGCGGGCGCAGACCTTCGACGCGCCGTTCTCGCTGCGCCCGAGTGACGAGATCGTGCTGCACAAGGCGGGGGTGCCGGTGCTGGTCCCGGCCCGGCCGGGGGTGCCCGTCTTCGACGACCGCAAGGGCTCCTACTGGAATGCGGAGCTGCCGCAGGTCGGGGTGAAGGTGCCGGACACCGGCACCCGGATCGCGGTGGTGAAGGAGGCGGCCGGCGGATCGCTGACCACGGTCCAGGTGAGCCCTTCACCCTGAGCCGGCGACACGGGGGGCGGGGTCCGGCCCGGATGATCCGGGCCGGACCCCGACTGTCGGTTACGGCTCTCGGTTCCGGCTGCCGGTTCCGACGGTCGGGGTCCGGCTGTCGGTCCTGGCCGTCGGTCCCGACCCTGGTGTCAGCCGCGGGGGACGACGGTGGCGAGGACGGACGGCAGCGGGTACCAGTCGGCCGAGACGACCGTGGCGTGCTTGCCGGCGAGCAGGGCCAGGCGGTCGCGGGCCTGGGCTTCGGTGGGGCGGGTGCCGTCGATGGCGGGGGCGACGTTGTGGGCGTCGGTGGCGATCACCAGGTAGTGGTTGCGGCCGTACCAGCCGGTGTCGATGGAGCCGCCGGCATAGGCGCTCGCATCGCCGTCGAAGACCACGAACCAGGGGCGGATCAAGGCGTCGGCGTAGCGGTTGCGGGGGTCGCCGGCCTCGGCCCGGTGCACGGCGGGGAAGGCCGCGGCCTGGCCGAGCCGTCCGGCGGCCGCGAGGTTGCGCAGGTGGGTGGCGTACTCCCGGTCGGTCCACAGCTTGTCCGCCGCGTTGCCCTCCTCGAGGGTGCCGGGGATGAGCTCGACGAGGAACTTCCCGGCCAGGGCGGAGCGGCTGGGCCAGGCGCCGGCCCGGGCGGCGGTGTCCAGGTCGGGGTGGCCGGCGGCGAGCTGGGCGGGCCGGTAGAGGGCGTCGCCGAGTTTGGCGGTGAGCAGGGCGTCCAGCTCGGCGGGGCCGCGCCCGAGGTTGGCAGCGAACCCGTCCTTGAGTTCCAGTTTCAGGACGACGGGCCGGTGGCCGGGGTGGGCGTCGTGCCAGCTGCGGATGTCGGCGAGGCAGCCCGCCAGGTTCTGGTTGCGGGACTTGGTGCGGAGCTGGGCGGGGGTGGTGGCGTTCTCGCAGTTGTTGTCGTTGCCGATCGGGTTGCTGTGGGAGACCCGCCAGGAGCTGCCGAAGAAGTTCGTCCAGACGTCGAGTTCGAGCATGGCGGCGCCGGAGTCGAGGGCGTCCGCGAAGTAGGGGTACTTGGACTTCTCGTAGGCGTTGTGCACGCCGACCCCGGTGGAGCCGGCGTAGGGCAGGTCTGCGGCGGCGGCCGCGCCGGCGGGCGCCCCGGTGCCGAGCAGCAGAGCGGCGGCGGCCAGTGCCGCCGCCGCTCCCGTGATGCGGTTGCGGTTGCGGTTGCGCAGTGCCATGTCTCGGCTCCCTTGATCTCGTACTCGCCGGTAGGTCAACAGGCCGGGAGCGTAAGGGAGTTGAGTGAACAACCGCTAGACATGGGGCATCGGCATCGGCAACGCGTCGGGCGGACCCGCCTACTCGACGAAGTACGAGTCGTGCTTGATGAAGAACTCTGTGCGCTCTTCATCGGTGGCATCCGCGAGCTGCGCCAGCCCTTCGAAGTACTCCTCGCGCGGCGCCCCCGGAGCGAACAGCATCAGCATCTCCGCCGGGGCGTCCGAGTCGTTGCGGAAGGCGTGCAATCCGCCCTGCGGCACGAACAGGAAGTCCCCCTTCTTCGCGTCGATCCAATCGGCACCGTTGAAGAGCCGCACCGTGCCGTCGAGGATGAAGAACGACTCCGAGATGGTCTTGTGGAAGTGCGTCTTCGGACCGCCGGCGCCGGCACTCATCTCCACCCGGTACAGGCCGAACTCCCCTTGGGTGGAGGCCTTCGTGGCGAGGTAGTGGATCGCGTCCCCCGTCGGCGCCGACAGTTCGGCCGGCGTGTCGACCGGCCTGAACACCGCGCTGTTCTCACCCTTGTCCCCGAAATAGCGGGCCTCCGGATACGACATGTGCATCCCCTCCTGTTTGTCTCATGCACGTGCATCGTCACCGGCCACAACCGTGCACAGGGATTCGATCTTCCCTCGCCACCGGGAATCGCCGAAGAACCTCGGGAGCCGGACCCTGTCCGGTCCTGCCCCCTGAAGGGGCGCCGTGGGCTAGGGGTAGAGTGCGGAGCCACCCCCGTCCCGGCCCCCGAGGAACCGCGCAGTGAGCTCCGCACCACCCCCTATACCCGTGACGGTCGTCGGCATCGGAGCGGACGGCTGGGCCGGGCTCACCACGGCCGCCCGGACCGCGCTGGCCGAGGCCGACCTGCTGATCGGCGGACCCCGCCAGCTGACCCTGCTGCCGGTCATGGCCTGCCAGGGGGAGCGGGTGTCCTGGCCGAGCCCGCTGCGCCCCTCGGTGCCGCGGCTGATGGCGCAGTACGCCGACCGCCGGATCGCGGTCCTCGCCAGCGGGGACCCCATGTTCTACGGCATCGGCCGGGCCCTCTCGGAGGAGCTGGGCCCGGAGCGCCTGCTGTTCCACCCCCACCCGTCCTCCGTCTCCCTCGCGTGCGCCCGGCTGGGCTGGCCGGTGGAGGACACCGAGGTGGTGACGGTGGTCGGCCGCCCGGTGGCCCGGGTGGCGGCCGTCCTGTACGAGGGCCGGCGGGTGCTGGTGCTCAGCGCGGGCGCCGGATCGCCGTCCGAGATCGCTGCTCTGCTTCGAGAGCGGGGCTTCGGGCCGAGCCGGATGCGGGTGCTGGAACAGCTCGGTTCCGGCCGGGAGCGCGCGTACGAGGGCACGGCCGCGGACTGGGACCACGAGCCCGGCGACCCGCTCAACGTGGTGGCCGTCGACTGCCGCCGCGCCCCCGGCGCCCCGCGCCTCGGCGCCACGCCCGGGCTTCCCGACGCCGCCTACGAGCACGACGGCCAGCTGACCAAGCGCCACGTGCGGGCCGCGACCCTGTCCGCACTGGCCCCGGCACCCGGCGAACTGCTGTGGGACGTCGGCGGGGGCTCCGGCTCCATCGGCATCGAGTGGATGCGCACCCACCCCTCCTGCCGGGCCATCACCGTGGAACGCTCCCCCGAACGGGCCGACCGGATCGTCCGCAACGCGGCCGCCCTCGGCGTGCCGGTGCCCGGCCTGCGCGTGGTCACCGGAGCGGCCCCCGAGGCACTCGCCGGACTCCCCGCCCCCGACGCCGTGTTCATCGGCGGCGGACTCACCGCGCCGGGCCTGCTGGAAGCGGTGTGGGCGGCGCTGCCCGCCGGCGGCCGGCTGGTGGCCAACACCGTGACGCTGGAGTCGGAGGCGCTCCTCGGCCGCTGGTACGGGACGCACGGCGGCGAGCTGGTGAAGCTCGCGGTCTCGCACGCCGTACCGGTCGGCGGCTTCACCGGCTGGCGTCAGGCGATGCCGGTCACCCAGTGGTCCGTGACCAAGGAAGGAACCGAGAGCTGATATGACCGTGTACTTCATCGGGGCGGGCCCCGGTGCCGCCGACCTGATCACGGTGCGCGGCGCGCGCCGGCTCGCCGCGAGCCCGGTGTGCCTGTACGCGGGCAGTCTGGTGCCGCGCGAACTGCTCGCCGAGTGCCCGCCGGACGCCCGTCTCGTCGACACCTCGCAGCTCAACCTCGACGAGATCATCACGGAACTGGTCGCGGCCCACGAGGCCGGCCTGGACGTGGCCCGGCTGCACTCCGGCGACCCGTCGGTGTTCAGTGCGGTGGCCGAGCAGATGCGGCGGCTGGACGCGGCCGGAGTGCCGTACGAGGTGGTGCCCGGGGTGCCGGCGTTCGCGGCGGCGGCGGCCGCGCTGAAGCGGGAACTGACCGTCCCGACGGTCGGGCAGACCGTCATCCTGACCCGGATCGCGCAGCAGGCCACCCCGATGCCGGAGGGCGAGGACCTGGCCACCCTGGGCCGCAGCGGCGCCCTGCTGGTCCTGCACCTGGCCACCCGCTACGTCGACCGCGTGGTCACCGAACTCCTCCCCCACTACGGCGCGGACTGCCCCGCGGCGGTGGTCGCGATGGCCTCCCGCCCGGACGAACTGATCCTCCGCGGCACCCTGGAGGACATCGCCGCCCAGGTGAAGGAGGCCGGCCTGGTCCGCACGGCAGTGATCATCGTCGGCCGCACGCTGGGCGCGGAGCAGTTCCGGGACAGCCACCTCTACTCCGCGGAGCGCGACCGGCATGTCTGCTGAGGGATCGGGCGGGCACGTCCTGATCCTTGGCGGAACCACGGAGGGGCGGGGGCTGGCCGAGGCGCTTTGCGGGGGCGGGGGCACGGTCTTGGGCGGGGGCACGGTCGCGTCAGGCCTGGGCGGGGACGGGGCCCTGGCCGGGAGTCCGGCTGCGTTCCGGGGACGCGTGACCACCTCGCTCGCCGGCCGGGTCGCCAACCCGGTGCTGCCGCCCGGCGAGACCCGGGTCGGCGGGTTCGGCGGGGCCGAGGGGCTGGCGGCGTGGATCGCGGAGCACGGGGTGACCCGCCTGGTCGACGCCACGCACCCGTTCGCCGAGCGGATGAGCTTCAACGCGGCCGCGGCGGCCGCCGCCACCGGGGTGCCGCTGCTGGCGCTGCGCCGCCCGGCGTGGGCGCCCGTACCCGGCGACGACTGGCACCGCGTCCCCTCCCTGGACGCTGCCGCGCGGGCCCTCCCGGGTCTGGGCAGCCGCGCCTTCCTGACCACCGGCCGCATGGGTCTGGCCGCCTTCGCCGCCCTCGACCGGCTCCGGTTCCTGGTCCGTTCGGTGGACCCACCCGAGCCGCCGATGCCGGCTCGCGCCGAAGTCCTGCTGGACCGGGGCCCGTTCACCCTCGACGGGGAGCGCGCGCTGCTGCGCGACCACCGCATCGACGTACTGGTCACCAAGGACAGCGGCGGCTCCGCCACCGCCCCCAAACTCGCGGCTGCACGCGAGGCGGGGCTCCCGGTCCTGATCGTGGACCGGCCGGCGGTGCCGGGCGGGGTCCCCCTCGCCGAGTCCGTGGGGGCGGCTCTGACCTGGCTGTCCCAGCCCTCGCCTACGCTGCCCGGCTGACCGGGCCGGGCTCACACCCGCCGCGGCTCGCCGGCCCCGAACCCGAACGGGGCCGGGGCCGCGGCTCGCCGCCGGGGGTCAGGACTCCGGGTAGCGGCGGGGGGTCCAGGTTACGCGGGTGCCGTCGCCGCGTTCGGTGACGCGGGTCTGGGACGAACCGATCAGCAGGATCGTCCGCATGTCCACCTCGGACGGTTCCAGCGTCCCCAGGGTGAGCACCCGTACCGACTGTTCCGGCCCGCCCACATCACGCGCCACCACGACGGGAGTCGACTCCCCCCGCAGTTCGCTCAGCAGGTCGCGCGCCTGCGCAACCTGCCAGGTGCGGCTGCGGGACCCCGGGTTGTACAGGGCCAGCACCAGGTCGGCGGCACAGGCGGCCCGCAGCCGCTCCGCGATGACCTCCCACGGCTTGAGCCGGTCGGAGAGGGAGATGGTGGCGTAGTCGTGGCCGAGCGGCGCGCCCGCCGCGGCAGCAGCCGCGTTCGCGGCGGTCACACCGGGCAGCACCCGCACCGGCACGTCCTTGTACGCGTCCTGCGCGGCGACTTCCAGCACGGCCGTCGCCATCGCGAACACGCCCGGGTCACCACCCGAGACCACCGCGACCCGCCGCCCCCGCCGGGCCAGGTCCAGCGCGAACTCGGCGCGCTCCGACTCGACCTTGTTGTCGGAGCCGTGCCGGATCTGGCCGGCCCGGACCGGCACCCGGTCCAGGTAGGTGGTGTAGCCGATGAGGACGTCGGCGTCGGCCAGGGCCCGCCTGGTCTCGGGGGTCAGCCACAGCGGGCCGGCCGGCCCGGTGCCGACCACGGCCACCTCGCCGGGGAGTTCGGGCCGGCTGCCGGGGTTGCCGACCCGGCTCGGCACGACCGCGACCGCGAAGTACGGGACCGACTCGGGGTCGGTGTCGGCGAGGGTCCCGGTCCGCTCGCCCGCCATGGTCGCGCGCTCCACGTACCGGGCCTCGGCCAGCCGGCCGGAGGACTCCATGGCCCGGCGTACGGCGGGGAAGGTACGCCCGAGCTTCATGACGACCGCCGAGTCGGTCGCGGCGAGGCGGGCCGTGAGCTCCTCCTCCGGCAGGGTGCCGGGCAGGATGGTCAGGACTTCCTCGCCCTCGACCAGCGGGGTCTGCAGCCGGGCCGCGGCGGCGCTCACCGAGGTGACCCCGGGAATCACCTCCGTCGGGTACCGGTCGGCGAGCCGCTTGTGCATGTGCATGTACGAGCTGTAGAAGAGCGGGTCGCCCTCGGCGAGCACGGCGACGGTCCGGCCGGCGTCCAGGTGGGCGGCCAGCCGGGCGGCGGAGGCCTCGTAGAACTCCTCCATCGCGCCCTGGTAGCCGCCGGGGTGGTCGGTGGTCTCGGTGGTGACCGGGTAGACCAGCGGCTCCTCGATGTGGTCGGCGCGCAGGTGCGCGGCGGCGATCGAGCGGGCGATCGAGCGGCCGTGGCGGGCGGAGTGGTACGCGACGACGTCCGCCTCCGCGATGACCTGGGCGGCCCGCAGGGTCATCAGGTTCGGGTCGCCGGGGCCGAGCCCCACTCCGTACAGGCGGCCGGTGGTGCGGTCGCTCATTCTTCCTCGCTCGCTATCGCGTTGACGGCCGCGGCGGCGATGGCGCTGCCGCCGCGCCGGCCGCGCACGATCAGGTGGTCCAGTCCGGAGGGGTGGGCGGCGAGTGCGTCCTTGGACTCGGCGGCGCCGATGAAGCCGACGGGCACGCCGATGACGGCGGCCGGGCGCGGGGCGCCCTCCTCGATCATCTCCAGCAGCCGGAACAGTGCGGTCGGCGCGTTACCGACGGCCACCACGGCGCCCTCCAACAGGCCGCGGTCCCGCCAGAGTTCGAGGGCGGCGGCGCTGCGGGTGGTGCCCGTTTTGGCGGCGAGGTCCGGCACGGCCGGGTCGGAGAGCGTGCAGAGCACCTCGTTGCCGGCGGGCAGCCGCTTGCGGGTGACCCCGCTGGCGACCATCTGTACGTCGCACAGGATCGGCGCGCCGGCGTGCAGGGCGGCGCGGGCGCGCAGCACGACCTCGTCGGTCCAGCCCAGGTCCCGGGTCAGGTCGGTCATTCCACAGGCATGGATCATGCGGACGGCGACCTGGGCGACCGAGGCGGGCAGCCCGGAGAGGTCCGCCTCGGCGCGGATCGTGGCAAAGGACTGGCGGTAGATCGCGGCGCCGTCCTTCTCGTACTCGAACACGGGGTACTCGCTCATTTCTTCACTGTGTGGGGTCGGCGTCGGATGCCGCGGTGGTGGTGTGGCGTGCGGCGCGCAGGGCGGCCGCGAGGTCGGGGCCGGCCGGGACCGGCCGCCGCCCGTGGACGGAGAGTTGATACCCGTCGCGGGTGGCGAGTACGTCCACCCAGGCCGTGCCGCGCGGGTGTCCGCACCGGCGCTCGCAGCCGGACCAGTGCACCGGCAGTGCGCCCCGGGCCCGCTCGGCGACGGCACGCGCGTCGGCCCGCACGTCGGCCAGCGCTTTGGCGCAACCGGGGCGCCCGGTACAGGCGGTGACGGACTGCCAGGAACTACCGCCGGCCACGACCAGCCCGGCCGACTCCAGCAGGGCCGCCTCCGACCGCTCCGGGCCGGACGGTTCGGTGGCCGACTCCGGGCCGGAGGGTTCGGTGGCAGGCTCGGGCCGCACCGGGCCGGACGGTCCGGTGCCAGGCTCGGGCCGCGCGGCGGGCCCGGCGCCCGGATCGGCGCCCACGACGAGCCCCGACAACTCCGCCAACTCCACGCCGGCCGGGCGGGTCAGACCGGCCGGAGCACCCGGCCCGGCGCCCGGCGCCGGCTCCGGCGCGGTCGGGCCTGCGGTCGGGCGCAGGCCGGCCGCACCGGGCAGGACCACGCTGCGCCACGGGGTGACCCGGAGGATGTCCTCGTCGCGCCCGGCGGCGGCCTGTGCCAGCAGCCGCCACTGGTCGGAGGTCAGCCGCCCGAGCGGGATCAGCACGCACAGGGCGCGCTCCCGGCCGGCGCCCGTCGCCCCCGGCTCCGGCGGCGCGGCGTACGGCCAGGCCACCTCCGGTACGGGGGTGGCCGCGATCCCGGCGGCCGTCAGCCGGGCGGCGAACTCGGCCTCGTCCAGGGCGTGTTCGGGCGGAAGCTCGCGCACCCGCCAGGCTCGGGTGCCGGCCGCTTCGGCCGCGTCGAGGAAGTACTCGGCGGCCAGCAGGGCCGCCCGGGGCGCGTCCGGCGCAGCCACCTCGACGGCGCCCGCGGCCGCCCCGAGCCGCACCAGCGCCCGCGCCACAGCCGGCCCGCCGTCCGGCCCGCCGGCCCGCCCCAGCACGGTCACGTCCGGGTGCAGCGCGGCCACGTCACCGCGGCCGTCGTCCAGGGCGAACAGGAACCGTCCGGACAGGGCCGTCACCCGCGCGTTCGCGCACAGCAGCCGGTCGAGTTCCCGTACCCAGGGCACCACGGTGGGCGAGAGCGGGCTCGCGACGATGTTCCGGATGCGCTCGTGGCCGGGCGCGGGCAGCAGCCCGGAGGCGTCCAGCAGCTCGGCCAGCCCCGCCCCGCACCCTTCGGCAAGGCCGCGCAGTTGCACGTTGCCGCGCGAGGTGAGTTCCAGGTGCCCGTCGCCGAACCGGTCGGCGGCGAGCCCCAGCAGCGAGGCCTGGCGGCCGGTCAGCAGTCCGCCGGGGATCCGGACGCGCGCCAGGTACCCGTCGTCCGCCGCGTGCAGGCGCAGTGCGCCGGGGCAGGCGTCGCCGCGGTCCCGTATGACGGGTTCGTCCCGGGACGCGGCGGAGGGGGGCGGTGGCATGGCGGCGAGCATACCCACGATTGTCGGGCCCGGGCCTGTGGCCGTCACCACCTCCGGCCGCACCCCGGTGCCCCGGCGCACGGCCGTGGCGGCCGTGCTCCCGGGCGCACGGCAACCCCCCTCCCCGCCTCGGCGGATCGGCGCTTAGGATGCTGGTCGGCGGGCCGACTGGCCCGCCTTCGCCGAGGACGGCGACATGGGAGGAAGCCCGGTGCGATTCCGGCGCGGTCCCGCCACTGTGAGTCCGGTGGCAGCCGGTGACGGCTGTTCCGGGTGAGTCAGGAACTCCCGCCGTCCGCACTGCCCGGGGCGCGGAAACCCCGAGGAAGGCCTGCCGCCGCATGATCCTGCTGTTGTCGACCTCCGACACCGATCTGCTCAGCGCTCGCGCCGCCGCGGACGGACCCGTGCCGTACCGGTTCGCGAACCCTTCCCGGCTCCCCCTGGACGACCTGCCGCAGCTGCTGGACGGCGTCGACCTGGTCGTCGTACGCCTGCTGGGCGGTCTGCGTGCCTGGCAGGACGGGCTGGACCTGCTGCTCTCCCCCGACCAGCCCCGCCCCGTCGTGGTGCTGACCGGCGAACAGGCCCCGGACGCACAGCTGATGGAGGCCTCCACCGTGCCGATCGGCCTCGCCGCCGAGGCGC
The DNA here is from genome assembly GCF_040689505.1 of Streptomyces sp. NPDC051211. Classification (NCBI taxonomy): domain Bacteria; kingdom Bacillati; phylum Actinomycetota; class Actinomycetes; order Kitasatosporales; family Streptomycetaceae; genus Streptomyces; species Streptomyces sp. NPDC051211. The sequence continues at coordinate 147,846 of NZ_JBFBAV010000009.1, forward strand.
ACGCCTACCTGGCGCACGGCGGTCCGGCCAACCTGGAGCAGCTGGCCCGGTTCCTGTCCGACACCGTGCTGCTGACCGGCCACGGTTTCGAGCCGCCCGCGCCCGCGCCCACCTGGGGCCGGCTGGAGCGCAATGCGGTCCGCCCGTACGGGCCGCGGATCGCGGTGCTCTACTACCGGGCCCACGAGATGAGCGGCAACACGGCCTTCGTGCACGCCCTGTGCGATGCGATCGTGGAGGCCGGCGGCACGCCCGCTCCGCTGTACGTGTCCTCGCTGCGCAGCCCCGAGCCGGAGCTGCTGCGCGAGCTGGAGGGCGTCGACGCGATCGTCACCACCGTCCTCGCGGCCGGCGGCACCCGGCCCGCCGACGCCTCGGCCGGCGGGGACGACGAGTCCTGGGACGCGGGGGCGCTGGCCGCGCTCGACGTGCCGATCCTGCAGGCGTTGTGCCTGACGGGTTCGCGCAGCAACTGGGAGGAGAACGACGAGGGGCTGTCGCCGCTCGACGCCGCCAGCCAGGTCGCCGTGCCGGAGTTCGACGGCCGTCTGATCACCGTGCCGTTCTCGTTCAAGGAGATCGACGCGGACGGCCTCCCCGCGTACGTCGCCGACCCCGAGCGGGCCGCCCGGGTCGCCGGGATCGCCGTACGCCACGCCCGCCTGCGGCACACCCCGAACGCCGAGAAGAAGATCGCGCTGGTGCTGTCGGCGTACCCGACGAAGCACTCCCGGATCGGCAACGCGGTCGGCCTGGACACCCCGGCCTCGGCCGTGGCCCTGCTGCGCCGGCTCATCGAGGAGGGCTACGACTTCGGGCCGGCCGAGGAGATCCCCGGACTGGTCTCCGGGGACGGCGACGAGCTGATCCGCGCCCTGATCGAGGCCGGCGGCCACGACCAGGACTGGCTGACCGAGGAGCAGCTGGCCCGCAACCCGGTCCGCATCCCGGCCGCCGACTACCGCCGCTGGTACGAGCAGTTGCCCGCCGAGCTCCGCGAGGGGGTCGAGCGGCACTGGGGTCCGGCGCCGGGCGAGATGTTCCTGGACCGGTCGCGGAACCCGGAGGGCGACATCGTGCTGGCCGCGCTCCGGCGCGGGAACCTGCTGATCCTGATCCAGCCGCCGCGCGGCTTCGGCGAGAACCCGATCGCGATCTACCACGACCCGGACCTGCCGCCCTCGCACCACTACCTGGCCGCCTACCGGTGGATCCAGGCGGCGGCCGCCGACGGCGGGTTCGGCGCCGACGCGATGATCCACCTGGGCAAGCACGGCAACCTGGAGTGGCTGCCCGGCAAGAACGCCGGCCTGTCCGCGGCCTGCGCCCCGGACGCCGCGCTCGGCGACCTGCCGCTGGTGTACCCGTTCCTGGTCAACGACCCGGGCGAGGGCACCCAGGCCAAGCGCCGGGTGCACGCCACCCTGGTCGACCACCTGGTGCCGCCGATGGCCCGCGCCGACTCCTACGGGGACATCGCGCGCCTGGAGCAGCACCTGGACGAGTACGCGCAGATCTCCTCCATGGACCCGGCGAAGCTCCCGGCGATCCGGGCGCAGATCTGGACCCTGATCCAGGCGGCGAAGCTGGACCACGACCTCGGTCTGGCGGAGCGCCCGGACGACGACGGATTCGACGACTTCCTGCTGCACGTCGACGGCTGGCTGTGCGAGGTCAAGGACGCCCAGATCCGCGACGGCCTGCACGTGCTGGGCGGCGCCCCGGCCGGGCCCGAGCGGGTCAACCTGGTCCTGGCCATCCTGCGCGCCCGCCAGATCTGGGGCGGTACGACCGCCCTGCCCGGCCTGCGCGAGGCCCTGGGCCTGGACGAGTCCGCGGCCACCCGCACCTCTGCCGACGAGGCGGAGGAGCAGGCCCGCGCCCTGGTCCAGGCGATGGAGGACGCGGGCTGGGACCCGGCCGCGGTGGCCTCGGTCGCCGAGGGCCACGGCCCGGCGGTGGCCGACGTACTGGCGTTCGCGGCCCGCGAGGTGGTGCCGCGGCTGGCCGCCACCACCGACGAGCTGACCCACGCCGTGCACGCGCTGAACGGCGGTTTCGTGCCGGCCGGCCCGTCCGGCTCCCCGCTGCGCGGCCTGGTCAACGTCCTTCCGACGGGCCGGAACTTCTACTCGGTGGACCCGAAGGCGGTGCCCTCCCGGCTGGCCTGGGAGACCGGGCAGGCCCTCGCCGACTCCCTGCTCACCCGCTACCGCACCGACAACGGCGAGTGGCCGGCCTCGGTCGGGCTGTCCCTGTGGGGGACGAGCGCGATGCGCACGGCGGGCGACGACGTCGCCGAGGCGATGGCCCTGCTGGGTGTCCGCCCGGTGTGGGACGAGGCCTCCCGCCGGGTGACCGGCCTGGAGCCGATCCCGCTCGGTGAACTGGGCCGCCCCCGCATCGATGTGACGCTGCGCATCTCGGGCTTCTTCCGGGACGCCTTCCCGCACGTCATCGGCCTGCTGGACGACGCGGTACGGCTGGCCGCCTCGCTGGACGAGCCGGCCGAGGACAACTTCGTACGGGCGCACGCCCAGGCGGACCTGGCCGAGCACGGCGACGAACGGCGCGCCACCACCCGCATCTTCGGCTCCCGGCCGGGCACCTACGGCGCGGGCATCCTCCAGCTGATCGACAGCCGGGACTGGCGGACCGACGCCGACCTCGCCGAGGTGTACACGGTGTGGGGCGGGTACGCGTACGGCCGCGGGCTGGAGGGCCGTCCGGCGCGCGCCGAGATGGAGTCGGCGTACAAGCGGATCACGGTGGCGGCGAAGAACACCGACACCCGCGAGCACGACATCGCCGACTCCGACGACTACTTCCAGTACCACGGCGGCATGGTGGCCACGGTCCGGGCGCTGCGCGGCACCGCCCCGGAGGCGTACATCGGGGACTCGACGCGGCCGGAGACGGTCCGCACGCGCACCCTGGTGGAGGAGACGAGCCGGGTGTTCCGCGCCCGGGTGGTCAACCCGAAGTGGATCGAGGCGATGCGCCGCCACGGCTACAAGGGTGCCTTCGAGCTGGCGGCGACGGTGGACTACCTGTTCGGGTACGACGCCACGACGGGCGTCATCGCGGACTGGATGTACGACAAGCTGACCGAGACGTACGTGCTGGACCCGGAGAACCAGGCCTTCCTGAAGGAGGCCAACCCGTGGGCCCTGCACGGCATCGCCGAGCGGCTGCTGGAGGCCGAGTCCCGCGGCATGTGGGAGAAGCCGGACCCGCAGATCCTGGAGTCCCTGCGCCAGGTGTACCTGGACACGGAGGGCAGCCTGGAGGGCGAGGCGGAATAACCGCCGCGTGCCGCGGCCGGCCGGTCATCCGGCCGGCCGCGGCACGCCGGTCATCCGCGGGTCCGCCCCGGGCCTTCCTCACAGAACACTGAGGTTCCGTCCTCCTCTGCGCAGCGGAAGATCCCCGAAGGCGGCGTCATTGGGGGTCAGCTCGACGGTCCGGGCGCTCTTGTACTCGTTGACGAGGATCGACCGATGACGCGCGGTACGGTTGGTGCTGGCCCTGTGAGCGGTGAGGCAGTGCAGGAAGAGGACCGATCCCGGGCGGGTCAGGACGGGTACGGCTTCATGCTCTTCGGGCGCGGGCCCGCGCTCGCGGTGGCGGTGGCTCCCTGGCCAGACGAGCGTTGCACCGGACTCGGCATCCATCTCGTCGAGGTAGATCAGCGCTGTGACCAGCTCCGGCAAGGTGTGCTGATCGGTGTCCAGGTCGCGGTGCCAGCCTTCTTCGGCCGTGAGGCCGGTGGGACGCAGCCGGGCGAACCCCATGTGGAAATTGACGTCGGGGCCCAGCAGTCCACCGACGACGTCGAGGATCCGCGCGTCCTGGATCAGGGAGAACCAGGCGTCCCCGGCCAGTGGGGTGTTGACGATCTTCCAGACTGCGTACGGGTTGTAGGGATCGAGGCGCGACAGCGGTTTGTCCGACGCCGCGTGAATGTACAGGCGGGGATGCCCGGGCGCCGGGGGATCGATGAGGTCCGAGAGCATCGTCTTCATTCGTGCCACTTCGTCCTCGGAGAAGACGTCCATCACGAGATATCCGTCGCGCTCGAACGCGGCCAGGTTGTCCACTGTCAGGCTCCTCACGAACCGGTGTTCTCAGAAATGATCCAGGTGTTCCCGCTGCCGCCCGTGGGCCGGAAGAGGCTATGAGCCGGTTCCGCTGTAGCGGGCGAGGCCGCGTCTCCACACCATGACGGCCGGAACCATGAGCAGGGGGCCCGCCATGGGGAACAGCCAGACGACGGGTGAATCCGTCTTGCCGAGAATGTAGAGGCAGGGGTAGTAGCCGACGAAGGCGAACGGAACGACCGTGGAGAATACGGCCAGGATCCATTTCGGGTAGAAGCTCATCGGCAGTTGGGCGAAGCTGTCGAACCGCCAGATCAGCATGCTCAGCATCGCGTCGTGCCGCAGCCAGAACGACAAGGAGGTGACCGCCAGGTGCATGGCTGCGAAGACGAGCGCCGCACCGACCAGCGCAACGGGTATGAACACCACGACTGCCACCGAGAGTTCGGCACCGCTGAAGTGAAGTGCGGTGCCCATCATTCCGAGCCCGATCACGATCTCGATCCAGACGTCCGTGTCGACCTTCGAGAAGAGGATGAGCATCAGAGGACTCGTGGGCCGCACCAGATAGTGATCGACTTCGCCGCCTCGGATCATGTCCGGGATGTCCAGGGTTCCATAGAAGACGGTGTTCCACAGCGCACGGGCCACCGTCGTGAATCCCGTCAACACCGCCCACTGGGCTAGTGTCCATCCGTGAACGGCACCTGCGGTCGACAGCGCCAGCATGAACACCGCGGAACCGGAGACCGCCTGCACCAGGGCCCCGAGGTTCGCAAGAACCACCTCTCCGGGGTGTACCAAGTGGCTCCGGAAATTCATCCGCGTGGCGAACAGTGCAACGTCCACGGACTTCTTCAGCTCTGCGATGCGCTCAGCCACCGGCGATCACCAGCTTTCGCAGACCACGGCGGGTGTAGAGAGCACTGGCAGCGGTCAGCAGCATCGCCCAGCCCATTCCGATGGCAATGACTCGGCCGTCCACGAAAGGGTCCTTCACCAGGGTGCCGAGCGGGGTGTAGAAGCCGTGCACGAACGGGGTCCACACCACCACGTCGCGCAGGGCCCCGGGATAGAGGGAGATCGGCATCATCGAGCCGCCCAGCAGCAGCAGGAGTGCTTCACGCACTTCGTTGAGACCGTCGACGCGGCGGATGAAGAATGCCGAAAGCCCGATCATGTAACTGAGATTGAAGAGGACCACGAAGGCAATCACGCTCGTCAGGGCGAGGCGCGCAGCCTGGCCGGGCCCGAGGTGGAAGGGAACGAGCAGTGCACCTCCCACGACAGCCGCCGGCAGCCCCACCAGCGCGGTGATGCCCAAGGTGCGGCCGAGCGCAGCGGAGAACCACTGGGTGAAGAAGCCCATCGGCATGAGCAGTTCGGTGGTGATCCGACCATCCCGGATCTTGGCCTCGAGCTGGCGGGCCAGCCCGAGATTGGGCAGGCAGAGCACCCATACGGTCCCAGCCGCGGCGTATGCCATGGTCTGGCGCAGACTCAGCCAACCCGCCGGCGTCTCGTCACCTCCCGAATACACAGCCGTCCACAGAGCACCCTGCAGGCCGATCAGCAGCAGGGCGCCGAGACCTTGCGAAAAGGCCCTGGTCCGGTAGTGGAAGGAGAGTCTTACCTGCATGTGGGCCACGGCCAGATGGGAGCGGCAGGTGCGTCGCATCCGCTCCATCATTCGGCCTTTGCATAGAGGTCTTTGATGAGCTGCTCCAGGCTCGGCGCCTCCAACTGGACGTCGTCGACCAGGGGATCGGAGAAGAGCGCCGACAGGATCTCCACGGGGAGATCTCCTTGCGCGTACTCGAACGTGGTGACGGTGCGGGCGGCCTCCCCGACGGGCCTCAGCCCGGGTGCGGAGGGCAGCTGGTGCCCTTCGGTGTGGTGGACGACCAGCCGGCGCCTGCCACCACCAAGTGCCCGCAGATCGGCGATCTTCCCGTCGTACACGAGCCGGCCGGCGTCGATCATGATGATCCGGTCGCAGACGACCTCAACGTCCCGGAGGTCGTGGCTGGCCATCACGATGGTGGGTGCGCTGTCCTGGCGAATTTCCTTGAGGAGGTCACAGATCGCCTCGCGCGCGAAGATGTCCAGTCCGATCGTGGGCTCGTCCAGGAGCAGCAGCCGCGGTGCGTGAAGCAGGGTCCCCACCAGCTCCGCACGGGTCCTGTTGCCGAGTGACAGTTCCCGCACCGGGGTATTGAGGTAGCGGCCGATGTCGAGTCGGGCCACCAGTTCTTCACAGCGTCGGCGGAACACGTTCGCTTCGATGCCGTACACCCGCCGGAGGAGCTCATAGGAGTCCTTTACCGGCAAGTCCCACCACAGACTGGACCGTTGGGCTGCCAGGTATCCCAGATCCGCGGAGAGCCTCCGGCGCTCGCGGTGAGGGTCCCGGCCGTCCACGATGACCCGCCCCTCGGTCGGGGTGAGGATGCCGGCGATGAGCTTCATGGTCGTGGACTTGCCGGCACCGTTCAGCCCGATGTATCCGACGGAATCGCCCGACTCGATTCGGAGGTCGACACCGCGCAGGGCCTCGACCTCGCTGCGTTCCCGGCGGATGAGACGGGTCAGCCGCGGGCCCGCTTCCGGGCGTCGCCGCACCTGATAGGAACGCCGTACTCCATCCAGCTGGACTTTCATTCTTCCTTCCCTGACGGGGGGTTGATGCCCAGACGGTCGATGGCCGCCACTTCGGCGGGCTCGAGCGGGCGGCCGGATGTGTCCAGGTTCTCGGCGAGGTGCGTCCGAGAGACGGATTTGACCACCACGGGCACGCCGTGTGCCCGGTGCCAGCGCAGCAGGACCTGCGGCACGCTGCAGTCGTGCCGGCCGGCGATCGCGCGCAGCACGGGATGAGCCAGATCGTTTTCGCTGTAGGGACTGTGGGCCTGTGCCACGATGCCGCGCGCGGTGTGGTGAGGCGCGAACTCCACGTCGTAGTAATGGGGGCCGAAGGCGACCTGGTTCACTGCGGGCACCACTCCCGAGGCCGCGATCAGCTCGTCCACCTGTGGGGGAAGGAAATTGCTCACCCCGATGGCCCTGACCAGTCCTTCGTCTCGGGCCTCGATGAAACGCTCCCAGATGCGCAGCGACCCTTCTGCGTCCAAAGGCGCGTGGATCAGCCACAGGTCCACGTGGTCGACGCCCAGGAGATCCAGGCTGGTGCGGAGTGCCTCCCGTTCGCGGCCCGCATCCTCCTCGGGAAACTTCGTCACGATCAGCAGCTCGCTCCGGTCGATGCCGCTCGAGCGGATCCCCGCCCCGATCGCTTCCTCGTTGTGGTACGCGGTGGCGGTGTCGATGAGCCGGTATCCGAGTTCGATCGCTTCACGCACCCCGCGTTCGGCTGCTTCACCGCGCATGTTCCAGGTGCCCAGACCCACGCTGGGAAGGTCGAAGGGCAGGGGCTTCGCGCTCACGCGTGACCGCCTTCTCCGAGCCGTGCGAACGTCTCCCCCACGGCGACGAGCAGCTCACGTGCTGCGGTGTCCTGGAGCACCTCGAAGTACCGCAGTGCGAAATCCATGTTGGAGCCATTGATGAAGTTGCTCGTGATGGCGATCGAACCGGTGAGGTTGTGCACTTCATGGGCCCAGCCGCTCGGCGTGACCACGATGTCACCCGGTTCCTGGACGAACTCCAGGCGCGGTTCGCCCGCGTCCGCGGCTCGCGCCGTACAGCCGGGCGGGAGCAGCCCCCACTCCTCCGCACGCTCAGGGGGATGGAAGGTCCATCGTTTCGTCCCCGCGCACAGCAGGTTCCACGCGGCGCTCGCCATCACGTCGACGTGCATCGGCGAACTCGTGCCGGCTGCGCCGATCATCAGCCAGCTCCAGTCCGGACGGGCACCGGGTTCCAGTGCCAGGAGCCAGTTGAGGCGCCGCACTTCTTTCGGTATGAGGGCGATGAGCTCAGGATCGAAGTGCGACACGAGTTGGTTGCGCAGGTAGAGCCCCTGGGGGCATCGGGCGTCCAGGTCGTCGAGGACGGCCGACAGAGGAACCGTCACGGGGCGGCGTTCACGGTCCTCCGCCTCTACCGGACGGTCGGGACGCTCACGCAGCTGCCGCTCTTGCAGTGAGGTAAAAATCGGCCAGCGGGTGCCGGCTCCCCGCAGCAGCACCGGCTCGCTGCCGCAGAGCAAGCCGGGGACCGAGCCGTGCTCAGGCGCACCGGGGAGGTCAGGCATAGAAGGGGTCGACACGGGCCACCTCCGTCTGCTGCCGGCGCCAGTCATCGCGATGCCCCTCCAGCGCCTCGTCTCCGTACTCGTCCTCGATGTCGACGCGTGCTCGGAGGGCTTGCTGGAGGTTCTCCCGTTCGGACATGCACCGTGCGCGCTTGGTCGTCAGCTTGTCCATGACCGACTCGGCGGAGTCCGCCCTTCGGAAGGGTGCCTCCGGCACGGTGACGGTGCACATGGGCGCCGCCCAGCAGGTCGCGCACGAACTCGCCTGAACGGCGTCGCGGAACATGGCCAGCTGCTCGACTCCGGCCACGGGGTCAACCCCTCGGTCGGTGTGACCGACGGCGAACTCCGGGGACTGGTATTCGTACGACGAATACAGCGTTCCGTCCGAGCCGAGCACCAAGTACTCGTTGCCGGGGACGAGTTGCATCCCGAGCAGATGCCCCAGTCGGGCACCACCTTCACGTCCTGGCTGGTTGAGAACGCGGTGGAACGAGCGGTGCAGAAAGCCGTGGCTGAACGCGAAGTGATAGCGTCCCGACCGCTCGCGTTCGCCGTGGGGCCGACCGTGAGACCGAACGAAGATGTCCCAAACCCGACGCTGCTCATTGAATATCTGCTCGAAATCCGAGTAGGACTGATCCCCTCCCGGCAGAAGCAGGTCGAAGTCCCACGCCAGGGCACGGTGGGCAGTGGGCCACTCGGAAAAATAGCGGTAGAGGTTCGCGGCGTCGAGCGGCGCCGACAGAACGCAAATGAGCGCGACCCGGGAAGAGAAGTAGTCCGGCCAGTTCTCGGCAAGCCAGTCGGTGCGCTCTCGCACTCGGTCGTGAGTACCCTTTCCGCGCCGGTCGATGCGGTAGCGGTCATGGTTGGGGCCATCGATGGAGATGTTGAGGTAGATGTCGTGTTCGACGAGAAAGTCGACAATCTTCGGGGTGAGCAACATCCCGTTCGAATTGACCTGGAGAACCAGGTTCTCCAGGCGGGCCCCGACCTCACGCTTTCGCTCCTCAAGGGCCAGAACGGCCTTCTGGAGCTCGTCGAATGCAAGGAGCGGCTCGCCACCGAAGAAGTAGACGGCCCGCGGAGCGGACTCCAGTTTCTCTTCACCGGTCACAAACAGGTCGATGGCCGCCTTCACCATGTCCGCCTGCGGTGATGCCGTCTGGTGAGGGCGCGTCTCGGAGTAGGCACCGCCGTAGTAGCAGTAGGTGCAGCGGATGTTGCACTGCTCTGTGGGGTTGAGCATGAGAACCCGGACACGAGGTGTGTCGACCCGTGCGTCGGCCGGCAGTTCCGGAAAACGCCAGCCGCTTTCCTCGAACGGGACGACCAGCGACATCAGCCTGCTGATGTCCGAGGCCGAGACTGCCTCCCAGTCCGCCGACCTGAGTACATCCGCCTCTTCGCGGCTGATTTCATGAATATTGCCCGTGACAGGGGTGTAGAGGTGAAAGCGGTCCGTTCCACGGTCGCTCTGCCACACCTTGTATATCCAGGTACGGCCCTGATGGAAGCGCACCGTCACATCACGCTCTCCGGCGTTGGTGCCGGTTTCGGTCGGCCCGTTCGCCGTCATGACGGGCCGGTCGTGGTGTGAGATCAGTTCGAGCTGCCAGTCGTGCAGGGAACGGATCCCCGTGTGCGCGGAGGGCTCTGCGTCCGGTTCGGTCGTCTCGGTACTCATCCGGTCTTCTCCCGTTCCTGAGGGGACTCCAGCAGTGCCCGCAGGCAGGTCATGACCGTCGCCGACACCGTCGCGCTGGTGGCCCGGTTCTCCCTGTCGTCCTGAAGGGCTTCGACGATGTCCACCGCCACCACCCGGCGGGTGCGGCATACATGTTCGACAGCAGTGAGCAGTTCTCGCAGGCGGTAGCCGCCGGCCTCCGGGTGTCCGGTCGCCGGGAACTCGGCCGGGTCGATCACGTCCAGGTCGATCGACAGATAGGTCGGCCGGTCGTCCCACGTCGTCGCCTGATCGGGGCTGTAGGAGTAGGTGCAGCGGAGGCCGTCGGGCAAGGGACCGCAGCCGGCGGGCAGGTACGTGCGTATGCCGAACAGCTCGGCACCCGAGATCGCGTTGTTCTGGAGCAGGTGCCCGAGGAAATCGGCGTGGGTGATGTCCGTGACGTCCGGCATCGGGCGGGCGCTGAAGTCGCAGTGCGCGTCGAAACACACGAAGTGGAGCGGTCCGTGCACGGCTGCCACTCCCGCGGCGGCCGGCGCCGACAGGCTGTGGTCACCACCGATGAAGACGGGGATGGCTGCCGTCTTGGCGAGCTGCTCGGACAAGCGGGCCAGAGTCCGGTAGTAGGCGCCTCTGGAAACCCGTGGATCGATCGGCACGTCGCCCAGGTCGCCCAGGTCGAAGACTCTGCGGCCGGGAAGCACCGCGTCACGGGTGACGGGATCGATCAGCCCACCCAGGGCGCCGCTGTCGTCGACTGTCCAATCGTGCGTGGGGCTGAGCTTGCGGAAGATCTCCGGACCATGGCGCTGACCGGGCACACCCGGTACTCCGGCATCGAACGGCAGGCCCAGGATGACTGCATCGGCCGGCAGTTCCCCGGAGAGCACGGTGTTCATCTCCGCGGAGGGGAGCCCGAGCGCTCCCATGCCACGGCGGAACAGGGCCGTCACCGGACCGTCCCTCGTTCTGCGCGGGGCGTTCTCCCACCGGACACGGTCACCAGCCGGTACTGCAACAGGGCCGAGACCAGCGCCGCGACGGACCCGACGGGGCTCCCGGTCCGATCGGCCAACCCGGCGACGGTGGCCCGGCGTTCCCTGATGAGCAGCTCGATGACCGCGAGGTGTTCGGCGGGCAGCGTCAAGTTCTGGTCAGCGGTGGTGACGGTCACCTGGTCCGCGTCCACGTGGACCACGGGGGGAAGGACGGGAACCAGCTCCACCACGGCGTCAGCCGACGGCCGGGCCTTCAGCACGTCCCAGGGCAGGCTGGACAGGTCACGGCCTCCGGAGGCGCGGCGCTCCGCGGCAAAGAATTCGGCCGGCGGCAGGCTCTTGGCCTCGGCCAGAAATGCCGCAAGAATCCGCTCGGCCTGCGCCTCTTGGGCTTCGGGCGTACCTGCACGGTCCAGATTCCCACGGATCTCCACGCGGGACAGCGCCTGGCGCATGACCCAGCGCAGCCAGTCGTAGCCCGTGCGACGGGTGAAGGTGAAAGTGAGGTGCAGACTGGTGTCACCGCCTCCTCGCACCGTGTGCCACCAGCCTCGGGGTACGTGCATCACGTCCCCCGGAACCAGCGTCCTCTCGAACAGCACGCTCTCGGGGCAGTTCACCGGATCGCTGTCGCCGTACTCGGGCAGCGGGAATTCCTCAGAGGGCCCGTGGATTTGCCAGCGCTTTGTGCCGAGGATCTGTACGACGAATGTGTCGACCTCATCGAAGTGACTGGGGAATGCCTGGGCGTCGTCAAAGGTCACGAACATATTGCAGGCGGAAGTCTCGCCGGTGATCCGCATGATGTCGTCGGTCGCGACGCGGACGCCGGGATGAATCCTGTCCAGGGAATCGATTATCAAACTGGCGCCGGACCGCATGAGCGCGAACATCTTCGACAGATCGAAAACCCGGCGCCCGCCTCTCGTCACCGTGTATTGATGCTCGGGAAGCGATTTTCCGTCCGCATACAGCAGGAACTCCGCGGGCTCGGCGGATCCCCGTGAGAGGATCTCGTTCAAGCCCTCCCAGGAGAAGCACTCCTCGAGCAGCTCGGGGTCAAGGTGTCTGAAGACCACCTCATTGCTGACTTGGCGGGTCGCGAAATCCACGCCGAGTTCGCTTGACAAGGCGCGGCCGAACCGTGAGGCAAGTGTCGTCATACTCTCTGAATCACCCTCATACCGCTGCGGAGAAGCTCGGAGAATGGAATCTGCGTGTACCGGGCCACTGGGACCCGGTACACGCAGAGTCAATCAGCTACTTCGCGGAGTCGGCGAACAGCTTGGCGAAGTCCGGAACGCTGGGACGGTGATGCGTCTTGGCGAAGGTCGCACGGGCCCTCTCGCCCACCGACGAAACCCGAACCTCCACCTCCGGGAACTCGTTGTCCGCGGCGCCGCGGTCAGCAGAATTTGCCATGGTTACCTCCATAGGTAGATGCCGTTGGCACTCGGGTTCGAGGCTAGGACATGGCGAGCGTCGCGATCAAGGGAAAATAGCCAGCAGTTAATGGAATAGAGGTTTCCGATTGTCTGCACCCTTTACACGAAATGACCGCAACCACGAGATTCTTCGACAATATTGCAGGAATTTGGCTTGAAGTGCGCCCACGTTGGCTGGTGGGGTGCTGGACCGCGACGGCACCCCCGAGTTTTCGCGGATACACCACCCCGACTTCTTCACAAATGACAACCCGGCAACCGGGCACCTGCTTCGGGGCGCGGCCCAAAAGGGGCGATTTCAGGCGACCGTCAGCGGGAGCCCCGTCAGCCGCGGGTCGGAGAAGAACTCGCCCGGCGTGATGAGTCCGGCGTTCATCCGGACGAACGCGTCCGTGGTGTCCTGGTGTTCCGCGGCCCTGGCCAGCACCTGCTGCACCTCGGGCGGCGCCTGGTCCAGGGTGGCGAGCTCCGCCGTGAACTCGTACATCTGCATCGCCCGGGCATCGCGGGCCTGCTGGTAGTCGCGCATGGCGGGCCCGAAGGCGCGGCGCCCGGTGAAGGTCTCGTCGAGGGCCCGGACGAGCAGTTCCGCGTCCTGGAAGGCGTCCTGGATGCCCTGGGCGGTGATGAAGTCCTTCAGGTAGCCGGCGTCGCCGACCAGCGCCCAGCCCGGACCGTAGGGAACGCGGAAGAAGTTGGGGACGGCGGTGCCGACGAGGCGGGTGGTGCGGGTGGCGGACGCGGCCCGCTCGGCGAAGGCGGGTGCCTGCCGCAGGGTGGCCAGGTAACCGCCCTCGATGTCGGCGCGGTTCGCCTCGAACTCCCGTATCGGGAGCCCGCAGATGACCAGGGTCAGGTCGTCGTTGGTGGGCCAGGCGGCGAAGGCGCGGTCCTCGCGGATGTACGCCTCGAACCGGCCGTCCATCGGCAGGCCCGCCCAGTACGCGTAGTAGCTGCACTGGAGCTTGGGCTTCTCGGCGTAGCGGGGGGCGTCCACGGACTTCGCGACGAGCGAGTGGACTCCGTCCGCCCCGATGACGACGCGGGCGTACTCCTCGGTGCGGTGCCCGTCGGGGCCGTGGCCCCGGATCCCGGTGACGGCGTCGCCGTCGGTGATCAGCCCGTCGACGGAGTAGCGCTCGCGCACCTCGGCGCCGGCCTCGGCGGCGGCCTCGACGAGGATCTCGTCGAGGACGGTACGGCGCGGCGCGTACGAGCCCGGGGACCCGGCGCCGGCCGGCGAGCCGGCGAGGACCAGCGGTCCGAAGTCGAAGCGGTACGTGGTGATCAGCGGGCATCCGGTGGCCACGACCCGGTCCAGCAGTCCCCAGCGCCGCAGCGCGGCGAGGCCCGGCGGGTGGACGAGGTGGGTGGAGAGGGTGTCGCTGGGGAAGGCCGCCCGGTCGACGGCCAGCACCCGGTAGCCCTGACGGGCCAGCAGCATCGCGGTCGGCGCGCCGGCGCACCGGGCTCCGACGATCACCGCGTCGTAGTGGTTCATGACGTCACCTCCCGGAGGTGATCCCACGCTAGGCGCGGGCGGGAAGCCGGCGCGTCGGGAGAACTGCCCGCAGCGGAGATGGGTACTTCTGCGCAGCTCCCCAGGACACTCCTGGACAGCTGTCCATGTATTCTGGACACCTGTCCACAAGCTATCCGCCCCGACGAGAGGATCCCGACGATGGAGACGACGGCGCAGGTCCTGGTCGCCCTGGTGGCCGCCCTGCACGGCTACATCCTGGTCCTGGAGATGTTCCTCTGGGAGAAGAAGCCGGGGCGCGCCCTCTCCGGCTTCGACCCGGCCATGGCCCGGGCCACCGCGCCGCTGGCCGCGAACCAGGGCCTCTACAACGGCTTCCTGGCGGCCGGCCTGGTCTGGGGCCTGGTCGCCGAGGACCCGACGGGCTTCCGGGTGCAGGTGTTCTTCCTCTGCTGCGTCCTGGTCGCCGGCGTGTACGGCGGCCTCACCGCCAACCGCCGCATCCTCCTCGCCCAGGCGCTGCCCGGAGCGCTGGCCCTCGCCGCCGTCCTGGCGGCCCGGTGACCGGCGCCGGGCCGGAGGATCCGCGTGCCGCACGCACCCGTGCCGCGCTGCGCCGGGCGCTGCTGGCGGAGTGCGCCGAGCGGCCCCTGGCGGAGGTCAGCGTGGCGGCGCTGGTGCGCCGGGCCGGGGTCGGCCGGGCCACGTTCTACCTGCACTACACCGGGCTGGAGGCACTCGCCGTCGACGCCTGCGCCGATGTGGTCCGCGAGGCGGTGGACGCCCTGCACGCCTGGCGCGGCATCCCGGACCCGGCGGCGCCGCCGCCCGCGCTCGGCGCCTTCTTCGAGGGTCTCGCCCCGCACGCCGGCCTGTACCGGGAGCTGCTGGGCCCGGGCGGCGGGGGGCCGCTCGGCCTCGTACTCCACCGGGACCTGCGGGCCCGCAGCACGGCGGAACGCAGCCTGGCCGGGGCGCCGGAACCCGAGCTGGTCGCCTCGGCCGTGGCCGCGGCCTTCGCCGGGGTGCTCGCCGACTGGCTGCACGGCCTGGTGGAGGGCACACCCGACCGGATCGCCGGCCAGGTCTGGCGGCTGCTGATCGCCCTGCACCGCACCCCGCTGTCCTGAAACAGGCGGTTCAGGCGAGCCCGTGCTTGTGCGCATAGGCGGTCGCCGCCGACCGCGAGCCCACCCCGACCTTCGCGAAGATGTTGCTGATGTGCCGGGCGACGGTCTTCTCGCTCAGGAACAGGCCCTGTGCGATGGCCCGGTTCGACTCCCCCGCCGCCACGTGCCGCAGCACCTCGCGCTCCCGGACGGTCAGCAGCCCGGCGGCCCGGCCCGCCGCCCCGATCCCCAGCTGCTCGGCACGCAACACGTCCGGGCCCGCCCCCAGTTCCCGGAGGGCGTCGGTGGCCGCGCCCAGCTCCAGCCGGCCGGTCACCTCGTCGCCGGCCTGCCGGCAGGCCAGGCCCAGCAACAGGCGGGCGCGGGCGGCCTCGTACGGCATGCCGAGCGCGCGGAAGGCTGCGGCGGCCGGGGCGAGCACGGCCTGCGCCCGGCCCGTCTCGCCGGCCGCGAGCAGCAGGGCCCCCTCCGCAGACCCGGCCAGGGCGGTCAGCAGCGGGCCCGCCACCGTCTCGGCGGCCGCCCGCAGTTCGGCCACGGCCGCGGCGGCCTCCTCCGTACGGCCCGCGGCCAGCATGATCTCCACGCAGGCGGGGAGGAGCCGGCACCGGGAGGGCCGGTGGTCGCCGGCCGCGTCCAGGGCGGAACGGATCGCCCGCGCGGCCGCGTCCGCGTCCCCGGCGGCGAGCAGCATCAGGGCCCGGCCCGGCTGGGCCGGATGCCCGAGCCGGCCGGCCTCCCGGTAGGCCTCCTCCGCCTCGGCGTACTCGCCGCGCAGCCGGTGGACCTCGCCGATCTGGTAGAGCGCCGCGTCCTCCGGCTGGAGGGCGGGCTGTCTGCGCAGCCACCGGCAGGCCTGTTCGGCCTCGTCGAGGGCGTCGGCCCAGTCGCCGTGCAGCCGCAGCAGCTCCACCCGGTGGACCATGCAGACGCCGCGGTACGGGACGACGTCCTGCTGGGCCCCGCACCAGGCGGACAGCCCGTCGGTCCACTCGCTGGCCCGCCGCACGTCGAAGAGCTCGTGGCAGGCCGTGATCACCGCGCAGTAGGCGAGTCCGGTGATCACCGGCGACACCTCGCCGGCGGTGACCGCGACCATCGCCTCGTCGAGCAGCCGGACGCCTCCGGCGGTGTCGCCGAGCTGGACCAGGCTCTCGCCGACGCCGATCAGGGCGAAGTTCTCCAGATCGGGGTCCCCGAACCGGGTGGCGTACTCCAGCACCTGCTCGCAGACCTGCCGGGAAGGCTCGGCCTCCCCCGCCAGGCTCAGCCGCAGCCCCTCGACGGCCAGCAGGTAGCCCTCCTCCACCCCGCCCGGCGCCTCCGCGGCGAGCAGCCGCCGGGCCCGGGCCACCCAGCCGGTGCTGCGCGCCCACTGCCCGCCGGTCACCAGGTCGAGGGCCAGCCAGAACACGCAGCGCACGGCGCGCCGCACCTCGCCCCGGCTCAGCCAGGCGTGGTGGGCGCGCGTCCAGGCGTCCTCGCTCGCCTGGTCGTGGCCGGTCATGTGGGCGGCGAGGGCGAGGCGTTCCAGGGCTTCCGGGTCGAGCGGCGCACGCCGGTCGGCCTCCGTCAGGAGCACGAAGGCGTCCCGCCAGTTCCGCCGCGCGACGGCGTCCTCGCCGAGACGCGGCCCGGCAACCCGGTCCATGCCCCCCAGTTTCCCAGCCCGGGGGCGCGGACACCCCCGGGAGGGACTTCTACGGCGCGATGGGCAGCTGCCGCTTGTGAGCGGTCGCCTCGTAGCGGCGGGTGATGGTCTCGAAGGCCCGCTCGTCCACCGGCTTGCCCTCCAGGAAGTCGTCGATGTCGTCGTACGTGACGCCCAGCGCGTCCTCGTCCGCCTTGCCCGGGTCGAGGGTCTCCAGGTCGGCGGTCGGCGTCTTCCACACCAGCTCGGCCGGGGCGCCCAGGGCGTCCGCGACGGCGCGCACCCGGCGCTTGGTCAGCCCGGTGAGCGGCACCAGGTCGGCGGCCCCGTCACCGAACTTGGTGAAGAACCCGGACACCGCCTCGGCGGCGTGGTCGGTGCCGACGACCAGGCCGTCCTGCGCGCCGGCCACCGCGTACTGGGCGATCATGCGCTGCCGGGCCTTGATGTTGCCCTGCACGAAGTCCTGGTGGTGGGCGTTACGGAAGACCACCCCGGCGGCCAGCGCCGCTTCCAGCGCGGCATCGCTGGCGGGCTTCACGTCCACGGTCAGCACGTGGTCGGCCCGGATGAAGGACAGCGCGAGCTGCGCGTCGTGCTCGTCGGCCTGGACCCCGTACGGCAGCCGCATCGCGTAGAACTCGGCCTGCTGCCCGGCCGCCCGGACCCGCTCCACGGCGAGCTGGCAGAGCCGGCCGGCGGTGGTGGAGTCCACCCCGCCGCTGATCCCGAGCACCAGCGACCGCAGTCCGGTCGTGGTGAGCCGCTCGGCGAGGAAGGCCACCCGGCGCTCGATCTCCCGCTCGGCCTCGAAGGTCTCGGCGACCTCCAGATCCCGGGCGATCTGCTGCTGCAGGGCGATGGACGCCGGCTCGCTCACGGCTGCTCCTCAGGTACTCGTTCGTGGTCCGATGACCCGCCCACCCTATCCAGTGGCGCAATCCCTCGAAGGAAGGCGTCCACCCCTTCCGGGTGGTTCGAACGCCGGATCACGGCCGACTCTCCGGCTGCCCCTTGGCCCCGGCCCCCGGCTCGTAAACACGTACGACTCTTCGCTCCCCCGCGCCCGTGACGCCGCTCTGAACAGCCACGTTCTTCCGGCGTCAGTCACCCGCCGCACCACCCTCGGGAGGAACTTTGCGATCCGTGCATGTTCATGTGCTGTTCGACCAGGACCCGGACGGGGGTGGCCGCGGATGAGGCTGCTCAAGCGGCCCGTCGCCCCGGAAAGCGCCGTCTCCGACAGCGAGCGGCAGCTCTTCGGCGGCCCCCTGCGCTACGACCAGGGCTGGGCCAACCACGAGTACGCCCGGCTGGAGACCCGCCTGATCACCACCCTGCGGGCGATGCCCCGGATGGTCGGCGGAACCCTGCGGCTGGCCCGGGACACCGACCGGCCCGCGCTGCTCACCGTGGCCGCCGCCGAGGCAGGGCAGGGCGTGACCTCCGCCGTGGGACTGCTGGTGGTCAACGCCGTACTGGGCCGGCTGCTCGGCGCCGGCACCGCCGCCGAGCGGCTGCACGCCGCGCTGCCCGCGCTGGCGCTGGGCTCGCTGATCGCCGTCCTGGGTGCCGTACTGGCCTCCTGGTCGACGGCGGCCGCCGGGCGGCTGGAGCCGAAGGTGGAGCGGGCCGCGCACGAGCTGTACCTGCACGCCTCGGTCCGGGTCGAGCTCGAAGCCATCGAGGACGGGGAGTTCCGGCGGCTGCTCGACAGCGCGCAGTGGGGCCCGCCGGGCGCCCGCCGCACCATCGGAGCCTGTGTGGCCACCCTCAACGCGGTGATCTCGCTGATCGCCGCAGCCGGGGTGCTCACCGTGCTGCATCCGGCCCTGCTGCCGTTGCTGCTGCTGATCGCGGCCCCGCGCGGCTGGGGCGCGATGCGGGTGGCCCAGCGCCGGTACCTGTCCGTCATGGCCTGGGTCGAGCACGCCAGGGCCGCCCGGCTGATCGGGCAGCTGCTGATCTCCCGCACCTCCGCCGCCGAGGTCCGGGTGCACGGGGTGGGCCGCTACCTGCTGGGCCACTACCGCAACATGGCCGAGCACGCCGAGACCGAGGCCACCCGGCTGGCCCGGGACAAGGCAGCCACCGAACTGCTCGCGGCGGCGCTGTCCGGCGCCGCCGCCCTGATCACCTATGCCGCGATGGGTGCGCTGATCGTCTCCGGCCGGATGGACCTGGCCGTGGCCGGCACCGCGGTGCTCGCGGTGCGCAGCGGTTCGGCCGGACTCGGCGCGCTGGTCGCCGGTACCAACACGCTGCACGAGGAATCCCTGTACGTCCGGGACCTGGAGCGGTTCGTCGCCGAGGCCGGGCAGCGGGCCATCCCGTCCGGGGGGCGGAAGCTGCCCGATCGGTTCGGCGCGGTGCAGCTGACCGATGTGGGATTCCGCTACCCGGACCGGGACGAGCCCGCCCTCGCCGGTGTCTCGCTGACCATCGAGGCAGGCCGGGTGGTCGCCCTGGTCGGCGAGAACGGCTCCGGCAAGTCCACCCTGGTGAAACTGCTGGCCGGACTGCACCTGCCGGACAGCGGCCGGATCGGCTGGGACGGGGTGGACCTGGCGGAGGCCGACCGGGAGCAGGTCTTCGACCGGGTGGCCCTGCTCACCCAGGACTTCGAGCGCTGGCCGGTGACCGCCCGGACGAACATCGCGATCGGCCGGCCGCAGGCCGAGGAGGGGGTGGACTGCGCGGCCGAGGTGGTGGCGGCCGCCCGGTACGCGGGCGCGGACACGGTCGTGGCGAAGCTGCCGCACGGGTACGAGACCCTGCTCGCCCGGGTCTTCCGGGGCGCCTCCGAGCTCTCCGGCGGACAGTGGCAGAAGTTCGGGCTGGCCCGCACCCGCTACCGGGAGGCCACCGTGATCGTCGTGGACGAGCCGACCTCCGCCCTGGACCCGGAGGCGGAGATCGCGGCCTTCGACAGCATCCGCGGCCTGGCCGGGCCGGATCGCGCGGTGGTGCTGGTGACGCACCGGATGTCCGGGGTCCGGTACGCCGACGTGATCTATGTGCTGCACGAGGGCCGGCTCGTCGAGCAGGGCAGTCACCAGGAGCTGTTGGAGCTGGGCGGCCGGTACGCGGCGATGTTCCGGATGCAGGCCGAGCAGTACGGGGAGGCGGGGCAGGCCGGCCCTTCTATCCCCCGGCAGGCCTCCGCATCGCGGAACGACCCGTCCGTCACCTGAAGCAGTGAACTCCCCCTTATCCCGGGGGAGGCAGGGGTAGGGCACTGCTGATCTCGTGCGGGGGACCGGGCCGACCGGTCCCCCGCACCCACGTGATGAAAGGCCGAGCCCGCCGTGACGCAGCCGTTCCGACTGCCGGATTTCTATGTGCCCTATCCGGCACGACTGAACCCCCACCTGGAGACCGCCCGCACCCACACCGGACAGTGGGCGCGCGCTCTCGGGATGCTGGAGGGCTCCGGGGTGTGGGAGGAGAGCGACCTCGAGTCCCACGACTACGCGCTGCTCTGCTCGTACACCCACCCCGACTGCGACGGCGACACCCTGAACCTGGTCACCGACTGGTACGTGTGGGTGTTCTTCTTCGACGACCACTTCCTGGAAACGTTCAAGCGCACCCAGGACCGGGAAGGCGCCCGGGACTACCTGGAGCGGCTGGCCGCCTTCATGCCCATGGACCTGGCCGAGGGGTTCCCCGAGGCCACCAACCCGGTCGAGGCCGGGCTCGCCGACCTGTGGGCGCGGACCGTGCCGGCCATGTCGACGCACTGGCGGGAACGATTCTCCGAGAGCACCCGGAACCTGCTCAACGAGTCCATGTGGGAGCTCGCCAACATCAACATCGGCCGGGTCGCCAATCCGCTCGAATACGTCGAGATGCGCCGCAAGGTCGGCGGCGCCCCCTGGTCCGCCGGACTGATCGAATACGTGTCGGCGGAGGTCCCGGCCCGGGTCGCGCACTCCCGCCCGCTGAGCGTGCTGCGCGACGCCTTCTCGGACGCCGTGCACATCAGGAACGACATCTTCTCCTACGAACGGGAGGTCGCCGACGAGGGCGAGCTCTCCAACGCCGTCCTGGTCCTGGAGACCTTCCTCGGCTGCTCCACCCAGGAGGCCGCCGAAGCCTCCAACGACCTGCTCACCTCCCGGCTGCAGCAGTTCGAGCACACCGCGCTCACCGAGATCCCCCAGCTGATCGCCGACCACCGGCTGGACCCGGCCGAGACCGCCGCGGTCCTCGCCTACACCAAGGGCCTGCAGGACTGGCAGTCCGGCGGCCACGAATGGCACATGGTCTCCAGCCGCTACATGAACGAGGAGGCCGAGGCCACCGCGGCGCTCTCGCTGCCGTTCCTCCCGTCCGGCCTCGGCACCACCGCCCTCGACGTCCGCTCCCTGTTCACACCCCGCGCGGTGGACCTGCGCCGCCGGTCCTTCACCCACGTACCGTTCGAGAAGACCGGCCCGTCGGTGATCCCGGACGTCTACCTGCCGTTCCCGCTGACCCTCAGCCCGCACCACCGGCACGCCTTCGAGGAATCGGTGGCCTGGGCCAAGCGGATGGGCATGGTCGACCCCCAGCCCGGCGACCCGGCCTCGGCGATCTGGACCGAACGCAAGCTGCGCGGGTTCGACTTCGCGCTCTGCTCGGCCGGCCTCGACCCGGACGCCACGCCGGAGCAGCTGGTGCTCAACGCGTGCTGGCTGACCTGGGGGACGTACGCGGACGACTACTACCCGGTGGCGTTCGCCCAGGCCAGGAACCTGCCGGCGGCCAAGGCGGCCACGGCCCGGCTGATCGGCATGGTCCCGGTCGACCACGCGCAGCAGCCGGAGCCGCTCACCGTGATGGAGCGCTCGCTGGCGGACCTGTGGGTACGCACCACCGCGGGCATGGCCCCGCAGCACCGGTCGGAGTTCCGGGACACTCTGATCGCCATGCTGGAGAGCTGGGTCTGGGAGGTCGACAACCAGATCGCCAACCGCATCCCGGACCCGGTGGACTACGCGGAGATGCGCCGCCACACCTTCGGCAGCGAACTCACCATGTACCTCTGCCGGCTCGGCCACCAGGGGCGGGGCATCCCCGACGGCCTCTACGCCTCCGGGGTGATCCGCTCGCTGGAGAACGCCGCGGCCGACACCGCCTGCCTGATGAACGACATCTTCTCCTACCAGAAGGAGATCGAGATCGAGGGCGAGGTGCACAACCACGTGCTCGTCACCCGGAACTTCTTCGACATCGGCTACCCGGAGGCCCTGCACATCTGCCATGACCTGATGACCCGGCGCACGGAGGAGTTCGAGCACATCGCCGCGACCCGGCTGCCGGTGCTGTACGACGACTGGAAGCTGGACGAGGAGGCCCGGGCCGCCCTGGGCGCGTACGTACGGGAACTCCAGGACTGGCTCGCGGCCATCCTCAACTGGCACCGCAACGTACGCCGTTACCGATCCGAGGACCTGCACCGGCTGCCCACCGGCATGGGCCCCGGCGCCTGGTCCTCGGACTTCGGCATGGCAGCCGCGAAGATCGCCTACGCCGGCGGCCGACCGCCCGCCCGCCCCGGCACGGCAGCGCCCCCGAACGGAGCCATCGCCTTGAACTCCCCTTGCCCGAGCGCCCGTTGACGCTCATCCTGGGCATTCGGCCGTCCGGCACGGCCACCACGACCTCAGGAAGAAGGACCTGTGACGAACGGCGGAATCCACTACGGCGACAGCGTCGAGCAGCACGGCAACCACAACATCGGCATCATCAAGAACCAGGCGCCGGCGGATCCGGGCACCGCCTTCGGCGCCATGCTCGCCGCGGTGGAACGCCTGCGCCCGCACCTCGGTCCCGAGGACCGCGAGGCGGTCGACGAGAACCTGGCCGTCATCGGTGACGGCCAGGGCGTCGAGCCCGGGCGGCTGCGCCGGGCGCTCGTCGGCATCGCGGGTGTCGCGACCGTGGCCGGCACCGTGGGAGCACCCGCGGTCGCGGCGATCCAGGCACTGCTGGGTGCGCTCGGCATGTCGTGACGCATGCCGTGGTGCGCGTCGCGTCGTGGTGCGCGTCGTGACGCGCACCCGGCCCGGTCAGGCGGCGGGTCCGGTCCAGCCGGCCGGGATTCGGCCGAGCCGGACCCGCTGCGGGTGGTCGCCGACGGGGACGGACACCCGCTTGGCGCCGGTGGCGAAGTCGATGGCGGTGACCCGGTCGCTGCCGCTCTCGGAGACGACGCAGGCCGTGCCGTCCCCGCTGACCGTCGCCCAGTACGGCTTGGACACCGGGACCAGCGGGCCCTCGGCCAGGGTGGCCCGGTCCACGACGGTCGCGTAGTCGTCCATGGTCCCCGCGATGCAGAGCTTGGCGCCGTCGGGGCTCATGGACATGCCGTGGTGCCGGGAGTCGTTGACCCAGGCGGTGCGGTCCTTGCTGGTGGCGGGGTTCTCCGGGAGGGTCTTGAGACGGGTGATCCGGTCGGTGGCGATGTCGTACTCCAGGAAGCCGTTGAAGAAGGACACCTGGAAGTAGAGCTTCGACTCGTCCGGGCTGAAGGAGTTCGGGCGGATCGAGTCGGAGAGGTCGGAGCGGCCGAAGGCGTCCAGCCGCTCCCGCATGTCGATGACCTTGACGGTGCGGAAGGTCTGCGCGTCGACGACGGTGATCCGGCGGTCGCCCTTCGTCCAATCCAGCCAGGGCGCGTCCAGGGCGGTGTTGACCTCGCCGATGGAGCTGTTCCACAGCAGCCGGCCGTCGCGGGAGAAGGTGTTCTCGTGCGGCTTGTCGCCGGTGCCGAAGGAGCCGAGCTGGCGGCCGGTGGCGATGTCCAGCACGTGCACGGTGTTGGAGGTGGAGGCCGAGACGGCGACCTTGGTGCCGTCCGGGGACACCGCCATGTGGTCGGAGCGGTAACCGGACACCGGGAAGCGCCAGTTGATGCGGCCGGACGCCAGGTCGAGGGAGACCACATCGGCGAAGCTGGGGCGGGAGACGACCACCGCCGACCCGTCCGGGGTGGTGTACATGTCGTCCACGAACTGGTCGTGGCCCTCGCCGGCGGTGGTGCGGATGCCGAGGAAGTAGGCGAGCTTGACCGGGTTGAGGTGGATCTCCCGCAGGCGTTCCACCTTGTCGGGGATCACGTTGATCCGGCCGATGCGGGCGAGGTCGCCGGTGGAGGCGAGGACGTCGGCGGTGCCCTCCCAGTTGTTCCCGACGAACAGCACCTCGCGCAGATCCGCCGGCGGGGTGTCGGCCGCCGCCGGTGCGAGGGCGGCGAGGAGGGCGGCCGCGGCGAGGGCGCACACGGTACGCAGGGGGCGTCGTGACATCCGGTCAACTCCGGGGTGAGGAAGGGCTGGAGAGGGTGCTTCCTGTTACCGGCGGGTAAAATAGAGGGGATGAGGAAAGGGCGCAACCCCCACGGGTTGCGCCCTCTTGTCGTTCACGAGTGCCGGGTCATACGTCTCTTCAAGCGACGACGCCGATGCGGCCGGCCACTCCGTCCGAACCGTCGTGGTGGATCGGGGTGTGGGCGCCGGTGAGGGCGGCCCCGGTGCCGCCGCGCCGGTTGGCGACGATCTCGGCGGCGATGGACAGCGCGGTCTCCTCCGGGGAGCGGGCGCCGAGGTCCAGGCCGATCGGGGAGCGCAGCCGGGCCAGCTCGATCTCGGTGATGCCGACCTCGCGCAGCCGCTTGTTGCGGTCCTCGTGGGTGCGGCGGGAGCCCATCGCGCCGACGTAGGCGACGGGAAGCCTGAGGGCCATTTCGAGGAGCGGGACGTCGAACTTGGCGTCGTGCGTCAGGACGCACAGCACGGTGCGGCCGTCGACCTGGGTGCTCTCCAGGTAGCGGTGCGGCCAGTCCACGACGATCTCGTCGGCCTCGGGAAAGCGGGCCTTGGTCGCGAACACGGGCCGGGCGTCACAGAGCGTGACGTGGTAGCCGAGGAACTTGCCGATCCGGACGAGAGCGGAGGCGAAGTCGATGGCTCCGAAGACGATCATGCGTGGGGCCGGGACGCTGGATTCCACCAGCACCTTCAGCGGTTCCCCGCAGAGCCGGCCGTCGGCACCCATCTCCAGGACGCCGGTCCTGCCCGCGTCCAGCATGGCGCGGGCCTCCTCGGCGATGGCGCGGTCCAGCTCGGGGTGTCCGCCGAATCCGCCCTCGTACCCGCTGTCACCGCGGACGAGTACGGCGCGGCCCGTCAGCTCGGCCGGGCCGGCGGCGATCCGGGCGACGGCTGCGGGCTCGCCGGCCGCCGCCGCGGCCAGGGAGGCCTCGAAGACGGCCCGCTCCTGGGACCCGGCCAGGACCGGGGTGACCAGGATGTCGATGATTCCGCCGCAGGTCAGACCCACGGCGAAGGCATCGTCGTCGCTGTAGCCGAAGCGCTCCAGGACGGTCTCGCCGTCCTCGAGGGCCTGTCGGCACAGTTCGTACACCGCACCCTCCACGCATCCGCCGGAGACCGAGCCGATGGCCGTGCCCTCGCCGTCGACGGCGAGCGCGGCTCCGGGCTGCCGGGGCGCGCTCCCGCCGACCGCCACCACGGTGGCGACGGCGAAGTCACGTCCCTGCTCGACCCACCGGTTCAGCTCTTCGGCGATGTCCAGCATTGCGGCCTCCTCGGAGGTTCGGGTTTCCAGTATCGGATGCGTGGAGGGATCAGGTACGGATCACTGCCGCGGCCTAGCTGACGCCGAGCCATCCCTCGATGGGGTGGAGCGCGAAGAAGACCAGGAAGATTCCGGTCAGCGCCCACATGAAGGCGCCGATCTCGCGCGCCTTGCCCTGCGCCACCTTGATGGCGACGTAGGAGATCACACCGGCGGCGACGCCGGCCGTGATGGAGTACGTGAACGGCATGATCACGACGGTCAGGAAGACCGGGATCGAGGTCGAGCTGTCGGCCCAGTCCACGTGGCGGGCGTTCTGCATCATCATCGCGCCGATGACGACCAGGGCCGCGGAGGCGACCT
Source organism: Streptomyces sp. NPDC051211 (assembly GCF_040689505.1). Classification (NCBI taxonomy): domain Bacteria; kingdom Bacillati; phylum Actinomycetota; class Actinomycetes; order Kitasatosporales; family Streptomycetaceae; genus Streptomyces; species Streptomyces sp. NPDC051211. The sequence goes on from NZ_JBFBAV010000009.1 coordinate 173,502, forward strand.
CACCCGGGACGATCTGCGTGATCGGGGTGAAGAAGAGGCAGGCGGCGAAGAACAGGCCGGTGACGACGGAGGCGAGACCTGTGCGGGCACCCTCTCCGACGCCGGTGGCCGACTCGACGAACACGGTCTGGCCGGAGCCGCCGGAGACGCCACCGATGGCGCCACCGGCACCGTCGATGAACAGCGCCTTGGACAGGCCCGGCATGCGGCCCTTGTCGTCGGCGAGCTTGGCCTCGGTGCCGACGCCGATGATGGTGGCCATCGCGTCGAAGAAACCGGCCAGGACGAGGGTGAAGACGATCATGCCGACCGTCATGTAGCCGACGTCGCCCCAGCCGCCGAAGCTGACGTCACCGAAGAGCGAGAAGTCGGGCAGCGAGATCGCGGAGCCCGAGAGCTCCGGCGGGCCGTTCTTCCACGCCTTGGGGTCGATGTCGACGATGGCGTTGAGGATCGCGGCCACGACGGTGCCGCCGACGATGCCGATCAGGATGGCGCCGGGAACCTTGCGGGCCTGGAGCATGAAGATGCCGAGCAGGGTGATGGCGAAGAGCAGTACGGGCCAGCCGGAGAGCTCACCGGTCGCGCCGAGCTGGACGGGGGGCATGAACTCCCCGCCGTTGCCGACGAAGCCGGCCTTCACGAAGCCGATCAGGGCGACGAAGAGGCCGATGCCCATGGTGATCGCGTGCTTGAGCGCGAGCGGGATCGCGTTCATGATCAACTCTCGGAGGCCGGTGACGACCAAGAGACAGATCACGACACCGTAGACCACACACATGCCCATGGCCTGCGGCCAGGTCATCTGAGGGGCGACCTGCGAGGCCAGCACGCCGGACACGGAGAGGCCGGCCGCGAGGGCGAGCGGCACCTTGCCGACGAAGCCCATGAGGAGCGTGGTCGCGGCGGCCGCGAAGGCGGTGGCCGTGATCAGAGCCTTCTGGCTCATGGTGTCGCCGGCGACGTCCTTGCCGGAGAGCAGCAGGGGGTTGAGCAGAAGGATGTACGCCATGGCCATGAAGGTCGTGATACCGCCACGAACCTCGTTGCCGACGTTGGATCCTCTGTGGGTGATGTGAAAGTACCGGTCGAGCCAAGACTTGCCGGCCGGAGGACGCGAGCCTTCGCCGGCGTCTTCCGCGGTGGTCTTGGGCTCCACAGACGACTGGGTCATGGTGCCTAACTCCCAAGGTTCAAAGGGGCACCCGCATGGGGATTGGAGATTGCGGGATTTGGGATGGTGCGTTTGGCCGCACGACCCGGGGGACGGCCCGAGACGAAGCGTTCGTTTACTGCTGGCACTTCTGGTTACTGCGGGGGTGGTGCCGGTTACTGCGGGGGTGAAGAGTCCGCGAGCGGTGCGGTACTTCGTACTCCGGGCGGTGTGACGGTGAAGTGTGACGTTCCCGTGTCACACCGCCCGGAGAGCTTGGTGTCCCTAGAGGGTGCCGGTGAGGGCCTCGGGACGGATCGGGGTCTTGTTCAGCTCCAGACCGGTCGCCTGCCGGATCGCCGCGAGGACGGCCGGGGTGGACGACAGGGTGGGGGCCTCACCGAGACCGCGCAGACCGTAGGGGGCGTTCGGGTCGGCGAGCTCCAGGACGTCGACCGGGATGGTCGGGGTGTCGAGGATGGTCGGGATCAGGTAGTCCGTGAAGGAGGGGTTGCGCACCTTCGCGGTCTTCGGGTCCACGATGATCTCTTCCATGACCGCCACGCCGAGGCCCTGGGTGGTACCACCCTGGATCTGGCCGACCACGGAGAGCATGTTCAGCGCCTTGCCGACGTCCTGGGCGGTCGCCAGCTCGACGACCTTGACCAGGCCGAGCTCGGTGTCCACCTCGACCACCGCGCGGTGCGCGGCGAAGGTGTACTGGACGTGGCCGTCGCCCTGGCCGGTCTTCAGGTCGAAGGGGACCGTCGGGCGGTGACGGAACTCGAGCTCGAGGTCGATCGCCTCGTCCTCGAGGATGTCGGCGATGTCCGCGAGGACCTCGCCGCCGTCGGTGACGACCTTGCCGCCCTCCAGGAGCAGCTCGGCGTGCGCCCAGGCCGGGTGGTAGGAGCCGTTCTTGCGGCGGCCCATCTCCAGCAGCGCCTCGCGGACGGCCTCACAGGTGTTCTTCACCGCGCCACCGGTCATGTACGTCTGCCGGGAGGCGGACGTGGAACCGGCGGAGCCGACCTGGGTGTCGGCCGGGTGGATGGTCACCTGCGTGACACCCAGCTCGGTACGGGCGATCTGGGCGTGCACGGTGACGCCGCCCTGACCGACCTCCGCCATGGCCGTGTGGACCATCGCGACGGGCTCGCCGTTGATGACCTCCAGGCGCACGCGGGCGGTGGAGTAGTCGTCGAAGCCCTCGGAGAAGCCGACGTTCTTGATGCCGACCGCGTAGCCGACGCCGCGGACGACGCCCTCGCCGTGGGTGGTGTTGGAGAGGCCGCCCGGCAGCGCGCGGACGTCCGCACCCTCGCCGGCCGACTCCCACTGGCGCTCCGGCGGCAGCGGACGGGCCTTGACCCGGCGCAGCAGCTCGGCGACCGGAGCCGGCGAGTCCACGACCTGGCCGGTGGGCATGATCGTGCCCATCTCCATGGCGTTCAGCTGGCGGAACTCGACCGGGTCCATGCCCAGCTTCGCCGCGAGCTTGTCCATCTGGGCCTCGTACGCGAAGCAGGCCTGGACGGCGCCGAAGCCGCGCATCGCGCCGCAGGGCGGGTTGTTCGTGTAGAGGGCGATCGCCTCGATGTCGACGTCGTCGATGACGTACGGGCCGACGGAGAGGGAGGAGGCGTTGCCGACGACCGCCGGGGAAGCGGACGCGTAGGCGCCGCCGTCCAGCACGATCTTGCACTTCATGTGCGTGATCTTGCCGTCCTTGGTGGCGCCGTGCTCGTACCAGAGCTTGGCCGGGTGGCGGTGCACGTGGCCGAAGAAGGACTCGAACCGGTTGTAGACGATCTTGACCGGCTTGTTGGTGGCCAGCGCCAGGAGGCAGGCGTGGATCTGCATCGAGATGTCCTCGCGACCGCCGAAGGCACCGCCGACGCCGGAGAGCGTCATGCGCACCTTCTCCTCGGGGAGACCGAGGACGGGGGCGATCTGCTTGAGGTCCGAGTGCAGCCACTGGGTGGCGACGTAGAGGTCGACACCGCCGTCCTCGCTCGGTACGGCCAGGCCGGACTCCGGGCCGAGGAAGGCCTGGTCCTGCATGCCGAAGGTGTACTCGCCCTCGACGATGACGTCGGCGCGCTTGCGGGCCTCTTCCACGTTGCCGCGGATGATCGGCTGGCGGTGCACGATGTTCGGGTGCGGGACGTGACCGGAGTGGTGGTCGTCGCGGCCCTCGTGGATCAGCGGCGCGTCGGCGGCGAGGGCGGAGGCCTCGTCCGTGACGAGCGGCAGCTCACGGTAGTCGATCTTGATCTTGGCGGCCGCGCGGCGGGCCGTCTCCGGGTGGTCGGCGGCCACGAGGGCGACCGGCTCACCGTGGTGACGGACCCGGCCGTTGGCGAGAACCGGGGTGTCCTGGATCTCCAGGCCGTAGTTCTTCATCTCGGCCGGCAGGTCGTCGTACGTCAGGACCGAGTAGACGCCCGGCATGGCCAGGGCCTCGGAGATGTCGATGGAGACGATCTCGGCGTGGGCGACGGTGGACCGCAGGGTCTGGCCCCACAGCATGTCCTCGTGCCACATGTCCGAGGAGTAGGCGAACTCGCCGGTGACCTTGAGGGTGCCGTCGGGGCGCAGCGTGGACTCGCCGATGCCGCCCTTGGTGTGCTTCTGGGTGACGTTCGTCGGGGTGCCGGAAGGCGCGGTGCGGGTGTTGGCCATGATCAGACAGCCTCTCCCTGACGGGCGGCCGCCAGGCGGACCGCGTCGAGGATCTTCTCGTAGCCCGTGCAGCGGCAGAGGTTGCCGGACAGGGCCTCACGGATGTCCTGGTCGGACGGGGACGAGTTGCTCTCCAGCAGCGCGTCGGCCTGGACCAGCAGACCCGGGGTGCAGAAACCGCACTGCACGGCGCCGGCGTCGATGAACGCCTGCTGGATGTTGGAGAGCTCGACGCCCTCACCGGTCTGCGAGTCGGCTGCCCGCGGGCGGAGCCCGCTGTCAGACCCGTGCGCGGACCACTGCTTCGCCTCGTCGGTGGTGACGCCCTTGCTGCCGCAGCCGCCGCCGGTGCCGCAGGCACCGCCGTGCTCCGCGCGCTGCTTGGCGTAGTCGGCCAGACCCTCGACCGTCACGACCTCGCGGCCCTCGACCTGACCGGCCGCGACCAGACAGGAACAGACCGGCACGCCGTCGAGACGGACGGTGCAGGAACCGCACTCGCCCTGCTCGCAGGCGTTCTTGGAGCCGGGCAGGCCCAGACGCTCACGCAGCACGTAGAGAAGGGACTCGCCCTCCCACACGTCGTCGGCTTCCTGCGGACGACCGTTGACAGTGAAATTGACGCGCATGGTTACGCAGCCCCTTCAAGCGAGCGGCCGTTGGTGCCGCGGTACTGCTCCCACGTCCAGACGAGCTGGCGGCGAGCCATGATGCCGACCGCGTGACGGCGGTACTTCGCCGTGCCACGGACGTCGTCGATCGGGTTGCACGCGCCGGAGGCGAGCTCACCGAACTGCTTGGCGATCGACGGGGTGATGACCTTGCCGGACTCCCAGAAGTTGCCCTCTTCGAGAGCGGCGTTCAGGAACTCCTCGGCAGCCTGCGCCCGGATCGGGGTCGGGGCGGCCGAACCGATGCCCGTACGCACGGTGCGGGTCTCGGGGTGCAGGGCAAGACCGAAGGCGCAGACCGCGATGACCATCGCGTTGCGGGTGCCGACCTTGGAGTACTGCTGCGCGCCGGTCGCGTTCTTGATGTGGATCGTCTTGATGAGCTCGTCGGCGGCGAGCGCGTTGCGCTTCACGCCGGTGTAGAACTCGTCGATCGGGATCAGACGCGAACCGCGGACCGACTCGACCTCGACCTGGGCGCCGGCGGCGAGCAGGGCGGGGTGGGAGTCACCGGCGGGCGAGGCGCAACCGAGGTTGCCGCCGACGCCGCCGCGGTTGCGGATCTGCGGGGACGCGACCGTGTGCGAGGCGAGCGCGAGACCCGGCAGCGTCTCGCGCAGGTTCTCCATGATCTGGGTGTACGGGACGGAGGCGCCAAGCTTGGTGACCTCCTCGCCGACCTCCCACTCCCGCAGCAGTTCGATGCGGTTGAGGTCCAGGAGGTATTCCGGACGGCGGTGGTCGAAGTTGATCTCGACCATGATGTCGGTGCCACCCGCAATCGGCACAGCTGTGGGGTACTCGGCCTTAGCGGCGAGCGCCTCCTCCCAGCTGGCGGGGCGAAGGAAGTCCATGTGCGGCTCTCTTCTTCTTCATCGTGTCGTTCACTTCAAGCCAGGAGGCCAAGAGGCCCTCGACTGGTCGTTCACGTGCTGTTAACGCGGTGTGGAGCCAGTACACAAGCCGCGCGTCCCCCGGGTGCAGTCACCGAAACCATGAAGGAGTTGGCTGGCGGCCTCCCTCGTCTTGTAGATTCGTATGAAAGGCAGGATGCGACGACCTGCCCGATTTCCAACGGCAACATCGAGACAGATCGGCGGCGACATCATGCGGCTGCGCGCACTGCTGGAGACCGAGGCGCTGGGGCTGCGGCTGCTGGGCGGCGAGGAAGAACTCGACCGTACGGTCCGCGGTGTCATGACCACGGACCTGAGAGATCCCAGCCGATACCTCTCCGGAGGGGAACTTGTCCTGACCGGACTGGCCTGGAGACGAAATTCGGCCGATTCCGAGCCGTTCGTACGAATCCTTGCCAGTGCCGGCGTGGCGGGGCTGGCGGCCGGCGAGGCGGAGCTGGGAGCGATCCCGGACGATCTGGTCTCGGCCTGTCTTCGCAACCGGCTGCCGCTGTTCGCCGTGAACGAAGACGTTGCATTCGCCACGATCACCGAGTATGTGGTCCGGCAGGTGTCCGGAGAGCGTGCCGGGGACCTGGCGGCCGTCGTGGACCGGCACCGCCGCCTCATGACCTCGGGTCCCGCGGGCGGCGGACCGGATGTGGTGCTGGATCTGCTCACCACGGACCTCGATCTGCGTGCGTGGGTGCTCTCGCCCACGGGCAGGCAGATCGCCGGGGCCGGTGAGCCGCTCGCGCCGGGCATCTGCGCGGCACTGGCGAGCGAGCATCTCGCGGCGGTCCGGACCGGCCGCCGGGGCCCGCACCGGATCTCCATCCAGGGTATTACCTACTCCCTGTTCCCGATCAGGGGCGTGGCCAGGGGTGCCGGGCCCGGCGGCCGGGACGTGCGCGAGAGCGTGCTCTCGGACTGGCTGCTGGCCGTGGAGGCGGACGCGGGCGACTGGCCGGCCGAGCGGCTCGACCTGCTCCAGGGCGTCACCCAGCTGATCGCGGTCGAGCGGGACCGGCGCGACGCGGCCCGCACGGTGCGCCGCCGGCTGGCCCAGGAGGTCCTCGAACTGGTCCAGACGGGCGCCGCGCCCGCCGAGATCGCCGCGCGCCTGCGGGTCGCGGCCCCGGTCCTGCTACCGGGGCTGGGCACCGCCCCGCACTGGCAGGTCGTGGTGGCCCGGGTGGACTGGGAGGGCGGGGACATCTCCGGCGGACCGGTCGCCCAGTCGCTGCTGGAGGAGATCCTGGTCGACCCCTCGGTGTCCGGCCCGGAGCCCTCGGACCGGATCGCGGTCGCCCACGCCGGCGACGAGGCCATCGCCCTGGTGCCGCTGCCCGCGCTGCCCGGCGACGGCGGCGAGGAGACCGGCCCGGACACCGCCCTGCACGCCGACGCGCTGCTGGCGTCCGTACGGGAGCCGCTGGCCGCCGGCCTCGCCGACGACGGGCGGCTCACCCTGGGCGTCAGCGCCGCCGTGCACTCCGCGGAGGGCCTGCGGGGCGCCCTGGAGGAGGCCCGGCACGCCCGCCGGGTCGCCGCCGCCCGCCCCGGCCGGGTCTGCGCCGCCGGCCACCACGAGCTCGCCTCGCACGTGCTGCTGCTGCCCTTCGTCCCGGACGACGTCCGCCGGGCCTTCACCGCCCGGCTGCTGGATCCGCTGCGGGACTACGACCGGCGGCACCGGGCGGAGCTCATCCCGACCCTGGAGGCCTTCCTGGACTGCGACGGCTCCTGGACCCGCTGCGCCACCCGGCTCCACCTGCACGTCAACACGCTGCGTTACCGGGTCGGGCGAATCGAGCAGTTGACGGGGCGGGACCTGTCGCGCCTGGAGGACAAGCTCGACTTCTTCCTGGCACTGCGGATGAGCTGAGCGAACGCCCCGGACGGGTGGACCGGACCAGTGGGCGGACACGCCTGACGCGATGTCCGAACTTTGTGAAAGAGTTCACCCGACCCCTTGGCCGATCAAGCAGATCCGTGCTGTCATTTCGCCCCAGGGCTCAACGACGTGCTGCTCGGTTGCTTGGGGAGGGCAATGTGGCGGACACCGCCATGTCGGGTGCCGGAACTACCGGGGGAGACGACCCCCTCCAGCGGGCGATATGGCGGCTGCGTTCGCGCGGCTGTTGGACCGACGCGGCGGCGCTGCTGACACCGCACATGGACGACGCCGGGCCGGCGGTGCAGCGCACCGCGCTGCTCGTGGAGCGCTGCCTGTTCACCGGGCAGGGCTGGGCCGAGGCGGAGGACGCGCTGCGCATCGCGGAGGCGGTGGCCCGGGACGACGACGCGCGGGGCGCCGCGGCCTGTGAGCGCGGGCAGCTGGCGTACGCGGCGACCGTGCTCGGGATCCGGGACCGGGCCGACGAGGCCCGCTCGGCGCTCGGCCGCGCCGCGGCCCTCCTTTCGCCGGGGTCCCGGACCCGCCCCCTGCTGGACTTCCGCCGCGGCCTGGTGGCGGAGCACCTGGCCGACGACCCGCAGTCCGCCCGCCCCGCATACCGGCGCGCCCACTCCGGCGCGGCCAACAACGGGGACGAGCTGCTGCTCTCCTTCACCTGGCGGCACCTGGCCGCACTGGCCCTCCGCGACGGAGAGCTCGCCGAGGCCCGGCACGGCTTCGCGGAGTCCCTCCGCATCCGGGAGGAGCTGGGGTTCCTGGTGGGGACGGCACCGGCGCTGGCGGCCCTCGCGGAAGCGGAACCGGAGCCGGAGGCCTCCCGTCTACGTGCGGAGGCACGGCGCCTGTTCCACCTCCTGGGCGGCATCCCCACCTGGCTCGCCGACCAGCTCCACTCGTCCCCGGCCACCTGAGCCGGGCCACCCGACCTCCGTGCGGCGGCGCGGGCCGGGTGGACGACGGGTCAGCTGTACGACCGGTCAGGTGGACGACGGGTCGGGTGGACGACCGGTCAGGTGGACGAGAAGTGTTCGCGGACCAGGGATTCGACCACCGCGAGGTCCCCCGCGATCAACGCCTCCAACAGCGCCGAGTGCTCCGCCGCGTCCGCCACCAGATCGGCCTGCCGCACCCGCGGAGCCCCCGGCAGCGGCCACTGCGCCCGCCGGTGCAGGTCGTCCGCGACCTGGACCAGCTGCTGGTTGCCCGCCAGTGACAGCACCGCCCGGTGGAAGGCCCGGTCCGCCTCCGCGTAGCGCGGGACGTCCCCGGCGGCGGCCGCCTCGCCGGTGGCCGTGGCCGCCGCGCGGAGGCCGGCCCAGGTGTCCGCCGGCACCGTGCGGGCCAGCCGCAGCATCACCGGGACCTCCAGCAGGGCCCGTACCTCGGCCAGCTCGGCGCGCTCCCGCACCGTACGGCTGAGAACCCGGAAGCCCCGGTTCGGCAGGCACTCCACGGCCCCTTCCAGGGCCAACTGCTGCATCGCCTCGCGGACCGGGGTGGCGGACACCCCGAAGCGCTCCCCCAGGACCGGCCCGGAGTAGATCTCACCGGGAACGAGGTCGCCGTCGACCAGCGCGGCGCGCAGCGCCTCGAGGATCTGCCCGCGGACCGAGTGGCGCAATACCTTCTGGCGGGGCAACCGCGCCCGGGCCGCGTCGTGCACTCGGTCCTCCTGGCTGGTCTGGGCTTTTCCCAGAGGATAGCGACGAAATCCGGCCGTACGAGAACCGGCCGGATACAGACCTTGCGTGATCGAGTAAGGTAAGGCTTACCTGTTAACGATCGTGTGATTCGGTGGTCCCATGGCCGTCCCGGCTTTGCTCCCCGTCGTCACCGCCCCGGCCGGCTCTCCGGTGGCGGCAGCGTACGCCTGCTTGGCCGAGGTGTTCCCCGGACTCCGGGTGACCGAACTCACCGTGCACGAACCGGCCCCTCGCGGTGTGGGGTGGATCGGCGCGGACGAGCTGGCGGCGGGCGGGGCGGCCCTGGACGGGTTCCTCGCCCGGGACGGCGCCCAGGTCCTGGAGGACTACGGGCAGCGGGCCCGCCCGGACGTGGTCGCGGGCTTCGGCCTGCACCGGTACGTCTGGCCCGCCTGCCTGCTCTTCACGGTGCCCTGGTTCCTGCACCGCCGGGTCCCCCGGCTGCCCGCCGCCCGGGTGGCCTTCCACCGGACCGGCGGCCGGATGGCCGTGCGCACGGCCGGCTTCGCCTGCCTGCCGGACGATCCGGCGGCGGCGCTGCCGGGAGCGAGGGTCGTGGCCGGCGAGGAGGCGCTGCGGGCGGAGGTGCGGGCTGCGGTGGCCGAGCACCTGGAACCCGTACTGGCCGGATTCGGTCCCCGGATGCGGCGGGGCCGGCGGGCCCTGTGGGGGATGGTCACCGACGACATCGCCGAGGGCCTCTGGTACGTCGGCGAGCTGCTCGGCGAGGAGCAGCGGGCGCTGGCCGAGCTGGACCTGCTGCTGCCCGGCGCGACCGCCCCGTACACGGGCGGCAGCGGCTTCCGGAGCCTCGTCGGACCGGACGGCCGGGAGTTCCCCACCCGCGACCGGATCAGCTGCTGCCTCTTCTACACCATCCGCCCCGAGGACACCTGCGTCACCTGCCCGCGCACCTGTGACACCGATCGCGTCACCCGTCTGGCCGCCGAAGCGGCGAGTTCGTAGAACCGGTTTCCAACCCACCCACAGGAGTGGGGTGTATTCGAACTCAACTCATAAGACTCATATGACAGTTCGACTGACAACACCCTATCCGGAGGGCCGCTCACCCCATCAGAGTCCTCTTGCCCCGAAACCCGCGTGCGGGCCGGACCGGTTCCGCCACTATGGCGCCCGGAAAGCCGCTCACGCGACGCGAGTCTTCAGGCAAGGGACACCGGATGAGACTGACCGACATATCGCTGGACTGGCTGCTTCCCGGCAGCCTGCTGATCCTGGGCGTGCTTGCGGCAGTGGCGGTGCTGGCCCGGGGCAGGCGCGACAGCGAGAAGGCCGCGGCGGAGGACACCTGGGAACGCAGCGAGGAACGCCGGCGCCGCAAGGAGGCCATCTACGGCACCGCCTCGTACATCCTGCTGTTCTGCTGCGCGGCGGTGGCCGCCGCGCTCTCCTTCCACGGACTGGTCGGCTTCGGCCGGCAGAACCTCAACCTCTCCGGGGGCTGGGAGTACCTGGTGCCCTTCGGCCTCGACGGCGCCGCCATGTTCTGCTCGGTGCTCGCCGTCCGCGAGGCCAGCCACGGCGACGCGGCCCTCGGCTCACGGCTGCTGGTCTGGCTGTTCGCGGGCGCGGCCGCCTGGTTCAACTGGGTGCACGCTCCGCGCGGCCTGGGCCATGACGGGGCACCGCAGTTCTTCGCCGGGATGTCGCTCTCCGCGGCCGTCCTGTTCGACCGCGCGCTCAAGCAGACCCGCCGGGCCGCGCTCCGCGAACAGGGCCTGGTGCCCCGTCCGTTGCCGCAGATCCGGATCGTCCGCTGGCTGCGGGCACCCCGGGAGACCTTCGGCGCCTGGTCGCTGATGCTGCTGGAGGGGGTCCGCACCCTCGACGAGGCAGTGGACGAGGTGCGGGAGGACAAGCGGGAGAAGGAGCAGGACCGGCTCCGCCGGCGCGAACAGCAGCGTCGGGAGCGTGCGCACATCAGAGCGCTGGGGAGGCAGAACCGGGCCTTCGGCCTGCCCCGTACGCGCGGCCGTCAGGTCGAGGTGCCCGGCCTCGCCCCGGGTTCTGGCTCCGCGCCGGTCGGCGCGGAGCCCGCCATAGCGGAACAGGGACAGCTGCCCGTACGCCGCCGGCCCTCCCTGCAGGCCGTTCATGGAACCGAGACGAGTGAGGCCCGCACCGTGGACCTCACCGCCGAGGACGACACCCAGACCATCCCCCGGCTGGACTCCCTGGAGCGCAAACTGAAGGATCTCGAGCAGCAGTTCGGCTGAGATGTTCGGCCGGGATGTCCGTGACCCGTGCCCGCACCCCTCAGGCGGGCGGTCCGGCCGGTCGGGCCGGGCCGTCCGTCGCGGGCCGGCCACCGTCCCGCCGGGCCCCCTCCAGTTCGAACCACACCACCTTGCCGGCCCCGGCCGGATCGACCCCCCACGCGTCGGCGAGCGCCTGCACCAGCATCAGCCCCCGGCCGTGCGTACCGTCGTCGGCGATCGGTACGTACGGCCGGGGCCGCCGTGCGGTGCAGTCCCGCACCTCCACCCGTAATCGGGTGTCGGCGAGCCGGACGCACACCTCGGCGCCCTGGTCCGTGTGGACCAGCGCATTGGTCACCAGCTCGGTGGCCAGCAGCTCCGCCACCTCTGCGGTGTCCGTTCGACACCGGTGCCGGAGCATCTCCCGCAGGTCTCTGCGGACTTCGCCCACAGCCTTGAGATCCGCCCGGCGCACCGTCCGTGTGATCTCGGTCTTCGCCCCCACCCGCACGGCGATGTACCTCCCGTGTGCGTTTCTCCTTCGAACAGGCCTACGGGATGCATGCCCGCCGGACGGAAACGCACTCCTCCGCGCCTGTAACGGGGTTACGGACGGGGAACGTTGCGCAGGTTGGATCGAGCCATCTGGAGCATCCGGCCCACCCCGCCGTCCAGCACGATCTTGCTGGCGGAAAGTGCGAATCCGGTCACCATTTCGGCGCTGATCCTCGGCGGAATGGACAGCGCGTTGGGGTCGGTGACCACATCCACCAGGGCCGGTCCACGATGGCTGAATGCGTCCTTCAGAGCCCCGCTGAGCTGCTTGGGCTTCTCCACCCGGACCCCGTAGGCGCCCGCCGCGCGGGCGATCGCGGAGAAGTCGGGATTCCGGTTGGTGGTTCCGTACGAAGGAAGGCCGGAAACCAGCATTTCCAACTCGACCATGCCGAGGGAGGAGTTGTTGAAGAGAACCACTTTGACGGGGAGGTCGTACTGCACCAGGGTGAGGAAATCTCCCATCAGCATCGAGAAGCCGCCGTCACCGGACATCGACACCACTTGACGGTTGCGGTCGGTGAACTGTGCGCCGATGGCCTGCGGGAGGGCGTTGGCCATCGAGCCGTGGCTGAAGGAGCCGATGATGCGCCGCTTGCCGTTCGGGGAAAGATAGCGCGCCGCCCAGACATTGCACATGCCCGTGTCGACGGTGAACACGGCGTTCTCGTCGGCCAGTTCGTCGAGTACGGAGGCGACGTACTCGGGGTGGATCGGCGTGTGCTTCTCCACCTTGCGGGTGTAGGCCTTGACCACCCCTTCCAGGGCGTCGGCGTGCTTCTTCAGCATCCGGTCCAGGAACCGCCGGTCCGTCTTGGCCTTCACCCGGGTGTTCAGGGCGCGCAGGGTCTCCCGGACGTCGCCCCAGACCGCGAGGGCGAGCTGGGAGCGGCGGCCGAGGTGTTCCGGCCGGATGTCCACCTGGACGATCTTGACGTCGTCGGGCAGGAAGGCGTTGTACGGGAAGTCGGTGCCGAGCAGGATCAGCAGGTCGCACTCGTGGGTGGCCTCGTAGGCGGCGCCGTAGCCGAGCAGTCCGCTCATCCCGACGTCGTACGGATTGTCGTACTGGATCCATTCCTTGCCGCGCAGGGCGTGCCCGACGGGGGCGTTGACCCGGCCGGCGAACTCCATCACCTCGGCGTGCGCGCCGGCCGTGCCGCTGCCGCAGAACAGCGTGACCTTGTCGGCCTCGTCGATCAGCCGGACGAGCTTCTCGATCTCGCCTTCGCCGGGCCGGACGGTGGGGCGGGCGGTGACGAGTGCGTGCTCCACCGCCTTCTCGGGGGCGGGCTGGTCGGCGATGTCACCGGGCAGGGCGACCACGCTGACCCCGCTGCGGCCGACGGCGTGCTGGACGGCGGTCTGCAGCAGCCGGGGCATCTGGCGCGGGTTGGAGATCAGTTCGCTGTAGTGGCTGCATTCGCGGAACAGCTGGTCGGGGTGGGTCTCCTGGAAGTAGCCGAGGCCGATCTCGCTGGACGGGATGTGCGAGGCGAGGGCGAGGACCGGGGCCATGGAGCGGTGGGCGTCGTAGAGGCCGTTGATGAGGTGCAGGTTGCCGGGGCCGCAGGAGCCGGCGCAGGCGGCGAGCCGGCCGGTGATCTGGGCTTCGGCGCCGGCCGCGAAGGCGGCCGTCTCCTCGTGCCGGACCTGGATCCACTCGATGTCCGCCGTTCGGCGGATCGCGTCGACCACGGGGTTGAGACTGTCGCCGACGACTCCGTACATCCGGCGTACTCCGGCGCGCACGAGGATGTCGACGAACTGCTCCGCCACGTTCTGCTTGGCCATGGAGGGGGCGCCCTTTCCGGTCCGGCTGCTGCGGGTGTGCGCCTCCCATCAACCCATGATCCGTTCGATCGCGCCTCCCGGCACCTCCCCCGGGATGGCGCCCCTGCGTCACGCCTCCCAGACCGCGGCCGCCGTACGGTCGTCGGCGTACCCCTTGAGCCGGAGCTGGGTGTCGGCGAGGAAGCCGGCGAGGCCGGGCGGCTCGGTGCCGGTCCAGCGGGCCGCGAGCTCGGCCGGCAGCAGCGGCTCCTCGCGCATGGGCTCGGCCAGCCCGGCGGTGCAGAGCAGCAGGGTGTCCCCCGGCCGGGCCACGCTCGCGCGGAACCGGAACCCGCCGGCGGCCCCGTCCTCGCCGGCCGGGGCGGGGGCGGCTTCGAGATCCTGCCACTCCCCCGCCCGGAGCCGGAACAGTCCGCCCGGGCCGGTCCCGAAGCTCACCCGGGTGCGGCATTCGGGGTCGATGGGCAGCAGCAGGCAGCGCAGCCCGGCCGTGTACTCGGGGTCGTCGAGTCCGAGTTCGGCGGCCCGGGCGCGGAGCCGCCCGTACCCGCGGTCGGTGAGCCGCTGGAGTCCGGACCGCAGGGCGTCCCGGCGGCCGGCCCGGATGTCCTCGCCGAGCCGGCCCTGGCTGCGGCCGACGGCGGCGCCCACCCAGTGGCACAGTTCGGCGGCGGCCTCCCGGGCGCCCTCCGCGGCGCGGTCCCCGCCGGCCAAGGCGACCAGCACCAGGGAGTCGTCGCCGGTGCCGAAGCGGGCGGTGAGCAGGAAGTCGCGGCGTGCCTCGCCGCGGTAGCGGGCGGAGTCCCCGCGTACGGATCCGGCGCGCAGGACGCTGCCGCCGTACCGGGCGCCCTCCAGCACGGTGTCGGGCACCAGGCCGTCCAGCGCCGCCGGGTCGGCGACGGGGAGGGCGCCGGGCTCGGCGGCGTAGGTCGGCGGCCGGTCCCCGAGGTACCGCACCTCCGGCCGGCGTTCCGCCCCGTCGTCCGCGCCGCCCGTCGTCGCGGGCCCGGTCCGGTCTCCGCCCGCCGGCGGAGCCGGTGGCACGGCCAGGTGCCCCAGCGCGTACCGGGTCGACCCGGGCGGCGGGCCGGCCGGCAGCGGCGGCAAGGACGGCAGCGCCGCGCCGGGCGACCCCGGCGTGCCCTGCGGACGCTTCCGCTCGGCGGGCGCCTCCGGAAGGTCGTCCTCGGCCGGGCGCGGCCGCGGGAGCAGACCGGCCCGGGGGTCGGGCGGGTCCGGGGCGGGGCGTGGCGGCTCCGGCGGGAACCACTCCGGCTCGCGCCGCTCCGGCGCAGGCGGGGCCGGCTCGCGCCGCTCCGGCGCGGGTGGGCCCGGCGCGGGTGGGGCCGCCGCGGGCGGCGTCGGCGCGGGCGGGCCCGGCTCGCGCCGCTCCGCCGCGGGCGGGGCCAGCTCGGGTGGGGCCGCCGCGGGCGGCGTCGGCTCGGGCGGTTCCGGCGCGGGTGGAGCCGGCGCGGGTGGAGCCGGCGCGGGCGGTTCCGGCGCAGGCGGCGCCGACGCAGGCGGCTCGGGAGGGCCGGTGAGCATGGCCGAAGCCGTGCTGTACCGGGACTCCAGGGTGTCCTCGGTGCCTCGGGGGGCCGGCACCCCGCCACCCGGCGGACCCTCGCGCGGGTCCTCGTACAGCCGCTGCCACCAGTCCTGCGGGTCCGCGTCCCCCTGCTGAGTCATGCCCCGTATTGTCGGCCGCGCCCTGCGGCCGGGCGCACCGATTCCGGGGAATTGGACCCGATGGTGGGGCGCTGTACGTCAGCGCCCCACCATCGGTCACGCGGCTCAGTGCGAGTTGCAGTCCGGCACGTTGCCCGAGCAGTTGTTCGGGACGTTGTCCTCGATCTCGCTCTTCTCGATCTCGACGACGCCACCCTCCTCGTTGTTGAGGCCGCCCCCGGTGTCTGCGGCCTGGTTCTCGGTGAACTTGGCCCGCACGGCACAGTGCGGCGGCCGCCGGGGGCGGGTGCACCCCCGGCGGCCGCCGCCTGCATCACCGTGCCGCTAGCCGCGCACGTCGTACGCCCGCGCCACCGTCTGGGTGACCGCCGCGCCGTCGGCCGCGGTGAGTTCCACCTTGAGCGAGACCGGCTTGCCGGCGGCGCCCGTGTGGTCGACCTCCGCCGTCCATGCACCGCCCTGCCGGGTCACCTCCGCTTGAGTCCAGTGCTCGCCGTCGTAGGAGTACGACAGCTTGGCGGACTTCAGCGCGCCCGGCGTGTATCCGGCGTGGCCGGCGGCCGCCAGGCCGATGCGGATCCCGTCGGCGGCCGGCACGGTCTTCGCGCCGTCCTCCGGGAGCGAGAGGGAGGGGAACAGGATGGGCAGGACCTGCGAGTAGGCGGCCTCGTCCAGCTGCGAACGGAAGGTCCAAGAGGTCTGCACCCCCTGCGACCGCTGCCAGACCCGGGCCGGCGCGCCGAACTTCTGGATGTGCTGGGTCAGTTCGTACGTGCCTGCCTCGGCCGGGACCTCGAAGACCCCGGACGGGTACCAGCTGTCTCCGATCGGCTCTCCGTTCCGCTTCAGCGTCAGGCTGCCGACGTCGCCGAAGGAGCCGGGCTGCGCGTGGTGCCCGCTGTCGCCCCACATCGCGGAGGCGAAACCGATCAGGTTGCCCTGCCGTTCGGCGGCCAGGACCGGCTTGCCCGCGCTGTCGCGGGGCGCGACCGGGCCGATCACCCCGTCGTACCAGCTCTCGCTGCGCCGGGAGCCCTTGGTGTAGGTGCGGTGCCGGTCGGTCATGAACTCACCCCACGGGAAGCTGCTGGAGAGCAGGTGCTCCCAGGCCGTACCGCCGCCGTCTCCGCCGTCTCCGCCGTCTCCGGCCGAGTAGTACTCGGTACGGCTGCCCGGCACCGCGACGGTCTCCAGCGAGCCGAAGAACACCGCGTGGCCCAGCGGCCGGTACGCGCCGACGAGGTCGACGTAGTCGGCGGCCACACCCATGGCCCGGTAGGTGGACTGCACGGTGCCCAGGTCGCGGTCGCGGACCCGGTAGGTGCGGTCCCCGTGCACGGTGCCGGTCTCGGTCTGCGCCAGGTTGTAGATGTACGGGCTCCGGGCCGTGGCCTTCCAGGAGAGGGTGACCTTGCCGCCCGCCAGCCGGTCGAGCAGTGTCTTCGCCTCCCCGCTGTCGACGGTCAGCGCGGGCAGGGATCCGCCGGCGTAGCCGGTGAAGCCCGTCCAGCGTCCGGGGGCGTCCCGGTGGGCGAGGACCGCCTTGGCGCCGGCCGCCTTCGCGTTCTGCGCCTGCTGGTAGAGGGATCCGCCCTCGGTGGCCCTGACCAGCACGATGGCGTCCTTGGCGCCCGCCGCGGCGAGTTCCTCGGGGGTGCCGGTGCCGGCGTTCACCAGCGGGGCGCTGTCGGTGCCGTCGAGGTTGTCGCTGCCCAGCGAGGCGGTGATCGGGTGCAGGGCGGGTCCGCCGGTGACCTTCAGCTCGGAGATCAACGGGGCGCCGGCCCGCCAGTAGCTGCCGAACTCGAAACTGCCCTCGCCGGCCCGGCCTTCGACGGAGGCGTAGAAGCCGCGTACGGTGCGGCCGCCCATGGCGGTGCCGGCGTGCAGCCAGGTGTCGTCCCAGCCGCGGGCGAAGGACAGGGTGGTGCTGCGGCTCTCGGTGGGCCGGTCGGCGGCGATGCCGAGCCGGCCCGCCTTCCGGGCGTCGAGCACGACGGTGGTGTCCTTCTTCACCTCGACCTGGGGGCGGCCCAGGTAGGTGAGGGAGTCGATGAGCTCGGCGCCCTCGCCCGCGTCGGGGGTGCCGACGAAGGCGGACAGGAAGTAGGAGCCGGGGCGGACCCGGTAGAGCTGGTCGGCGGCGCCCTCGTTGAAGCGGCGTTCGCCGGTGGCGGTGTCGGTGCCGATCACGTCGAGGGAGGAGGGTCCGGCGGCGGGCTTGCCGGCGCGGTCGAGGAGCTTGACGCGCAGGGTGACCGTCTCCGGCTCCACGTACAGGGAGAAGGGGGTGGAGATGCGGATCCCCCCGGGGCCGGTGGCGGTGACCCGGCCGGTGATGTCGCCGTACTGGGCGCGCTCCAGGCGGGCGGCCGGGTCGAGGGCGAGCGGGACCTTGACGGTGGCGCCGGCCGGGACGGTGACGGTGCGCCGGTCGAGGCGGGCCACGGCCGACCGGACGGCGGAGCCGTCGTTGCCGGTGACCTTCTGCAGGGCGAGGTTCAGGGTGACCGGCGCGCTGCCCGTGTTGGTGTAGGGGACCTCGACGGTGGTGCGGTCGCTGCGGTCCTGGGGCCAGTGGTGGGTGCCGCCCTGGACCGTGGGGGCGCCGGTGACCGTGGCGGCGAGCGCGGCCGGGACGTCGAGGCGGCCGCCGCCGGTCTCCCGTACGTCGCCGGGCACGGTGGTGGCGGCCGAGCCGACGAGCGCGGCCTTGATCCGGGCGCCGGTCCAGTCGGGGTGGCGCTGCTTGACGAGGGCGGCGGCGCCCGCGACGTGTGGGGTGGCCATCGAGGTGCCGGACATGCCCTGGTACGCGTACACCCCGCGGCCGCCCGCGGCGGCGGCCGAGATCCCGACGCCGGGGGCGGCGATCTCGGGCTTGAGGGTGTGCTGGAGGCCGGCCGGGCCGCGGCTGGAGAAGGAGGCGGTGGTGTCGTCCCGGTCGACCGCTCCGACGGTGAGCGCGCTGGGGGCGCAGCCGGGCGAGGAGACGGTGTTGTTGCCGGGGCCCGAGTTGCCGGCCGCGATCACGAACAGGGTTCCCTGCCGGGAGAGGCGTTCGGTGGCGGCGGCGAGCGGGTCGTCGCAGGCGGTCTGTGAGGGGTCGCCGAGGCTCATGGAGACGATGTCGGCCTTGCTGTCGACGGCCCATTCCATACCGGCGATGATCCACGAGTCCAGGCCGTATCCCTGGTCGTTGAGGACCTTGCCGGAGAGGAGGCCGGCGCCGGGGGCGACGCCCTTCTTCGCGCCGCCGCTCGCGGTGCCGGAGCCGCCGACGGTGGAGATGGTGTGCGTGCCGTGGCCCTGCCGGTCTCCGTCGGTGTCGGAGTCGGTGAAGTTCTTCGAGCCGCTGACGCGGCCCTTCAGGTCGGGGTGTTCGAGGTCGGTGCCGGTGTCGAGCACGGCGACCCTGGTGCCCTTGCCGTCGTAGCCGGCGGCCCACGCCGCGGGGGCGCCCACCTGCCGGGTCGAGCGTTCCAGGTTCGCCTGGACCCTGCCGTCCAGCCACAGCTTCTTCAGTCCGCCGGCCGCGCGGGAGCGGGGGGCGGTGACGTCGGCCCAGAAGGCGGTGGCCTGCTGCTTGTCGGCGGAGAGGGCGACCGCGCCGATGGAGTCGAGGACCAGGGAGCGTTCTGCGCCGCGCGGGGTGGCGGGGGCGCTGCGGGCGACGTCGACGGAGCCGTCGTAGACCGCGATCAGCGGGATCTTCTTGGCGTGCGCGTCGTCGTAGCCCTGCCGGATGAGGGCGGTGACGTTGAACAGCTCGGCGTCGACGCGGCCGGCGGCGAGGGCCTTGACCGCGCCCTCGGGGTAGACGTACAGGTCCTTGCCGGACTGGCGGGTCTGGACGATCGGCTGTGAGCCGTCCTCGCGGGGCATCGCGGTGGCCGCGGTGCGGCCCGCGGCGTCGGTGGAGACCAGGATCCGGTCACCGGTGACCAGGGTGACGGTGACCGGGCCGGAGGGGGTTCTCGCCGCGGCCTCGCTGCCGGTCAGCGGTCTCTTTCCGGTGGCGTCGCTCGGCTGTGCCGAGCACGGGCCGACGGCGGTGACGGCCAGGACGGCGGCGGTGGCCGCCCCGACTGCCGTACGCGATATCGGGCGCATCGCTCTCCCCAGGTGAAATCCGGCCAACTTCGGCATTGCGCGGCAAAGTTGCCGCATGAATGACTTTTCGGCCGGTGGATGTCGGTGCTGCGGTGGCGTCACCTTGGCAGAGAGGCGGTGGGTGCGGTGATGATGTCCGCGGCGGGTTTGCGCCGTGGCCGATTCCCGCCAGTCGGGCGGGTCGAGAGTGGGGTGGACGGGTTGCTGGGTGCGATAGGCCTCGACGAGGGCCAGGAGTCGGCGTACCGGGCGCTGGTGGCATTGGGGGCGGCGGAGGTCCCTGACCTGGCGCACCGGCTGACCCTGCCGGTGCCGCAGACGGAGCGGGCGCTGCGGCACCTGGAGCGGCAGGGGCTGGCCGCGCAGTCCTCGGCCCGGCCCGGCCGGTGGGTGGCGGCGCCGCCGGGGGTGGCCCTGGGCGCCCTCCTCACCCAGCAGCGGCACGAGCTGGAGCAGGCGGAGCTGGCGGCGGCGCTGCTGGCCGAGGAGTACCGGGCGGAGGCGGCCGAGCCGGCCGTGCACGACCTGGTGGAGGTGGTCACCGGGGCGAGCGCGGTGGCGCACCGCTTCGTGCAGCTGCAGCTGGGGGCGGTGGAGGAGGTGTGCGCGCTGGTGACCGGCCGGCCCCAGGTGGTGACCGGTACCGAGAACGACGCCGAGGACCGGGCGGCGGGCCGGGGGGTGGGCTACCGGGTGGTGATCGAACGGGAGGTCCTGTCCCAGGCCGGCGGGCTGCGGGAGGCGCAGGTGGCGCTGGGCCGGGGCGAACAGGTCCGGGTGATCCCCCGGGTCCCCACCAAGCTGGTGATCGCGGACCGCACCCTGGCGATGGTGCCCCTGACCGGGCGGAACGCGGAGCCTGCGGCGCTGGTGGTGCACGCGTCGGGGCTGCTGGAGTCCCTGCTCGGCCTGTTCGAGGCGGTATGGCGGGAGTCCCTGCCGCTGCGGCTGGGCGCGGGCGGCTCGGTGGCCGAGGCGGAGACCGGCCCGGACGAGACGGACCTGGAGATCCTCTCGCTGCTGCTGGCGGGCATGACGGACGCGAGCGTGGCCAAGCACCTGGAGCTGGGCCTGCGGACGGTGCAACGCCGGGTGAAGGGCCTGATGGAGCTGGCGGACGTGGCCACCCGGCTCCAACTGGGCTGGCACGCCTACGAGCGCGGCTGGGTGACCCGCTGACCGTCCGGCGGCGGACGTGCGCGAGGGCCCCGGCCCGGCCCCGGACGCGAGCCGGGGCCGGGCCGGGGCCCGGGGCCGGGGTCAGGCCCGGGGCCGGGGCCACGGGCAGGGGTGGGTCAGACCCCGGGGCCGGGCCGGGGCCCGGGGTGGGTCAGGCGCGGCCGCCGCGCTTGGCAGCGTAGTTGGCGCGGCCCTCCGCGCCCTTCAGGCGCCAGTCGCGGCGGATCTCCGCCCGCACCCGCGCGTCCGTCTTCGCCACGATCCACTGGTTCTCCCGGACCAGCTTCCGGTAGCTGTCCAGGCGCCGCTCGGGCAGTTCGCCCCGCTCGACGGCCTCGCGTACCGCGCAGCCCGGCTCGGCCTCGTGGGCGCAGTCGTGGAAGCGGCACTCGCGGGCGTAGTCCTCGATCTCCGAGAACACCTGTCCGACGCCCGACTCCGCGTCGAACAGCCCGACACCACGCAGGCCCGGCGTGTCGATGAGGACGCCGCCGCCCGGGAGGGCCAGCAGGTTCCGCGTGGTGGTGGTGTGGCGGCCCTTGCCGTCCACGTCGCGGATCTCCTGGACCTCCATGACGTCCGCGCCGAGCAGCGCGTTCGCCAGTGTGGACTTGCCGGCGCCGGAGATGCCGAGCAGGACGCTGGTGCCGCCGGCGACGACCGCGCCGAGGACGTCCATGCCCTCTCCGGTCCTGGAGGAGACGGGGAGCACCTGGACGCCGGGCGCCGTGGTCTCCACGTCCTGTACGAGGTGGGCCAGGGTGACCGGGTCGGGCACCAGGTCCGCCTTGGTCAGCACGATCAGCGGCTGCGCGCCCGATTCCCAGCCCAGGGCCAGGAACCGTTCGATCCGCCCGAGGTCGAGCTCGACGGCGAGGGAGACCGCGATGACGGCGTGGTCGACGTTCGCGGCGAGGATCTGCCCGTCGGACCGCTTCGAGGAGGTGGAGCGGACGAAGGAGGTCCGCCGCGGCAGGTAGGTACGTACGTAGCGCGGATCGCCGGCCCCGTCGGGGTCGACCACGGCCCAGTCGCCGGTGCAGATGACCCGCAGCGGGTCGTGCGGGGTGACGAAGGCCGTGTCGGCGCGGACGATGCCGTCCGCGGTGAGCACGTCGCACTGCCCGCGGTCGACCCGGACGACCCGGCCGGGCACCAGGCCCTGCGCGGCGTACGGGGCGAACTCCTCGGCCCAGGCGTCGTCCCAGCCGAGGGAGGCGAGAGAGGAGAAAGCGGAAGAAGAAGCGAGAGACAAGGGGAGCCCTTCACAGGGTGGCCCCGGCGGCGCGTCCGATGCGCGCGGTCAAGCAGACGGAGTGTCAGGTCAGCCGGAGACCACAGGAATGAGGTTGATGGTCGTCTGAGTGCGGGCAGCGCCCTGCGCAACGGCAGTCATCAAGACTCACCTCCTGGCTCTTTCGCATGTCGTACGTGCGGCGACGTGAACGGCATCACGGTAACCGGTGATCCATCGGCCGCGCCAGTTCTTTTCCCGCGCTGTCCGATTCCTTCAAGACCGGGCCGCCGGGGCCCTCTTAGCCTGCCGGTATGACCGACACGACTCCTCGACTCGACATGATCGGCCTCGTCGTCTCCGACATGGCCGCCTCGCTCGCCTTCTACCGCCGGCTCGGCCTGGACATCCCGGCCGGGGCCGAGGCGCAGCCGCACGTGGAGGTGGTGCTGCCCGGCGGGATGCGGGTCGGCTGGGACACCGAGGAGGTGATGCGGTCCTTCGATCCGGGCTGGAGCCGGCCCGCGGCCGGCGGCGACCGGATCGGGCTGGCGTTCCTGTGCGGCTCCCCCTCCGAAGTGGACGCGCTGTACGCCGAGTTGACCGAGGCCGGGTACGCGGGCCGACTGAAGCCCTGGGACGCCGAATGGGGGCAGCGTTACGCGGTGGTGCTCGACCCGGACGGCTGCGGGGTGTCGCTGTTCGCCGCGGCCGGGTAGCCGGCCAGGCCGGCCGAGTAGGCGGTCAGGGTGGTGCCGGCCAGGGACCGGACCTCGCGGGCGAGGTGGGCCTGGTCGGCGTAGCCGGTGGTGTGGGCCACCTCCGGGTACGGGCGGCCGGCGCGCACCCCGGCCAGCGCCCGCTGCAGCCGCAGCACCCGGGCCAGGGTCTTCGGGCCGTAGCCGAACGCGGTCAGCGAGCGCCGGTGCAGCCGGCGCGGGCCCATGCCCAGGGCGTCCGCGATGCGGGCGACGGTCTCGCCGGCCCGCAGCCGGGCCACCACCTCGGCGGTGAGCGGGTCGGGGGCCGGGGCGTGGCGCCGGGCGAGCTCTTCGAGGCCGGCCGACGGGTCGGCGTACGAGGCGACCGTGCCGGCCAGGGCGCGGACGGTGCGGGCCGGCCACAGGTCGGCGAGTTCCACCCGCCGGTCGCGGAGTTCGTACGCCGGTACGCCGAGCAGCGCGGGCGCGGTGCCGGGCGCGAAGCGGATCCCGGCGAAGCCGGAGCCGGGCACTTCCCCGGCGGGGTGCGGACCGGTGTCGGGGCCGGCCACGAGCAGCCGCCCCTCCACCCAGAGCAGGTCCATGCAGCCGTCGGGCAGCACGGCCCCGCCCGGTGCCCCGGCCTGCCAGAGCACCGCGCCGGGGACGAGCCGGGAGGACCGTTCGGTGTACACGTCCTCAGGCTAGCCGGGCCAGGGCGGCCAGGACCGGGGCGGCGCCGTCCTCGGTGGCGAGGGCGGCGGCCAGGGCCCGGGGGCGCTGGGCGGGGACGGCGAGGGCGGCGCGGATCGAGGCGGCCAGGGCTTCGGCGGTCAGCCGCTGGTAGCGCAGGGGGCGCGGGGCGACCCCCAGCCGGTGCAGGCGGGCGGCCCAGAAGTGCTGGTCGAGCTGGACCGGGACGGGAACGGCGGGGATGCCGGCGCGCAGTCCGGCGGCGGTGGTGCCCGCCCCGGCGTGGTGGATCACGGCGGCGGTGCGCGGGAGCAGCCAGGAGTGCGGGGTGTCGCCGATGGTGAGGAGGTCCTCGCCGGCGGCGTGCAGGCCGGTCCAGCCGGACTGGACGAGGCCGCGGACCCCGGCCAGCCGGAAGGCGCGGGCCAGCAGGGCGGACAGCCGGGCGGGGTCGGCCGCGACGAAGCTGCCGAAGCCGGCGAGGACCGGTGGCGGACCGGCGTCGAGGTAGTCGAGGAGCCGGGGGTCGGGCTGCCAGGACGGCGGCGGCTGCGGCCACCAGTAACCGGTGACCCGGTGGCCGGCCGGCCAGTCCGCCGGGCGCGGGACCACGTACGGGCTGAAGCCGTGCAGGACCACGCGCTCGGGCGGGAGTCCCAGCGGGCCGGTGAAGCGGCGCACCGGCAGGCCGAGTTCGCGGCGGAGGTCGCCGACGGCGGGGGCGAACAGCCGCTCGGCGCCGGCCCACAGGGCGTGCCCGGCCAGCCGGTTGACGGGGGCGCCGTAGGAGCGGGCGCCGGTGACCAGGGGCGGGAACTCGCCGGTCGGCGCGATCGGTTGGAGGTGGACGCCGAGGCAGGGGATGCGGAGGGCTTCGCCGAGGGCCGCGCACATGGGTTCGGTGAGGGTGGAGGCGAGCATGACGTCCGCGCCGGCCCGGACGGCCGCCAGCACCCCGTCGGTCAGCTGCGGCATGAAGGTGCGGGCCATGCGGACGACGCGGGCCATGGCCACCGGCGGGCTGACGGCGCGGGCGAGACCCTGCCCGGCGGCGGAGGCGAGTTCGTCGCGCGGGTCCACCGGGAGCGGCCGGAATTCGAGGCCGTGGGCGGCCGTCTGCGTCTCGAACCGGGCGTGGGTGGCGAGGGCCACCCGGTGGCCGGCGGCGGCCAGGCGCACGCCCAGCCCGATGTAGGGGGCGACGTCGCCCCAGGATCCTGCCGTCACGATCAGTACGCGCACACCTCCATTCTGTCAGGGAGCCGTGCGCGTACGTCGAAGCGCGGATCAGGGGTGCGGGTGGCGTTCCTTGCGGAGGCGGGCCGTGTAGTCGTCCGGGGGCAGGAACCGGGACCAGCGTTCGGGGAATTCGGAGGGCATTCCGGCGTCCTCGTCGTCCTCGGATTCGCCTTCGGCGAGGGCCCGCCAGGCCGCCGCGCGGGCGATCAGCTGGGCCGCCTCGGCCTCCCTGGCCCGTTCGTTGGCCTCGCGGGCGGCGGCCGTGGCCACCGAGGGCCAGACCCGGTCGATCGCCGCGTTCACGGCCGCGCCCACCAGCACCGCGAAGGCCGAGATGCCGATCCACAGCAGGACGGCCACGGGGGCGGCCAGGGAGCCGTAGATGGTCGGCCCCTCCACCGTGTTGGTGAGGTAGATGCGCAGCAGGAAGGAGCCGAGCACCCACATGGCGAGGGCGACCAGGGCCCCGGGCACGTCCTCGATCCACGGCGAGCGCACCGGTACCGACACGTGGTACAGGGTGGTCAGGAAGGCGATCGAGAGCAGGGTGACGGTCGGCCAGTACAGCACCGCGATCAGGCTGGTCCCCCACGGCACCAGCCGCACCACCGCGTCCGGACCCACCACCATCAGCGGCAGCACGATCGCGCCGATGAGCAGGGCGATCAGGTACAGCAGGAAGGCCAGCAGGCGGGTCTTGACGATGCCGCGGTGTCCGTCGAGCCCGTACATGACGGTGATGGTGTCGATGAAGACGTTGACGGCCCGCGAGCCGGACCAGAGGGCGAAGGCGAAACCGAGCGAGATGAGGTCGGGCCGGCCCCGGCTGGTGACGTCGTCGAGGAGCGGCCTGGCGATGTCGTTGACGCCCCGGTCGGACAGGACCGTGCCGACGGCCTGCAGGATGTTCTCCTCGATGCTGGCGACGGTCCGGGTGTCGGTCCAGTTGTCCACGTAGCCGAGCAGCCCGAGCAGGCCGAGGAAGAGGGGCGGCAGCGAGAGCAGCGTGAAGAACGCCGCCTCGGCCGCGAGCCCCAGGATCCGGTACTCGATGCACGAATTGACGGTGTCCTTCAGCAGCAGCCAGGCCATCTTGCGCTTGGAGACGTTGCGGTAGAGGGCACGTGCCCGGTGGAGCCGCCCCCACGGGGGCTGCTCAGGTGTTTCTTTTGCTGGCTGCACCTCTTTACGGTATCGGCATGGCAGCCACCACCCACACAGTCAGCAACCAGGCCCCACCCCTTGTGGGGTACGACGTCTACGGCGGTGACCGGGCCCTCACCGAGGGCGTGGAACGGCACCTGGCCCCCGAACTGCTCGGCGAGGTACGGGAAGAGCTCGGAATCCTCGGGCACGCCGCGGGTTCCGCGCAGGCCCAGGAGTGGGGTACCCAGGCGAACGAAAATCCGCCGAAGCTGCGCACGCACGACCGGTACGGGAACCGGATCGACGAGGTGGAGTTCCACCCGGCCTGGCACCGGCTGCTCGGCAAGGCCGTGACGTCGGGGCTGACCGACGCCTGGGGGCGTCCGGGCGGGCACCTGCGGCGGGCCGCCGGGTTCTTCGTGTGGTCGCAGGCCGAGGCGGGGCACGGCTGCCCGGTCTCGATGACGCACGCGGCGGTGCCGGCCCTGCGGACGGACCCGGAGCTGGCCGCCGAGTGGGAGCCCCGGCTGACCTCGCACGTGTACGAGGAGGGGCTGCGGCCGGCGGCGCAGAAGGCCGGGGTGCTGTTCGGCATGGGGATGACCGAGAAGCAGGGCGGCAGCGACGTCCGGGCGAACACGACGGTGGCGAAGCCGCTGGACGCGGCCGGGGAGTACCTGCTGACCGGGCACAAGTGGTTCTGCTCGGCGCCGATGTCGGACGGGTTCCTGGTGCTGGCGCAGGCGGCGTCCCCTGCCGGGGCGGAGCGGCTGACCTGCTTCCTGGTGCCGCGGGTGCTGGAGGACGGTACGCGCAACGTCTTCGCGATCCAGCGGTTGAAGGACAAGCTGGGCAACAAGTCGAACGCGTCGAGCGAGGTGGAGTTCGACGGGACGTGGGCGCGGAGGGTCGGTGAGGAGGGCCGCGGGGTGCGGACCATCATCGAGATGGTCGCGGCGACCCGGCTGGACTGCGTGATCGGCTCGGCCGCGCTGATGCGGCAGGCCCTGTCGCAGGCCGTGCACCACGCAGAGCACCGCTCTGCTTTCGGAGCGAAGCTCATCGACCAGCCGCTGATGCGGAACGTGCTGGCCGATCTGGCGCTGGAGTCGGAGGCGGCGACGGTCCTGATGCTGCGGCTGGCCGCGGCGTACGACGCCGGTACCGAGCAGGAGCGGGCCTTTCTGCGGCTCGCCGTGCCCGCCGCGAAGTACTGGGTGACCAAACGCTGTACGCCCACTGTCGCGGAGGCCCTGGAGTGCCTGGGCGGCAACGGCTACGTCGAGGAATCCGGGCTGCCGAGGCTGCTGCGCGAGTCCCCGCTGAACTCGATCTGGGAGGGCTCGGGCAACGTACAGGCCCTGGACGTGTTGCGGGCGCTGCAGCGGGAGCCGCAGGCGCTGAACGCGTTCCTCCAGGAGGTCGGGCTGGCCCGCGGCGCGGACCACCGGCTGGATTCGGCCATCAAGGACCTGCTGACGGAGCTGGCCGACCTGAACGGCATCGAGGCCCGGGCCCGCCGGCTGGTGGAGCGGATGGCCCTGGTGCTCCAGGGTTCGCTGCTGGTCCGGTGGGCTCCGCCGGCGGTGGCGGACGCCTTCTGCGCCTCCCGGCTGGGCGGTGACTGGGGCACGGCCTTCGGGACGCTGCCGCACAGCCTCGACCTGGGGGCAGTGGTGGAACGGGCGCGGATCGCGGGTTAGGGGAGTCCCCAAACCCCGCCGAGCCCGGATCCGGGCCCGTTACGGGAACGGGGTGGCGCCGCGCCGACTCGGCACCACCCCTGTTCCTGAAAAGCCCCGAGGAGGAGCCGAACGCCGCCCCCCGGCGGCGTTGCGCACAGTTTCGGTCGGGCGACCGGGGCTTGGCGAGAGTTGCATACCGTTGCAACCTGTAGTCCCGGATCGCCGGTCCCGGATCGCAGGTCCCGGATCCGGCCGCGGACGCGCCGCGGGGTAGCGGCACGGCGGGCGGGCCCGTCGGGCGGTGGTCCGGGGGTTGAGTCCTGTCATACGGGGAGGCTTCGGTGGCCGACACCGCAGTGGATCTGGCCCGGCTCTCGGCCATGGACGCGCGCGAGGCGGCGCGCCTGCTCAAGGGGGTACGGGCGGCCGCGCTGGCCGGGGACCGGCCGCCGGCCGCGCCGCGGCCGGAGATCGCCGAGTCCTGGCGGCGGATGCTGGCAGGCGGGGTGCACCCCGACCGGGACACCCGCTCGCGGATGCTGTCGGCCGCGGAGATGGAGGAGCGGCGGCAGCTGTCGCCCCTGCGGCAGCTCCTGCCGGTACTGCGGGAAGGGCTGCTGCCCGCCCTGGACGAGGCCCTGCACATCATGGTGGTCGCCGACGCGGACGGGCGGCTGCTGTGGCGGGAAGGGGCCTCCTCGATCCTGCGGAAGGCGGACCGGCTGGGGTTCGGGGTGGGCGCGGACTGGGACGAGGCGGTGGTCGGCACCAACGGGGTGGGCACCGCGCTGGTGACCCGGCGCCCGGTTCAGGTGTTCTCCGCGGAGCACTTCGTCTCCTCGCACCACGACTGGACCTGCGCGGGCGCGCCGGTGCACGACCCGCGGGACGGGCGGCTGCTGGGGGTGGTGGACGTCAGCGGGCCGCTGGCCACCATGCACCCGGCGACCCTGACCTGGGTGAGCTCGGTGGCCAGGCTGGCGGAGCGGGAGCTGCGGATCCGGCACCTGGAGTCGCTGGAGCGGCTGCGGGCGGTGGCGGCGCCGCTGCTGGCCCGGCTGCCGGGGCGGGCCCTGGCGGTGGACCCGCACGGCTGGACGGCGGCGGTGACCGGGCTGGCCCCCGCGGACCGGATCCCGCTGCCGAAGTCGTTCGGGCCCGGCCGGATGTGGTTGCCGCAGCTGGGCGACTGCCTGGTGGAGCCGCTGCCGGGCGGCTGGCTGCTGCGGATCGACGAGGCCCGCACCGGTGCGGCGGCGAGCCGGGTGGTGCTGGACCTCAGCCGGCCCGGATCCTGGTCGGCGACCGTGTACGGGGCGGCCGGCAGCTGGTCGCAGGAGCTCAGCCCGCGCCATGCGGAGCTGCTGTTCCTGCTGGCGGAGAGTCCGCGCGGGCGGTCGGCGGCGGAGCTGGCGGAGGAGCTGTTCGGGGACGCGACCCGCACGGTCACGGTGCGGGCGGAGATGTCGCGGGTCCGGCGCAACCTGGCGGGGGTGCTGGCGCACCGGCCGTACCGGTTCGCGGAGGACGTGGAGGTGGAGCTGATCCGCCCCGCCGATCCGGCCCGGCTGCTCCCCCACTCCACGGCGCCGGCGGTGGTCCGGGCCCGCCTGGGCCGGCCGGGGACCGGCATGATTCCCTGACAGCATGAGCGAGCCCACCACCTTCACCCTCACCACCTGGTCCCTGGAGATGACCTCCCCGGAGGACCTGGTCCCGGCCGCGGCCCCGCCGGGCGACGACATCCGGATCGTCCGCGCCGAGGTGCCCTCCCCCGAGTTCAGCCGCTTCCTCTACGCCTCGGTGGGCGGCGACATCCACTGGACGGACCGGCTGGCGCTGACCCGCGCGGAGTGGGTCGCGCAGCTGGGCCGGCCGGGCGTGGAGACCTGGGTCGCGTACGACCGGGGCACGCCGGCCGGGTACGTGGAGTTCGACCCGCAGCCCGACGGTGTGGTGGAGATCGTCTACTTCGGCCTGCTGCCGGACTTCCGGGGGCGGCGGATCGGGGGCCACCTGCTGACGGAGGGCATTCGCCGGGCATGGGACCTGGCCACCCGCTGGCCGGACCGCGAGCCCACCCGGCGGGTGTGGCTCCACACGTGCAGCCAGGACGGGCCGACGGCGATGGACAACTACCTCCGCCGCGGCTTCAAGCTCTTCCGCACGGAGTCCGAGCAGGCTCCGCTTACCCCGACGCCGGGCCCCTGGCCTGGCGCGTAACCTCTCCTGCGGGACTCCGCCCGCGGCCCGGCGCGGCTCCGGCAGGGCACGAGTCCCGAACGCCGCGCGGGCCGCACGGGCCGCGCCGCGGCAGCGCGGCCCGCGGGCGGTACCCGCCCTCCCCGGTGAGCC
This sequence comes from Streptomyces sp. NPDC051211, assembly GCF_040689505.1. NCBI lineage: Bacteria > Bacillati > Actinomycetota > Actinomycetes > Kitasatosporales > Streptomycetaceae > Streptomyces > Streptomyces sp. NPDC051211. The sequence continues at coordinate 203,136 of NZ_JBFBAV010000009.1, forward strand.
CCGGCGGAGCCGACCCGTGCGTGACACGGGCCACACGTCCCATGATTCGAGACGGATCCGTCCGGATTATGGACAGTAGTGGACTCCTCCAAGACCTGCATGCCACGCTTCCCCCCATGAATGGAGCTGGGATTGCCTTGGTGAGTCGGCGGCACGTCGACCTCGGCCGCATGTCCAGCGCCATCTGTCCGGCGAGCTGACGGAACCAGCACCGCCGCACATCGCTCGCCGTCCCCGCCGTAGCGGACGCGTCGAACCCTTGAAAGCCGATCGGTCCATGCCCACAGGCAACGGGCCCGTTGAGCCACACCTGCCCCCGTTTCCGCAGGTCACCTGCCCTTGCCTTGAGCCGCCGAAGAAGGACGTACCGCCATGGCCGCCACCCCCGAAAAGCCCGCAGCCGCTCCCGCTGCCGCGCGCCGCAAGACCGGCCGTCACCGCGGTGAGGGTCAGTGGGCCGTCGGACACCACACGCCCCTCAACGGCAACGAGCAGTTCAAGAAGGACGACGACGGTCTCAATGTGCGGACACGCATTGAGACGATCTACTCCAAGACCGGTTTCGACTCGATCGACCCCAACGACCTGCGCGGCCGCATGCGCTGGTGGGGCCTCTACACCCAGCGCAAGCCCGGGATCGACGGCGGCAAGACCGCGATCCTGGAGCCGGAGGAGCTGGACGACAAGTACTTCATGCTGCGCGTCCGGATCGACGGCGGCCGGCTGACCACCGAGCAGCTCCGCGTGATCGGCGAGATCTCCCAGGAGTTCGCCCGCGGCACCGCCGACCTCACCGACCGGCAGAACGTGCAGTACCACTGGATCCGGATCGAGGACGTCCCGGAGATCTGGCGCCGCCTGGAGGCCGTCGGCCTGTCCACCACCGAGGCATGCGGTGACACGCCCCGCGTCATCCTCGGCTCCCCGGTCGCCGGCATCGCCGAGGACGAGATCATCGACGGCACCTCCGCCATCGACGAGATCTACCGCCGGATCGTGGGCAACAAGGACTTCTCCAACCTGCCCCGCAAGTTCAAGTCCGCGATCTCCGGCTCGCCGCTGCTCGACGTGGCGCACGAGATCAACGACATCGCCTTCGTCGGCGTGAACCACCCCGAGCACGGCCCGGGCTTCGACGTCTGGGTCGGCGGCGGCCTGTCCACCAACCCCAAGCTGGGCGTCCGCCTGGGCACCTGGGTCTCGCTCGACGAGGTCCCGGACGTCTACGAGGGCGTCATCTCGATCTTCCGCGACTACGGCTACCGGCGGCTGCGCACCCGCGCCCGCCTGAAGTTCCTCGTCGCCGACTGGGGCCCGGAGAAGTTCCGCCGGGTCCTGGAAGACGAGTACCTGAAGCGGAAGCTGACCGACGGCCCGGCCCCGGAGCAGCCCTCCGGCCAGTGGCGCGACCACGTCGGCGTGCACCGGCAGAAGGACGGCCGCTTCTACGTCGGCTTCGCCCCGCGCGTCGGCCGCGTCGACGGCGCCACCCTCACCAAGATCGCGGACGTCGCCGAGCAGCACGGCTCCGGCCGCCTGCGCACCACCGCCGAGCAGAAGATGATCGTGCTCGACATCGAGGAGACCCAGGTCGACTCGGTGGTCGCCGCCCTGGAGGCGCTGGACCTGCGGGTCAAGCCGTCCCCGTTCCGGCGCGGCACGATGGCCTGCACCGGCATCGAGTTCTGCAAGCTGGCCATCGTCGAGACCAAGGCGCGCGGCGCCTCGCTGATCGACGAGCTGGAGCGCCGCCTGCCGCAGTTCGAGCAGCCGCTCACCATCAACATCAACGGCTGCCCGAACGCCTGCGCCCGTATCCAGGTGGCGGACATCGGTCTCAAGGGGCAGCTGGTCCTGGACGACGACGGCAACCAGGTGGAGGGCTACCAGGTCCACCTGGGCGGCGCCCTCGGCCTGGAGGCCGGCTTCGGCCGCAAGGTCCGCGGCCTCAAGGTCACCTCGGCCGGCCTGCCGGACTACGTCGAGCGGGTCGTCAAGCGCTTCGAGGAGGAGCGCGAGGACGGCGAGCGCTTCGCCGCCTGGGTCGGCCGCGCGAGCGACGAGAGCCTCTCGTGAGCGAGCGCGCAGCCCCGTTCTACTGCCCGTACTGCGGCGACGAGGACCTGTTCCCCAACGAACAGGGCCACGGCGCCTGGGAATGCAGGTCATGCAATCGAGCCTTCCAGCTGAAGTACCTCGGGCTGCTGGCCCGCGGTCTTCAGTCCAACACCGCTGGAGGGGAAGAGATATGACCACCGTTCAGGACACCGGGACGCGCGACCTCAAGGCGCTGGCCGAGCAGGCCGGCCGCGACCTGGAGGACGCGTCCCCGCTGGAGATCCTCACCTGGGCGGCCGAGACCTTCGGCCGGAAGTTCGCCGTGACCTCCTCCATGGAGGACGCGGTCGTCGCCCACCTGGCGTCCCGCGCCTTCCCCGGCGTGGACGTGGTCTTCCTCGACACCGGCTACCACTTCGAGGAGACCATCGGCACCCGCGACGCCGTCGAGGCCGTGATGGACGTCAACGTCATCACGCTGACCCCGCGCCGAACGGTCGCCGAGCAGGACGCCGAGTACGGCCCGAAGCTGCACGACCGCGACCCCGACCTGTGCTGCGCCCTGCGCAAGGTCAAGCCCCTGGAAGAGGGCCTGACCGCGTACGACGCATGGGCGACCGGCCTGCGCCGCGACGAGTCCCCGACCCGGGCGAACACCCCGGTGGTCGGCTGGGACGAGAAGCGGCAGAAGGTCAAGATCTCGCCGATCGCCCGCTGGACCCAGGACGACGTGGACGCGTACGTCACCGAGCACGGCGTCCTCACCAACCCGCTGCTGATGGACGGCTACGCCTCCGTCGGCTGCGCCCCCTGCACCCGCCGCGTGGCGGAGGGCGAGGACGCGCGGGCCGGCCGCTGGGCCGGCCGGGCCAAGACCGAGTGCGGGCTGCACGGCTGATGGCCACCACAACACCCACGGACAACACGGACAACACGGAACCTACGGAGAAGCGGATGAGCGTGACCGGCCAGGGAGCCACCGTGTGGCTGACCGGTCTGCCCAGCGCGGGCAAGACCACGATCGCCTACGCGCTCGCCGAGCGGCTGCGCGGCGAGGGCCACCGGGTGGAGGTCCTCGACGGCGACGAGATCCGCGAGTTCCTCTCCGCCGGACTGGGCTTCACCCGCGAGGACCGCCACACCAACGTGCAGCGGATCGGCTTCGTCGCCGAACTGCTCGCGAGCAACGGCGTGAAGGCGCTGGTGCCGGTGATCGCCCCGTTCTCGGACAGCCGGGAGGCGGTCGCCAAGCGGCACGCCGCCGCCGGTACGACGTACCTCGAAGTGCACGTGGCCACCCCGGTCGAGGTGTGCTCCGAGCGTGATGTGAAGGGCCTGTACGCCAAGCAGGCCGCGGGCGAGATCTCCGGGCTGACCGGGGTCGACGACCCGTACGAGGCCCCGGAGTCCCCGGACCTCCGTATCGAGTCGCACACCCAGTCCGTGCAGGAGTCTGCCGACTCCCTGCACGCACTGCTCACCGAGAGGGGTCTGGCATGACCACCGCCGCTCACCTGCACACCGAGTCGGACTCCGACGCGCCCTACGCGCTCTCGCACCTCGACGCCCTCGAGTCCGAGGCCGTGCACATCTTCCGTGAGGTGGCCGGCGAGTTCGAGAAGCCGGTGATCCTCTTCTCCGGCGGCAAGGACTCCATCGTCATGCTGCACCTGGCGCTGAAGGCGTTCGCGCCGGCGCCGGTGCCGTTCACGCTGCTGCACGTCGACACGGGCCACAACTTCCCCGAGGTCATCGAGTACCGCGACCGCACGGTGGCCAAGCACGGACTGCGGCTGCACGTGGCCTCCGTCCAGGACTACATCGACGCCGGCAAGCTGCGCGAGCGCCCCGACGGCACCCGCAACCCGCTGCAGACCGTCCCGCTGACCGAGGCGATCCAGCAGCACCGCTTCGACGCCGTCTTCGGCGGCGGCCGCCGCGACGAGGAGAAGGCCCGCGCCAAGGAGCGGGTGTTCTCCCTGCGCGACGAGTTCTCCCAGTGGGACCCGCGCCGCCAGCGCCCCGAGCTGTGGCAGCTGTACAACGGCCGGCACGCCCCCGGCGAGCACGTGCGCGTCTTCCCGCTGTCCAACTGGACCGAGCTGGACGTGTGGCAGTACATCGACCGGGAGGGCATCGAACTGCCGGAGATCTACTTCGCCCACGAGCGCGAGGTGTTCCAGCGGAACGGCATGTGGCTGACCGCCGGCGAGTGGGGCGGCCCGAAGGAGACCGAGTCCGTCGAGACCCGGCTCATCCGCTACCGCACCGTCGGTGACATGTCCTGCACCGGTGCCGTCGACTCCGACGCCACCACCCTGGACGCCGTGATCGCCGAGATCGCCGTGTCCCGTCTCACCGAGCGGGGTGCGACCCGCGCCGACGACAAGCTGTCCGAGGCCGCGATGGAAGACCGCAAGCGCGAAGGGTACTTCTAGACATGACCACCACCACCGAGCAGCTCAGCGCCACCACGCTGCTGCGCTTCGCGACCGCCGGCTCCGTCGACGACGGCAAGTCCACCCTGGTCGGCCGTCTGCTGCACGACTCCAAGTCGGTCCTGGAGGACCAGCTGGAGCACGTCGAGGCGGTCTCCCAGGCCCGCGGCCAGGACACCCCCGACCTCGCGCTGCTCACCGACGGCCTGCGGGCCGAGCGGGAGCAGGGCATCACCATCGACGTGGCCTACCGCTACTTCGCCACCGCGCGGCGCCGGTTCATCCTCGCCGACACCCCCGGGCACGTGCAGTACACCCGGAACATGGTCACCGGCGCCTCCACCGCCGAGCTGGCCGTGGTCCTGGTCGACGCCCGCAACGGCGTGGTCGAGCAGACCCGCCGGCACGCGGCCGTCGCCGCGCTGCTCCGCGTCCCGCACGTGGTCCTCGCCGTCAACAAGATGGACCTGGTGGGCTACCGGGAGCCGGTCTTCGCGGCCATCGCCGAGGAGTTCACCACGTACGCCTCCGAGCTGGGCGTCCCCGAGATCACCGCGATCCCGATCTCGGCGCTGGCCGGCGACAACGTGGTGGAACCCTCCGCCAACATGGACTGGTACGGCGGCCCGACGGTGCTGGAGCACCTGGAGACCGTCCCGGTCAGCCACGACCTCACCTCCTGCCCGGCCCGTTTCCCGGTGCAGTACGTGATCCGTCCGCAGACCGCCGAGCACCCCGACTACCGGGGCTACGCCGGCCAGATCGCCTCCGGCGTGCTGCGCGTCGGCGAGGCCGTCACCGTGCTGCCCTCCGGCCGCACCTCCGTCATCGAGGGCATCGACGCGCTCGGCGAGAGCGTGGACATCGCCTGGGCGCCGCAGTCCGTGACGGTCCGGCTGGCGGACGACATCGACATCTCGCGCGGCGACCTGATCGCGCCGTCCGCGAGTGCCCCGGCCACCACCCAGGACATCGAGGCGACGGTCTGCCACGTGGCCGACCAGCCCCTCTCCGTCGGCGCCCGGGTGCTGCTCAAGCACACGACCCGCACGGTCAAGGCGATCGTCAAGGAGATCCCCTCGCGGCTGACCCTCGACGACCTGTCCCAGCACCCGAGCCCCGGGCAGCTGGTGGCCAACGACATCGGCCGCGTGGTCGTCCGTACCGCCGAGCCGCTGGCGCTCGACGCGTACGCCGACTCGCGCCGCACCGGTTCCTTCCTGCTGATCGACCCGGCCGACGGAACCACTCTGGCGGCGGGCATGGCGGGCGAGTCCTTCGCCTCCCAGGCCCGGACCACCGTGCAGGCGGACGAAGAAGGGTGGGACTTCTGATCATGCCGGACGACGTGTACTCCACCTTCGCGAAGGAGGGCGGCCGCATCGGCAGCGGCGCCCTCGGCAGCGGCCAGGGAGGGGTGGCGCGATGTGCGCGATGACGTACGCGCACCGCATGCGCGCCCACACCCCCCACGAGCTGTACCTGCCCCTGCTCCACAGACGAAGACGTGCGTCATGAGCTGACGACACGACGAGAGGAACACCTCCCGTGCCTGCCACCGGTACCACGCGAAACACTCTGCGCCGCAGCATCGCCACCGCTGCCGCCCTGCCGCTCCTGATCGGCGCCCTCGCCTCCTGCGGCTACGGCTCCGAGGCCGAGAAGGACGAGAAGTCCAACGTCGCCGCGACCGGCGAGAAGCTCTCCGCCTCCGAGGTCCGGATCGGCTACTTCCCGAACCTGACGCACGCCACCGCGCTGGTCGGCCTCCAGGAAGGCCTGATCGCGAAGGAACTCGGCGGCACCAAGATCAAGCCGCAGGCGTTCAACGCCGGCCCCTCCGAGATCGAGGCGCTCAACGGTGGCTCCCTCGACATCGGCTTCATCGGCCCCTCGCCCGCGATCAACGGCTTCGTGAAGTCCAAGGGCCAGAACCTGCGGATCATTTCCGGCTCCGCCTCCGGCGGCGTGAAGCTGGTCGTGAACCCGGACAAGATCAAGACCCTGGACGACCTCAAGGGCAAGAAGATCGCCACCCCGCAGAAGGGGAACACCCAGGACGTGGCGTTCCTCAACTGGATCGCCGAGAAGGGCTGGAAGGTCGACCCCGAGTCCGGCAAGGGTGACGTCTCCGTCGTCCGCACGGACAACAAGGTCACCCCGGACGCCTTCAAGCAGGGCTCCATCGACGGCGCCTGGGTACCGGAGCCGACGGCCTCCAAGCTGGTCTCCGAGGGCGGATCGGTCCTCCTGGACGAGACCACCCTGTGGCCCGACAAGAAGTTCGTGATCACGAACGTCATCGTGTCGCAGAAGTTCCTCAAGGAGCACCCGGACGTGGTGGAGGCCGTGCTGGCGGGCACGGTGAAGACCAACGAGTGGATCAACGCCAACCCCGACAAGGCGAAGGCGTCCGCCAACGCGGCGCTGAAGGCGGAGACCGGCAAGGCGCTGGCCCCGGCGGTCATCGACCCGGCCTGGCCGAGCATCGCGATCACCGACGACCCACTGGCCGCCACGCTGAAGACGCAGGCCGACTACGCGGTCAAGGCGAAGCTCATCGACCAGCCCGACCTGTCCGGCATCTACGACCTGACGCTCCTCAACAAGGTGCTGAAGGCCGCCGGCAAGCCCGAGGTCTCCGACGCCGGTCTCGGCGCCAAGTAAGTACCCGGTAACCAACCCCAGGAGGTGACGACCATGGCCACCACGCTTGCCAAGGCTGCCGAGGGCACCGTAGCGGCGGCGACGCACGCCGCCCGGATCGAGCACGTCTCGAAGTCCTTCTCCGGCCCGGCCGGTACGCAGCTCGTCCTGGACGACATCAGCCTCGATGTCGCGCCCGGAGAGTTCGTCACCATCCTGGGGGCCTCGGGGTGTGGAAAGTCCACGCTGCTGAACCTGGTCGCCGGACTGGACAAGCCGACCCAGGGGTCCATCGAGACCCCGGGCGGCCGCCCGGCGCTGATGTTCCAGGAGCACGCCCTGTTCCCCTGGCTGACCGCGGGCAAGAACATCGAACTGGCCCTGCGGCTGCGCGGGCTGCCCAAGTCCGAGCGCAAGCCGGAGGCCGAGCGGCTGCTGGAGCTGGTCCGGCTCGGCGGCGCGTACGGCAAGCGGGTGCACGAACTGTCCGGCGGCATGCGGCAGCGCGTCGCCCTGGCCCGCGCCCTGGCCCAGGACAGCGAACTGCTGCTGATGGACGAGCCGTTCGCGGCCCTGGACGCCATCACCCGTGACGTACTGCACGGCGAGCTCACCCGAATCTGGGAAGAGACCAGCCTCTCCGTCCTGTTCGTCACCCACAACGTGCGCGAGGCCGTGCGCCTCGCCCAGCGCGTGGTCCTGCTCTCCTCCCGGCCCGGCCGGGTGGCGAAGGAGTGGACCGTGGACATCCCGCAGCCGCGCCGCATCGAGGACGCGGACGTCGCCGAGCTGTCCCTTGAGATCACCGAAGAACTGCGTGGGGAGATCCGCCGCCATGGCCAGCACTGAAACTCGGGCGAAGACGGACGACCTCGCGGGCCTGGAGGCCGGCCTCGACGCGCTGGACGCGATCGAGATCCGCCGCACGCCGGTCCGGGAGGTCCTCCTCAAGAAGGTGCTCCCGCCGGTCGTCGCCGTCACCCTCGTCCTCTCCGTCTGGCAGATCCTGGTCTCGGCCGAGGTCACCGACGAGGCGAAGCTGCCCGCGCTGTCCGCCGTATGGGACAGCCTGGCCGACATGTGGCTCCAGGGCACGCTGCTGGAGGTCATCTGGACTTCCGTCTCGCGAGGCCTGCTGGGCTTCCTGATGGCCCTGGCCATCGGCACCCCGCTCGGCCTGCTGGTCGCCCGGGTGAAGTTCGTGCGCGCGGCGATCGGCCCGATCCTGTCCGGTCTGCAGTCCCTGCCGTCGGTGGCCTGGGTGCCGCCGGCCGTCCTGTGGTTCGGCCTGAACGACGCGATGATGTACACGGTGATCCTGCTGGGCGCCGTCCCGTCGATCGCCAACGGCCTCGTCTCCGGCGTGGACCAGGTGCCGCCGCTGTTCCTGCGGGCCGGGCGCACGCTGGGTGCGACGGGCATCAGGGGCGTGTGGCACGTGGTCATGCCGGCCGCGCTGCCCGGCTACCTGGCCGGCCTCAAGCAGGGCTGGGCGTTCTCCTGGCGCTCGCTGATGGCCGCGGAGATCATCGCTTCCTCCCCCGACCTGGGTCTGGGCCTGGGCCAGCTCCTGGAGAACGGCCGCAACAACATCGACCTGCCGGGCGTGTTCCTCGCGATCCTGCTGATCCTGGTCGTCGGCATCGCCATCGACCTGCTGATCTTCAGCCCGCTCGAGCGGTGGGTGCTGCGCTCGCGCGGCCTGCTGGTCAAGAGCTGACCATGACTGCGCGTCCCGTCCTGGTGGTCATCGCCCACGGCAGCCGCGACCCGCGGCACGCGGCGACCGTGCACGCCCTCACCGGGCGGGTGCGGGCGCTGCGGCCCGGGCTGCGGGTGGAGACGGCGTACCTGGACTTCAACGCCCCGTCGGTGCCGCAGTTGCTGTCCTCGCTGTACGCGTCCGGGGTCCGGGAGGTCATCGCCCTCCCCCTCCTCCTCACCCGCGCCTTCCACGCGAAGGCCGACATCCCGGCGGTCCTGGCCGAGTCCACGGCCCGACTGCCCGGGCTCTCGGTCCGGGTGACGGAGGTCCTCGGCCCGTCCCCGCTGCTGGTCTCCGCGCTGGAGCGGCGGCTGGCGGAGGCAGGGCTGGAGCCCTCCTCCCGTTCCACCACCGGCGTGGTGCTCGCATCCGCCGGTTCCACAGACCCGGAGGCGATCGCAGTGATCGCTGAAATCGCGCGGGAGTGGCGGCACACCGGTTGGTGCGCCGTGCGGCCTGCGTTCGCCTCCGCTGCCCTGCCCGACGTGGCGTCCGCGGTGCGGGCGCTGCGGGCGGAGGGGGTACGGCGTGTCGCCGTCGCCCCGTACGTCATAGCCCCCGGGCGCCTCCCGGACCGCATCGCGGCGGGCGCCGAAGCCGCCGGCGCGGACATCCTGGCCCCCGTCCTGGGCCCGTCCCCGGAACTGGCCCACCTCCTCCTCACCCGCTACGACGAGTCCCTCCGAACCCCGGCCCTCCTCCCGGCCCTGTCGGCGTAGCGGCGGGGCTTGCGCTTCGCGCCCGTGCGTTCAACGCCGGCGGGGCTGGAAATGCCGCTGCGCGGCATCCAGCCCCGCCGGCGTTTGAGGCGCGGGGTCTGGGGCGGAGCCCCAGTTCGGGAAGGGGCGGGTAGGGGAAAAGCCCGCGCAGCGGCTACGCGCGGGCGGTGGCCTCGTCCGCCAGGGCGGTCAGGTCCGCAATGGACATGGCGCCCGGAGGCAGGCCCTCCCGGGCGAAGATGTTCGCGGCGTGCCGCAGAACCTCGTTGACCGGGGTCGGGACCCCGTGCAGCCGCCCGAGCAGGCAGATCTCCCCGTTCAGGTAGTCCGCCTCGATCGATCCCGTCCCCCGCGCCAGGCTCTGCCAGGACGAGCCGCCGCGCACACTGGCCGGCTGGTCCACCTTGCCGTCGCGCGCCGCGGCCTGCTCCGCCTCCGACGCGTACGCGATCCCGGCCGCGGCAAAGGCCGCCTTCGCCTCCCGGATCGCCCGCAGCAGCAGCGCCGCCTTGGCCGGGGCCGGTTCGGGGCCGGTGGTCGCCTGGATCGCGTTGCCCAGGTTGCCCAGCAGCTTCGCGTACTTCCAGCGCATCACGTCCTCGACGACGGGCGCCTCGAACCCGGACTTCGCCAGGTCCGCGGCGACCTGCCCCGCCCGCTCGTCGGTGCCGCCGGCCGCGCGGCCCAGGTGGAGGATGCCGGTGAGGGGAGCGCACAGGGCCGACACGGTGCCCGGTTCCAGGAAGGTGGACGGCAGCCACACGCACACCCCGTACACCCGGGCGAACCGGCGCAGGGCCAGCCGTTCGCCCTCCACCCCGTTCTGCAGGCAGAACACCGGCAGCCGCTGTGCGGCCGTGCCGCCGCCCGCGACCTCGGCGTCGCCCCACGCGTCGAGCGCGGCGATGGCGTCCTGGGTCTTCACCCCGAGCAGCAGGACGTCGTCCGGGCGCAGCTCGCCCAGTTCCGCGGGGCCGGTCACGACCGGCAGCCGGTGGACCCGGGTGCCGTCCGCGGTGGTGAGCCGCAGGCCGTCGGTCCGCAGGGCTTCCGCGTGCGCGCCGCGCGCGACCAGGACGACCTCGTTGCCGGACTGCGCGAGCCGTCCGCCGATGGTGGCGCCGACCGCGCCCGCGCCGATGATGATGTACCGCATAGGGGGAGCCTGGCACATCCTGCGGCCTGGGTTACGGTCGGGGCATGGCTACTTCGACGTTCCACATCGGTGGGGATCTTCCGGTCCGGCGACTCGGGTTCGGTACGGGCGGCCTGGTCGGAGAGGGGTACTGGGGGCCGCGCGGGGATCTCGCGGAGGCCCGTGCGCTGCTGTGCGCCGCGGTCGAGCGCGGGGTGACGCTCATCGACACCGCCGACAACTACGGGCCGGACCTCGCGGAGGAGCTGATCGCCGAGGCCCTGTACCCGTACCCGGAGGGGCTGGTCGTCGCCACGAAGGGCGGGGTGGTGCGCACCGGCCCGGACCAGTGGCACGTGGCGGGCCGCCCGGAGCAGCTGCGGGCGATGTGCGAGGCGAGCCTGCGGCGGCTGCGGGTGGACAGCATCGGCCTGTACCAGCTGCACCGCTTCGACCCGGACGTGCCGATGGCCGAACAGCTGGGCGCGCTGGCGGAGTTGCGGGCGGAGGGGAAGATCCGGCACATCGGGCTGGACACGGTCACCGTGGAGGAGCTGGAGCTCGCCCTGCGGACGGTGCCGGTCGCGTCGGTCCAGAACGCGTACAACATCCTGGACCGGTCCTCGGAGGCGTTGCTCGCGGTGTGCGAGGCGCGCGGGATCGCCTTCCTGCCCTATTACCCGCTGGGTCGGGGCTCGTTCAGCCGGGAGAGCCCGGCGGGCCTGGCGGCGGTGGCCGCGGCGCACGGCGCGGGCCCGGGCCAGATCGCGCTGGCCTGGCTCCTGCACCACTCCCCGGTGCTCTGCCCCACGCCCGGCACCGGCTCGCTCACCCACCTGGCGGAGAACCTGGACGCGGCCACGGTGCACCTGTCGCCGCGGGAGCTGGAGCTCCTCGACGTCCTCGCCTAGGTTCTGTCTCTTTGGTCAGCGTCGTGCCCGGATGAGGATGGCGGCGAGGTGGAGTGCGGCCTGGTAGGCGATGGCGGGTTTGTCGCATCGT
>NZ_JBFBAV010000010.1:0-213189 GCF_040689505.1 Streptomyces sp. NPDC051211
GCACGCTCGGACACTGGACTGACGGGCAGCCCCCGGGCACCCTCCGACCCCGCCCAAGCAAAACCCCGCAACCCACCAACCCCACCCAGCCTCTGGCTTCCGTCCGGGCGAAGCCCCCAGGGGTGGGTGGCACACCCCCGCCCCGGCCCGGCCCCGAACAGGGGGCAAAGGAGCAGGCCTGCGCCGTGCGCCCCGCACCCCCCGCCCAGCCTCTGGCTTCCGTCCGGCCGAAGCCCCCAAGGGTGAGCGGCACACCCCCGCCCCACCCCCGCCCCGAGCAGGGGGCAAAGAAGCAGGCCCGCACCGCGCGCCCCGTACCCCGCCAACGCCTGGCTTCCGTCCAACCGAAGCCCCCAAGCCCCCGCCCCGCCCCAGGGGCAGGCAAAAGCCCGCCCGCGCCCTACCCCTCGTACCGCCCCCGTCAGGACGAGCGCCCCGGCAAGACCGCCGAGACGCGGAATCCCCCTGCCTCCGTCGGGCCCGACACGAAGACCCCGCCGAGGCCCAGTACCCGCTCCCGCATGCCGACCAGCCCGTTCCCCCCGCTCGGCAGCCCGGCGTCCTTCGCCTCGCCGTCGCACGGGCCGTTCTCCACCTGCATCGCCACCTCGTCGCCCCGATGGGCCAGCCGTACGGTGACCTTCGCGCCCGGCGCGTGCTTGTGGCAGTTCGTCAACGCCTCCTGCACCACCCGGTACGCCGTCTGCTCCACCTCCGCCGCGTACCCGCCGGTCTCCCCCTGCACCAGCAGCTCCACGACCATCCCGGCCGCCCGCGACTGCCCGACCAGCGCCTCCAGCTCCCCGAGCGTCGGCCCCTCCTCCACCGAAGCCACCAGCGCCACCGGCACCGCGGCGGCGGCCGCGGCCGCCGCCGCGGCAGGCCGTACCGGCTGTTCCGCGGCCCGCAGCACCCCGAGCATCTCCCGCAGCTCCGTCAGCGCCTGCCGGCCCATGTCACCGACCAGCGCCGCGTTCTTCGCCGCCTTCTCCGGGTCCTTCCGCGCCACCGCCTGCACCGCGGCCGCATGCACCACCATCAGCGACACCCGGTGTGCCACCACGTCGTGCATCTCCCGCGCGATCCGGGTCCGCTCCTCCTGCCGGGCCCACTCGGCCCGCTCCTCGGCCCGGTCCGCGAGCAGCCCCAGCTCCCGCTCCAGCGAATCCGCGCGCTCCTCCAAACTCTCCATGAGGCGCCGCCGGGCCCCCACGTACAGGCCGAACAGCACCGGCGGGGCGGTCAGCGCGATCGCCATGAACGCCGACAGCACGACGAGGAACGTTCCGTCTGCCTCGACGTCCCCCTCCGTACGCACGTACGTGACGGCGAAGGTCGCGGCCAGGGACAGCGTGGCGAGCAGCCCCGTGATCCGGCGCGGCACCTCGGAGGCGGCCAGCGTGTAGAGGGCCACCACCCCCAGTACGTAGCCCATCGCGGCCGGCGTCACCGCCAGCGAGAGCAGCACCACGGCGATCGGCCACCGCCGGCGCAGCACGATCGTGGCCCCCACCACGACCCCGAACAGCACCCCGACCGCGGTCGGCAGATGTGCGTCGTGCGCGAACGCGATCCCCTCGAGCCCGCACTCGGCGGCGGACACCACCCCGAGCCCCACATCGAAGGCGGCGTCCCTCGGCCGCCCCCACCACATAGGCCCCGCGCGCCCTTCGACGCCTTGTCGTTCCCCCGTCATGGTCATACCGCTCAGCCTACGGGCGGGCCCCAGCACACACGCGCGCGGAATTCCTGCAAACCGCTGGTAATCGCACGCGCGGATGAATTGCCCGATGTGCGAGATCTGAATCCCGCATTCCGGGATGACTCTGGCGCCATGAGCAAATACACCGACTTCGAAGGCCTCCGCGCCCAGGCGGTCACCCTCCGCCGGGAGGGCCTCAGCCGCCGGCAGATCCGCGACCGGCTGCACGTGCACAACAACGACATCCTCAACCGTCTGCTGGAAGGTGAAACTCCCCCCGAGTGGACGAAGCGCCCCAACGCGAAGGACGACCTCCGCGCCCGCGCCCGCGAGCTCCGCCTGCAGGGCATGACCTACGACCAGATCCAGGTCGAGCTGGGCTGCTCGAAGAGCTCGATCTCCCTCTGGGTCCGGGACTTGCCCGCGCCCCAGCGCCGCCCGCCCTCAGAGCAGGCCAGACTCGCCGGCCGGAAGCGCTGGGAGCACGAACTCGCCGTGCGCGACATCGAGCGCCAGGAGACGAAACAGACCGCACGCGCGGAGATCGGATCGATGACGGCGCGGGAGCTCTTCCTTGTCGGGGTCGGGCTCTACTGGGCCGAGGGCGGCAAGGACAAGCCGTACGACCGACGCGAGAAAGTCCAGTTCGTCAACAGCGATCCGGGAATGGTGACGACCTTCCTCGCCTGGCTGCGCCTGCTGGAGGTCGACCCCGACCTGCTGTGCTTCAGCGTGATGATCCACGAGAGCGCTGACGTCGGCAGCGCGGAGCGGTACTGGGCGGATCACATCGGCATCGAAATCGATCAACTGTTCAAGACGACACTGAAGCGCCACAACCCCAAGACGACGCGGAAGAACACGGGTGAGGGCTATCGCGGATGCCTGGTGATCCGCGTACGGCAAAGCGCCGAACTGTACCGTCGCATTGAAGGGTGGTGGTGCGGCATAGTAGGGGCTGCACCCGAAGCCGATCACTGGAATCGGACATAGGGGACGAGCCATCCCGGATCGTCTAAGGGCAGGACAAATGGTTTTGGTCCATTGAATGAGGGTTCGAATCCTTCTCCGGGAGCGGTGAGCGTGGAAGCTCAGTTTCGGGTCCTGACTTAACAGTCGGGACCCGCGCTCGTTTACCCCCCTTAATGCCCCGGTATCCTTCGTGCGTCCACCCCCAAAGCCGAAGGGCATCCCCGTGAGCGCCAACCGCCCGGCAGCCGTCGTCGTACTCGCAGCGGGTGAGGGCACCCGCATGAAGTCGGCCACCCCCAAGGTTCTGCACGAGATCTGCGGGCGATCGCTCGTCGGTCACGTCGTCGCCGCCTCCCGTGAGCTGGACCCCGAAAACCTCGTCGTGGTCGTCGGGCACGCCCGGGAGCAGGTCGTCGCGCACCTCGGTGCGATCGACGCCGGCGTACGGACCGCCGTCCAGCACGAGCAGAACGGGACCGGGCACGCCGTCCGGATGGCCCTGGAGGAGCTCGGCGGGCAGATCAGCGGGACCGTGGTCGTGGTCTGCGGGGACACTCCGCTGCTGACCGGGGACACCCTGGCCCAGCTGGTCGGCACGCACGGCGCCGACGGCAATGCCGTCACCGTGCTGACCGCCGAGGTGCCGGACTCGACCGGGTACGGCCGGATCGTGCGGGACAGCGAGTCGGGGGCCGTGAAGGCCATCGTCGAGCACAAGGACGCCACCGACGCCCAGCGGGCGATCAAGGAGATCAACTCCGGGGTGTTCGCCTTCGACGGCGCTCTGCTGGCCGATGCGCTCGGCAAGGTCCGTACGGACAACAGCCAGGGCGAGGAGTACCTCACGGATGTGCTGGGGATCCTGCGGGAGGCCGGGCACCGGGTGGGGGCGGCCGTCGGCGGGGATCACCGGGAAATCCTGGGGATCAACAACCGGGTGCAGCTGGCGGAGGCGCGCGCGCTGCTGAACGCGCGGCTGCTGGAGCGGGCGATGCTGGCGGGCGTGACGGTGGTCGACCCGGGCAGTACGTTCGTTGATGTGACGGTCAGCTTCGGGCAGGACGCCGTGGTGCATCCGGGGACCCAGCTGCTGGGTGAGACCCGGATCGGCGAGGGTGCCGAGGTGGGTCCGAACACGCGGCTGAAGGACACCGTGGTGGGTGTGTCGGCGCGGGTGGACAACACGGTGGCGGACGGTGCGGTGGTCGGGGATTCGGCGAGCGTGGGTCCGTTCGCGTATCTGCGGCCGGGTACGCGGCTCGGTACGAAGGCCAAGGCCGGCACGTACGTGGAGATGAAGAACGCGACCATCGGCGAGGGGACGAAGGTTCCGCACCTTTCCTATGTCGGTGACGCGACCATTGGCGAGTACACGAACATCGGTGCGGCCAGTGTGTTCGTGAACTACGACGGTGAGCACAAGCACCACACGACCGTCGGCTCGCATTGCAAGACGGGCTCGGACAACATGTTTGTGGCGCCTGTCACCATCGGGGACGGCGCGTACACCGCTGCCGGCTCGGTGATCACCAAGGATGTGCCGCCCGGTGCGCTGGCTGTGGCCCGTGGCCAGCAGCGGAATATCGAGGGCTGGGTGGCTCGCAAGCGTCCGGGAAGTGCGGCTGCGCAGGCGGCTCAGTCGGCCGACGATTCGGACTCGGGCGACAACTGACCGGAAACAGGTGCGTCGGAGACGGCGTACCGTGGTAGGTGCACGCAATTCGGCTGGCTCACCATGTGCGGGACGGACGCACGTGGGGGCGAGCAGCTTTCAACACGTCTGAGGAGACTGTGCTGTGACCGGGATCAAGACGACCGGCGAGAAGAAGCTGATGCTCTTCTCCGGCCGCGCCCACCCCGAGCTGGCCGAGGAGGTCGCGCACCAGCTTGGTGTCGACCTCGTGCCGACCAAGGCTTTCGACTTCGCGAACGGTGAGATCTACGTTCGTTTCGAGGAGTCCGCGCGCGGCGCCGACTGCTTCGTGATCCAGAGCCACACGGCTCCGATCAACAAGTGGGTCATGGAGCAGCTGATCATGATCGACGCGCTGAAGCGCGCGTCGGCGCGCTCCATCACGGTGATCGTGCCGTCCTACGGGTATGCCCGTCAGGACAAGAAGCACAAGGGGCGGGAGCCGATCTCGGCCCGTCTGGTCGCCGATCTGCTGAAGACGGCGGGTGCGGACCGGATCCTGACGGTCGACCTGCACACGGACCAGATCCAGGGCTTCTTCGACGGTCCGGTGGATCACCTGTCGGCGCTGAACGTGCTGGCGGACTACATGGGCGCCAAGGTGGACCGCTCGAAGCTGACGATCGTCTCTCCGGACGCCGGTCGTGTGCGGGTGGCGGACCGGTGGTGCGACCGGCTGGACGCGCCGCTGGCGATCGTGCACAAGCGCCGTGACAAGGACGTCGCCAATCAGGTGACCGTCCACGAGGTCGTCGGTGAGGTCAAGGGCCGCGTCTGTGTGCTGGTGGACGACATGATCGACACCGGTGGCACGATCTGCGCCGCGGCCGATGCGCTGTTCGCGCACGGCGCGGAGGACGTCATCGTGACGGCCACGCACGGCATCCTGTCCGGCCCGGCGGCCGATCGTCTGAAGAACTCGAAGGTCAGTGAGTTCGTGTTCACGAACACCCTGCCGGATCCGTCGGACCTGGAGCTCGACAAGATCACGGTGCTGTCGATCGCCCCGATGATCGCCCGTGCGGTGCGTGAGGTGTTCGAGGACGGTTCCGTGACCTCGCTGTTCGAGGAACAGCAGTAGGTCCGGTAGTCGGGCGCGTCCGGTAGTCCGGCGGTCCGGCGCTCGGGTAGATCCTTTTGGGGTGCGGCCTTCCGGCCGGGTAGACTCTTCGAGTTGCTCGGCGAGGGAGGCCGCACCTGTTTCGGGTGCCGGTGCTCCGTTATCGACGCGCTCTTCGTAGCAGGCCGTTTTCTGGCCGGGTGACTGTGTCCGTTCGTTCGTCACCCCACGAGGAGTGAGCATGTCCGAGGTCAAGCTTTCCGCCGAGACCCGCACCACCTTCGGCAAGGGCTCCGCCCGCCAGGCCCGTCGCGCCGCCCAGACCCCCGCGGTCATCTACGGCCACGGCCAGGACCCGAAGCACGTCAACGTCGAGGCCCACGGTCTGATGATGGCGCTGAAGACCCCGAACGTCCTGATCTCCCTGGACATCGCGGGCGACGGCACCGAGCTGGTCATCCCGAAGGCCGTGCAGCGTCACCCGCTGAAGCCGGTCATCACCCACGTCGACTTCCTGATCGTCAAGAAGGGCGAGAAGGTCACCGTCGAGGTTCCGGTTCACACCGAGGGCGAGCTGGCCGCCGGCAGCAACATGCTGGAGACCCTGCTGACCACGATCTCCATCGAGGCCGAGGCCACGCACCTTCCGGAGGCCGTGACCGTCTCCATCGCGGGCCTCGAGGCCGGCGCCACCGTGCACGCCAAGGACCTGGTCCTGCCGGCCGGTGCGACCCTGGCCGTCGACGGTGAGACCCCCGTTCTGCAGATCGTCGCCCCGCAGGCCGAGGAGCCGGCTGCCGAGACCGAGGCCGAGGGCACCGAGGCCTGAGCCTCTCCCTCTTCCGGGTTTTGCCGACCGACCGCCGTCCTGCTCCACTGGAGCGGGACGGCGGTCGTCCCTGTTTTCGAGGAGCTTTCGATGGCTGACGACGATGCGACGACTCCCTGGCTGATCGTGGGCCTGGGCAATCCGGGCGGCGAGTACGCGGGCAATCGCCACAACATCGGTTTCATGGTGGCGGATCTGCTGGCGGAGCGGATCGGTGGCCGGTTCAAGGCGCACAAGGCGCGGGCGCAGGTGGTGGAGGGCCGGATCGGTCCGCCGGGGCCGGCGAACCGGCGGGTGGTGCTGGCGAAGCCGATGTCGTTCATGAATCTGTCGGGTGGGCCGGTGACGGCTCTGCGGGACTTCTACAAGGTGCCGGTGGACCGGATCGTCGCCGTCCATGACGAGCTGGACATCGACTATGCGACGCTGCGGCTGAAGCTGGGCGGCGGGGACAACGGGCACAACGGTCTGAAGTCGATGACGAAGTCGCTGGGGCCGGACTATCACCGGGTGCGGTGTGGGATCGGGCGTCCGCCGGGCCGGATGCAGGTGGCGGATTTCGTGCTGAAGGACTTCTCTTCGTCGGAGCGCAAGGAGCTGGACTGGTTCGTGGACCGGTCGGCGGATGCGGTGGAGTGTCTGGTTCTGGAGGGGCTGGAGCGGGCGCAGTCTGCGTACAACGCCTGATCGTTACCCGGGACAATCGGAACGCAGGGCTCCAACTGCGCACGAATCTCATCGGATGCCTCTTGACCGGGGTGGCCGGATCTCACGATGCTGAGCCGCCACCCCCCACGGCTCATTCCCGCTCACCCGTGTCAGAGGTACCACCATGCCTTCTTCCCCCCTGCGTTGGGCCGCCGCCGCGGCCTCGCTCGTCCTCGCCGTGAGTGCCGGTCCGGCGTTCGCGGCCGACGGTTCCACCGTCGGCATCCACCAGCCGCTGCCCCTCACCGCCACCTCGAAGGGCGTGAGCAACGAGGCGAAGTGCGCGGACATACCCGCGACCAAGGACGGCTGGCACTTCGTGCTGCCGGGCAACACGACGGTCTTCACCAAGCTGACGGTCACCTTCGAGCCCGGCGGGCAGCAGGTGATCACGGACTTCGGTCCGCCGTCCGACAAGCACGCGTACGCGGCCTCCGTGCCCGGGGCGAAGCTGGTGTCGGCCACTGCCGAGGTCGAGGGTGACCCCGTGAAGTGGTTCAACCTGTCCCACACCTGCCCGGGCAAGGCCCCGTCGGGCACGCCGTCGGTCACCCCGAGCGGTTCTCCGTCCGTCACGGCTTCGCCCACGGTGTCGGCCCCGGCGTCGGGCAGCCCGTCCGCCGGTGCACCGGCGACCGTGCCGGGCAAGCCGGGTGCGGGCGTCTCGCAGTCGCCGAGCGGCGCCCCGTCCTCGGCGGCTCCGGCGCCGTCGGGCTCGTCCTCCGCGGCTCCGGTGGACGGTGACCTGGCGGAGACGGGTTCCGACACGCCGGTCGGGCTGATCGCGGCGCTGGCTGCGGCCCTGGTCGGCGCGGGTGCGCTGCTGATGGTGCGCCGCCGCCGGGCCCAGTAGGCCGGAGCGGAACGACGAACGGAAGGCCCCCGCACCGAGTTGGTGCGGGGGCCTTCCGCATGGTGGTGCGGCGTGGGTCAGCCGGTGTTGCGCAGGCCGGCGGCGACGCCGTTGACGGTGAGGAGCAGGGCTCGGGCGAGCAGCGGGTCGGGTTCTTCTCCGGCGGCCGCGGCGGCGCGCTGACGGGCCAGCAGGGAGACCTGGAGGTAGGAGATGGGGTCGAGGTAGGCGTCGCGGACGGCGAAGGTCTGCTGGAGGACGGGGTTGGAGTCCAGGAGCTTTTCGCCGCCGGTGATGCGGAGTACTTCGCTGACGGTGAGGGCGTGTTCGGCCTCGATGGTCGCGAAGACGTGCTTGAGGTGCTCGGGGACGAGGGTGTCGACGTAGTGGCGGGCGATCCGCAGGTCGGTCTTGGCCAGGGTCATTTCGACGTTGGACAGGAAGTTGCGGAAGAAGTGCCAGCGTTCGCCCATTTCGGCGAGTACGTCGTCCTGGCCGGCTTCGCGGAGGGCCTTGAGGCCGGATCCGACGCCGTACCAGCCGGGGACGATCTGCCGGGACTGGGTCCAGCCGAAGACCCAGGGGATGGCGCGGAGGCCGTCGAGGCCGGCGCCGGAGTCGGGTCGGCGGGAGGGCCGGGAGCCGAGGTGGAGGTCGGCGAGCTGGTCCACCGGCGTGGCCGCGAAGAAGTACGCGGGCAGGTCGGGGTCCTCGACGAGGCGGCGGTAGGCGGCGTGGGCGGCGTCGGAGACGGTGTCCATGGCCGCGTCCCAGCGGGCGAGGGCTTCGTCGGACTGGCGGGGCGCGGTGTGCAGGGCGGAGGCCTGCAGGGTGGCGGCGACGGTCAGTTCGAGGTTCTCGCGGGCCAGCGAGGGCACCAGGTACTTGTCGGAGATGACCTCGCCCTGTTCGGTGACCTTGATCTCGCCTTCGAGGGTGCCCCAGGGCTGGGCGAGGATCGCGTCGTGGGAGGGGCCGCCGCCGCGGCCGACGGTGCCGCCGCGGCCGTGGAAGAGGCGGAGGCGGACGCCGTAGCGGTGGGCGACGTCGCGCAGGCGCCGCTGGGCGCGGTGGATCTCCCACTGGCTGGTGGTGATGCCGCCGAACTTGGAGGAGTCGGAGTAGCCGAGCATGACTTCCTGGACGTCGCCGCGGAGGGAGACCAGGCGCCGGTAGGAGGGGTCGGCGAGCATCTCGTCGAGGATGACGTCGGCGGCGCGGAGCTCGTCGGTGGTTTCCAGGAGCGGGACGATGCCGATCTTGGCCCAGCCGCCGTGGAGGTCGATGAGGCCGGCTTCGCGGGCGAGGACGGCGGCGGCGAAGACGTCGTCGGCGCCCTGGCACATCGAGATGATGTAGGACTCGATGACCTCGGGGCCGAACTTCTCGAAGGCGTCCTTGATGGCGAGGAAGACGCCGAGGGTCTTCTGGCCGGCGGCGTCGAGGGGGGCCGGGGTGGGGGCCAGGGGGCGGCGCGAGCGGAGTTCCTTGGCGAGGAGCTTGCCGCGGTAGTCGCGGGGCATGTCGGCGTAGCGCCAGGATTCCTCGCCGAGCCGGTCGAAGAGCTGGCCGAGGGCGTGGTGGTGGGCGTCGGCGTGTTCGCGTACGTCCATGGTGGCGAGCTGGAGGCCGAAGGCGGCGAGGGTGCGGATGGTGCGGTCCATGCGGCCGTCGGCGAAGAGGGCGCCGCGGTGTTCGCGCAGGGAGGTCTGGATGAGGGTGAGGTCGGTGAGGAGCTCGGCGGTGCCGAGGTAGTCGCGGCCTTCCTCGTGGGGGGTGCCCTTGGCGAGGCGCTCGCGGGTGTTGACGAGCTTCTGCCGGATGCAGGTGGCCTTGAGGCGGTAGGGCTCCTCGGCGTTCAGCCGCTTGTAGCGGGGGCTGATCTCGGGGAGGCGTTCCAGGTCGGCCTGGAGGGAGGCGAGGAGTTCCTCGGTGGCTCCGGTGTAGCGGATGGAGTTGGAGAGGAGTCCGCGGAGGAAGTCGATGAGTTCGAGGGCGTCGGTGATGCCGTGCTCGTGCTGGAGGATCAGCACGTCGCGGGTGACCTCGGGGGTGACGTTGGGGTTGCCGTCGCGGTCGCCGCCGATCCAGGTGCCGAAGGTGAGGGGGCGGGTGCCGGCGGGGATCTCGATGCCGACGCGCTGGAGTTCGGCGGCGAGGTCTTCGAGTACGTCGCCGACGGCGCCGGCGTGCAGCTCGTCGAGGTAGTAGATGGCGTTGCGGGCCTCGTCGGCGGGTTCGGGGCGGACGACGCGGAGTTCGTCGGTCTGCCAGACGAGGTCGATGTTCTCGGCGAGGCGGAGGTCGTGGCGGCGGCGGTCGCCGGGGCCGGTGACCGGCTCTTCGAGGAGGGCGGCGATGCGGCGCAGCTTGTTGAGGACGCTGCGGCGGGCGGCCTCGGTGGGGTGTGCGGTGAAGACGGGGCGGACGTTGAGGTTCTTGACCGTTTCGCGCAGGTGGTCGGGGTCGGCGTACTTGAGCATGTCGGCGGTGCGGGCGAGCAGGCCGCCTTCGGCCGCGCGGTGGGCGCGGAGTTCCTTGCCGCGGTGTACCTGTTCGGTGACGTTGGCGAGGTGGAAGTAGGTGGAGAAGGCCCGGACCAGCTTGGCGGCGGTCTCGAGGTCGGTGTTGCCGAGCAGCTCGGCGGCGGCTTCGCCGTTGGTGCGGGTGAGTGCCCGGACCTGTTCGACGAGGTCGAGGAGTTCGTGGCCTTCCTGGCGGACGAGGGTCTCGCCGAGGAGGTCGCCGAGGCGGCGGATGTCCGCGCGCAGCTCTGCGTTCGGGGTGGACTGGTCGGCACTGCTCACAGGTGCGGCTCCTTGCAGTGTGTCGAGCGCTACTGGGAGTGGGTCTCCCGGGTGCGCGCGGCGGTGCCGCTCCTGTTGCGCAGCTCGGGCTGCCCGTGCGGACCGCGCTGTCCGACGACACAAGGATAGGTGGCCGGGCGAGGTGCCTGGTCAAAGGCTGGTGGCAGCACGCTGGCGTGCCGCCGGCAGGGTGGTGGGTTCCGGCGTTGGGGTGCTCTTGCCGCGTGCCTGGTGTTTGCCATACTTACGTTGCCGTAGGTTACGGATCCGTAGCCCTGGCGCCCGCCGACTCCTCACCCCCAGGGGACGCCCCATGACCCTCAGTCCCGACCTGATCGAAGAGACCCCGGAGGGGGCCGGCGGTCCGCCGGTGTCCGCCACCCTAGGCGGCGAGAACAAGCGTTCGATCGAACAGCTCGCGCTGCTGTTCTTCATCACCGTCCCCTTCGTGGCGCTGCTCGCGGCGGTTCCGCTGGCCTGGGGGTGGGGGGTGAGCTGGCTGGACCTCGGCCTGATGGTCTTCATGTACTTCCTGGCCTGCCACGGGATCACCATCGGTTTCCACCGC
Source organism: Streptomyces sp. NPDC051211 (assembly GCF_040689505.1). Classification (NCBI taxonomy): domain Bacteria; kingdom Bacillati; phylum Actinomycetota; class Actinomycetes; order Kitasatosporales; family Streptomycetaceae; genus Streptomyces; species Streptomyces sp. NPDC051211. Next base: position 11,193 of record NZ_JBFBAV010000010.1, read on the forward strand.
TACTTCACGCACGGCTCCTTCAAGGCGAAGCGGCCGCTGCGGATCGCCCTGGCCGTCGCGGGTTCGATGGCGGTGGAGGGGCCGCTGGTGCGCTGGGTGGCGGACCACCGCAAGCACCACAAGTACTCGGACCACGAGGGCGACCCGCATTCCCCGTGGCGGTTCGGCGAGACGCTGCCGGCGCTGATGAAGGGCCTGTGGTGGGCGCACATCGGCTGGCTGTTCGACGAGGAGCAGACCGATCAGCAGAAGTACGCGCCCGATCTGATCAAGGATCCGGCGATCCGGCGGATCTCGCGCGACTTCATCTGGTGGACGATGCTGTCGCTGGCCATCCCGCCGCTGGTGGGCGGTCTGGTGACGATGTCCTGGTGGGGCGCGTTCACCGCGTTCTTCTGGGGCTCCCTGGTGCGGGTGGCGCTGCTGCACCACGTGACCTGGTCCATCAACTCGATCTGCCACGCGGTGGGCAAGCGGCCCTTCAAGTCCCGGGACCGGTCCGGCAACGTGTGGTGGCTGGCGGTGCTGTCGTGCGGGGAGTCCTGGCACAACCTGCACCACGCGGACCCGACCTCGGCCCGGCACGGGGTGCTGCGCGGCCAGGTGGATTCCAGTGCCCGGCTGATCCGCTGGTTCGAGGTGTTCGGGTGGGCGACGGACGTCCGCTGGCCGACCGGGGCCAGGATCGACTCCCGGCGCCGGGAAAAGAGCGCGAACCCGGCATGATGGGTGACGTGGCGATCGACGGCAGCACCTCCAGCAGCGACAAGCCCCGGCGTGGCCGCCGGGTCCGGATGACGGGCGCCGAGCGGCGCCAGCAACTGCTGGACATCGGTCGCGCGCTGTTCGCGGAGAAGGGTTTCGAGGGCACCTCGGTCGAGGAGATCGCGGCGAAGGCCGGCGTTTCCAAGCCGGTGGTGTACGAGCACTTCGGCGGCAAGGAAGGCCTGTACGCGGTCGTCGTGGACCGGGAGATGCGGCAGCTGCTGGAAGGGGTGACCGGGGCGCTGACCGCCGGGCATCCGCGTGAGCTGCTGGAGCAGGCGGCCTTCGCCCTGCTGGACTACATCGAGAGCTATACGGACGGCTTCCGGATCCTCGTCCGGGACTCCCCGGTGGCCCAGTCGACGGGTACGTTCGCCTCGCTGATCAGCGATATCGCCACCCAGGTGGAGGACATCCTCGGGCTGGAGTTCAAAGCCCGCGGCTTCGACCCGAAGCTGGCCCCGCTGTACGCACAGGCGCTGGTGGGCATGGTGGCGCTGACCGGCCAGTGGTGGCTGGAGACCCGCCGCCCGAAGAAGGCCGAAGTCGCGGCCCACCTGGTCAATCTGGCCTGGCACGGGCTGGACGGGCTGGAGGCGAAGCCCCGTCTGGTGGGGCACCGCAAGAGCTGATGCGGGTGCAGCGGCACCGGCGGGCCGTCCGGTCCTGCCGGAGCGCCGCGCCGACTGCGGAGTCGGCGAAAGGTTGTACGGAAAACCTCTTCTACCTCGGGAAACGCGCGGATAGCCTTCGAGTACTTTCCCGGGGGGGAATGATCCATTCGTCGCGCTGCCCATGGTTCCGCGGGCCCACGAGTGTCGACTTCCACCCGGTTTCACCTGCACGATCCAGGGGGAACCCCTTTGTCTTCTTCGCGCTCCCAGCGTCTGGGCCGCATCGCGGCCTGCACCGCGCTCGCCCTGTCCGCGGGCACGCTGCTCGCCGCCGCGCCCGCCGCCGCGGCCGACAAGCCGGCTGCGGCCGCCGACTCCACGACGCCCTCGCAGGCGAAGCTGCGCGAGGGCGTGGCCGCCGCCAAGGGCGAGGCCGCGCCGGGCGCGTCCACGTTCGTCGGTTCGGGCGGCAAGGTCCGCCTCGACATCGACGCCGACGGCCAGAGCGACTGGCTGTTCCGCAACGTCGGCGGCTACGGCGCGGTCTCCCTGTCCACCGGCAGCGACGGCGCGTACACGTTCTGGAACGACGACCGCGAGACCGTCAAGGACATCATCGCCGTCGGCAACGTCCGTGGCACCCGGGCGCCCGAGGTCCTCCAGCTGGCCGCGGACGGACGCCTCTCGCTGCACCAGGCCAACAAGACCGGCACCGCGGCTCCGACCTGGACCGGGTACGGCTGGCAGATCTACAACCGCGTCATCGGCGCCGGCGACCTGAACAAGGACGGCCGTCCGGACCTGCTCGCCCGCACCCCCGCCGGCGACCTCTACCTGTACAAGGGCACCGGCAACGCGACCGGCGAGCCGTTCGCGGGCCGGGTCAAGGTCGGCAGCGGCTGGGGCGCCTACGACCAGATCGTCGGCACCAACGACCTCGACGCCGACGGCATCGCCGACCTGATCGCCAAGAAGCCCGACGGCAACCTGTACTACTACAAGGGGACCGGCTCCGCCTCCGCCCCGTTCAAGGCCCGCGCCTGGGTCGGCGGCGGCTGGAACGCGTACAACAAGATCGTCGCGATCGACGACGTCGACGGCGACGGCCGCGCCGAGCTGGTCGCGATCACGCACTCCGGTGACGTGTACCTGTACGTCGGCAAGGGCGTCGGCAAGTTCCACCCCCGCTACCTGATCGGCAGCGGCGCGGTCAACGACGAGATCATGGTCGGCCAGGGCATCACCCCGGTGTACGGCAAGCACGGCGTGTACGGCGTCGACGAGTCGAACACCGCGTACGGCCACCTCAACCAGACCAACGGCAAGTTCGCGCCGGGGCGCTACACCAGCGGCGGCTGGAACGCCTTCCCGGCGACGGGCAAGCTGGCCAACGCCGCGGGCCTGGACCCGCTGAACTGGGGCCACAAGCTCAGCCTGAACGGCTCCGTCCTGACGAACGTGACCCGCGGGCTGGACGTGTCGGGCGACTACACCAACACCGACCTGGTGGTGGGCCCCGGCGACCTCACCGGCGACGGCAAGGGCGACCTGCTGACCCGCGACATCTGGGGCAACCTCTACCTGAAGGCCGGCAAGAACAACGGCGTCGACTTCTCGGCGCCCACCTGGATCGGCCCCTACTGGAACACCTACAAGGCGATCGTCGGCGCCGGCGACATCAACGGCGACGGCCGCACCGACATCGTCGGCCACGACTGGAACGGCAACCTCTACATCCACCCGGGCACCGGCAACGCCAAGGCGCCGTTCGGCGAGCGCCAGTGGATCGGCAGCGGCTGGAACGGCTACAACGCCATCGCCGCGCCGGGTGACATCAACGGTGACGGCCGCGCCGACCTGGTCGCCCGCGACGGCAAGGGCAACCTGTACGGCTACACCGCGACCGGCTGGGGCGGCACCCACACCTTCAACAGCCGCCACTGGATCGACGCGAACTGGAACATCTACAAGAGCTTCAACTAGCGGTTCGCGCCTGCCCGATCGGCGCCTCACTGCGCCCCGCCACCGGTCCTCCGGTGGCGGGGCGCAGCCCGTTCCGGAAGACGGCCGGCGCCGACAGCCGGGGTCAGCCAAAGGTTGTACGGAAAACCTCTTCTGCCTCATCAGGCCCGCGGATAGTCTTCGATCACTTTCCCGGGGGGGAATTTCGAATTCGCCGCGCCGCCTTGCGTCCTTTTGACGCGCGCCCGTGGGTGTCGACTTCCACCCGGTTCCACCTCACGCTCCAGGGGGAACCTTTGTCTTCTTCGCGCTCCCAGCGCCTCGGCCGCATCGCGGCCTGCACCGCCCTCGCCGTCGCCGCGGGCACGCTCCTCTCGGCCGGTCCGGCCATGGCCGCGCCCCAGGGCTCGGACAAGCCGGTGATCAAGCCTTCCGAGGCCCCGGTCGCCAAGCTCGACCGCCCGGCCCGGCCGCAGAGCCTGGGCTCCGCCCCGGGCGCGTCCACGTACGCGTTCAAGGCCGCCAAGCCGCGCCTGGACCTGGACGGGGACGGCTGGACCGACATCCTCTCGCGCGGCCACCACGGCTGGAGCTCCGCCAACCTGACCAGCGGTGACGGCAGCAGCAGCAAGTACACGGTCTCCGGCGACGCGCAGGAGACGGTCCGCGACATCGTCGCGGTCGGCAACATCCGCGGCGGCTGGGGCACCGAGTTCCTGCAGTGGTCCTACGACGGCAAGCTGTCGATGCACCAGGCGTACGGCACCGCCTCCCAGGCTCCCACCTGGACCGGCTACGGCTGGCAGGTCTACAACAAGCTCATCGCGGCCGGCGACCTGACCAAGGACGGCCGCGGCGACCTGCTGGCCCGCACGCCCGGCGGCGACCTGTACCTGTACCGCGCCACCGGCGCGTCCACCGGCGAGCCCTTCGCGGGCCGGGTCAAGGTCGGCAGCGGCTGGGGCATCTACGACCAGATCGTCGGCGCCAACGACGTCGACGCCGACGGCATCGCCGACCTGCTCGCCAAGAGCCCCGACGGCCACCTGTACTACTACAAGGGGACCGGCAGCACCACCGCCCCCTTCAAGGCCCGCACCTGGGTCGGCGGCGGCTGGAACGTCTACGGCAAGATCGTCGCCGCCGACGACCAGACCGGCGACGGCAAGGCCGACCTGTACGCCGTCACCCCGGGCGGCACGCTGTACTTCTACGCCTCCCAGGGCAACGGCAAGTTCGCCGGGCGGCAGCACTCGGGCTCCGGCTGGACCAATTCGGATCTGGTCGTCAACTCCGGCGTCACCCCGGTCTACGGCAAGCACGGCGTGTTCGCGGTGGACGGCACGAACACGCACTACCAGCACTCCAACAAGACCAACGGCCGGTTCGGCGACGAGCGCTTCGACCAGGCTCCGTGGCCGGCCGGCACCGCGGTGGTCAACGCCGCCGGCCTCGACAAGATCAACTGGGCCCACATGCTCAGCTGGGACCCGGCCACCGGCACCCTGACCAACCTCCTCAAGGACGTCAAGGTCAAGGGCGACTTCGCCCACACCAACCTGGTGGTCGGCCCCGGCGACCTCAACGGCGACGGCAAGGGCGACCTGCTCAGCCGCGACACCTGGGGCAACCTGTGGCTGCGCCCGGGCTGGGGCGACGGGATCTCCTTCGGCACCCCGGTCAAGATCGGCGCGGGCTGGAACACGTACAAGACCATCGTCGGTGGCGGGGACATCTCCGGCGACGGCCGCCCGGACATCGTGGCCGCGGCCCACGACGGGCACCTGTACGTCTACAAGGGCACCGGCAAGGCCTCCGCGCCCTTCGGTGCGCGCGAGTGGTACAGCCACGGCTGGAACGGCTACAGCGGGATCGCGGTCCCCGGTGACCTCAACGGCGACGGCCGCGCGGACCTGATCGCGCGGGACTCCAGCGGCACGATGTGGCTCTACCGCGCCCAGGGCTGGGGCGGTGCCCACACCTTCGCGGGCCGCGAGTGGCTGGCGCAGGGCTGGAACACGTACACCCAGTTCAACTAGCCCGGCCGGTGGGCCGAGCAGGTCCAGTACGGCTGGTACGGCTGGTACGGCAGCAAATGGCGGCGCCCCGTCACCGGTTCTTCCGGTGGCGGGGCGCCGCCGCGTCATAACCGGTGCGCGCTCATCCCGTCGGCTCCCCGACCGGCTCCAGGAACTCCAGCCGGTTGCCGACCGGGTCCTCGGAGTAGAAGCGGCGGTGGCCCGGCAGGTTGTCGTCCCAGACCACCTTCGCGCCGCGCTCCTCCAGCCGTCGTGCGTACACCTCGATGCCGGTCACCCGCAGGCCGGGGTGGGCTTTGCGGGCGGGGCGGAAGTCCTCCTCCACGCCCAGGTGGAGCTGCACGGGTCCGGCCGCGAACCAGCAGCCGCCGCGGGCCGCCAGGACCGGCGGTTTGGGGACCTCGGTCATGCCCAGTACCCCGGTGTAGTACGTGCGCAGCAGGTCCTCGGAGCCGGGTGGTGCGGCCAATTGGACGTGGTCGACGGAACTCAGCACGGGTCAGGCCTCCTTGCGGGCGACGGCGAAGATGCGCCGGAACGGGAAGACGGTGCCGCGGGGGCCTTGCGGGTAGGCGCCGCGGAGCATGTCCCGGTACTGGAGCAGGAATTCGTCCACGGCCTCGTGGTCGTCGCCGAGGGCGGTGAGGACGGGCCGCAGGGCGGTGCCCTTGACCCATTCCAGGACCGGGTCGGGGCCGGACAGCAACTGGTGGTAAGTGGTCTCCCAGATGTCGGCGACGCAGCCGAGTTCGGTGAAGCGGGCCAGGTATTCGCCGGGTTCGAGCAGGTGGATGTATCGGGCGCCGTGGCCGGCCAGCCGGCTGCGCCAGCGCGGGGCGTCGCAGAGGGTGGCGAGCAGCGCGTGGCTGGGGGCGGTGAAGTTGCCGGGGATCTGGAAGGCGAAGGTGCCGCCGGGGCGCAGGCCGTTGATCCAGGCGGCGAAGGAGCCGGGGTGGCCGGGGACCCATTGGAGGGCGGCGTTGGAGACGATCAGGTCGTAGGTCTCCTCGGGTACCCAGGTGGCCAGGTCGGCGCGGCGGAAGTCGAGGGTGCCGCCGCCGGAGGTGGGGCCGGCGTGCTCGCGGTCGGCGCGGTGGAGCATCTCCGGGGAGAGGTCGTAGCCGGTGATGCGGGCTTCGGGCCAGCGGTCGGCGAGCAGGGCGGTGACGTTGCCGGGTCCGCAGCCGAGGTCGGCGATGCGGGCGGGCCGGGCGGGAAGATCGGGTATCCGGGCGAGGAGGTCCAGGAAGGGCCGGGTGCGATGGCCCGCGTGCCGAAGGTATTGCTGGGGGTCCCAGGTCGGCGGTGCGGGCGGGGCGGCCGCGGAGGGGACGGCGGCGGGAGTGGTGGGGTGAGCGGTGGGGTGAGCTGTGGGGGTCTGCTCTTCGACGGTGGCCGTGGGGCATGGGCCAGGCGCGATATCGGAATGCATGTTCGAGCCTCCCTACTGGCGGAGCCGGGTGGAAACGGAAGCTTCTCCGGCCCCCTCCATGCCCAGGGTGGCGCAAAATATATCTTGACGTCAAGAGACTTCATGTCGACAGACCCCTTACAATGATCGGCATGGAGGACGAGGTCGACCGACTGGTCGCGGCATGGCGGCGGGAGCGCCCTGACCTCGACGTGGAACCGCTCGAAGTGCTCAGCCGGGTCTCGCGGCTCGCGCGCCACCTCGACCGGGCCCGCCGGATCGCCTTCTCCGAGCACGGACTGGAGCCCTGGGAGTTCGACGTCCTGACCTCGCTGCGCCGCGCCGGCGCGCCCTACCAGCTCTCCCCCGGCCAGCTCCTGACCCAGACGCTGGTCACCTCCGGCACCATGACCAACCGCATCGACCGGCTCGCCAAGAAGGGCCTCGTCGAACGGCTGCCCGACCCCAGCGACCGGCGGGGGGTCCTGGTCCGCCTGACCCCCGAGGGGCGCGAGGCGGCCGACCAGGCCCTGGCCGGACTGCTCGCCCAGGAGCGGGCGATCCTGGCCCAGCTGTCCCGGGCGCAGCGCGGCGATCTGGCCGCGCTGCTACGCCAGTTGACCGCTCCGTTCGACAACGTCCCCGGCTAGCCCCGACGCCGGTCCCGGCACCAGGTCGGCCGGCCGTACGCCCGCCCGGCGGGCCAGTGCCACGGCCGCCAGGGTGGAGTGCACGCCGAGTTTGCCCAGCACGTTCTGCATGTGGGTGCGGACGGTGTGCGGGGACAGGAACAGCCGCGCGGCCACGTCCTTCCGGCCCAGCCCGGCCACCATGCAGCGCAGCACCTCGTGCTCGCGCGGGGTCAGCGACTCGACCAGCCGCTCGCTGTCGGTGCGGTGCTTGCGCGCCGCCGTCAGCTCCCGCAGCACCCCGGTGAGCAGCGCGGGCGGCAGGTGCGTCTCCTCGCGGAGCACGCCCCGGATCACCGCGAGCAGCCGGGACAGCGAGCAGTCCTTGGCCACCCAGCCGGTGGCCCCGGCCTGCAGGGCCAGCGCGGCCCGGCGCGGCTCGTCGCGTTCGGCCAGGACGACCGTACGGACGGCCGGATAGGCAGTACGGACGCCCGCGACGAGCGCGATCCCGTCTCCGGTGGCGCCGGGCGGGCCCGGCTGGGCGGGCGGGCCGGAGCCCGACTCGCGCTGGGCCGGTACGGTACCGGCCCCGGTGCCCGCCCCGGCGACGGCGCCGAGGTCGGCGTCGACCAGCAGGACGTCGAAGCGGCGGCCCTCGGCCGCGCCCCGTTCCAGACAGCGCAGCGCCGCAGGGCCGCTGCCGGCCGCGGACACGTCCACGTCCGGCTCGGCCGCGAGCGCGGCGGCGAGAGACTCGGCAAAAATTCGGTGATCGTCCACTACGAGAACCCGGATACGCACCACAGACACCCCCAAGGGTCGGGGAACGGACGACGGCGGGTACGACGCCCGGGATCCGGTGATCCGCAGTCGCCGCGGCCGCCGCCGCAACATCACTGCACTACCCCGGACCGGACGTCGTACCCGACTTGTCTCGACCCCTGAATCAACACCGGCCCCCACCGGTGTCACGCATCAGCGTAGGGGGGTGGGCGGCCCACGGTTGGCCGAATAGCAGAAGTTTTCCTTGCCGTTTTCCGGTGCGGCGGCCTCAGGCGGGCTTTCGGATGGCCGAAATCTGCCCATCTCGGCGGGCCTGAACCCGGTTTGGGGCCAGGCGCGTGCCACGGGCAGTTGCACGCGGGGCATTTCACGCAGCGTGTACGCGCCGGGCGCCCGCGCACATGGCAAGGCCCCGGCGCACACGCTGTCGCGCGCGCCGGGGCCGTACGCCCTGAGTTCAGCCCCTGCCCGGGCCTCCTTCGACCCTGCTCAGTCCTGCTCGGCGCGGCGGCGCCGGGTGAACTCCCACGCGTCCGAGACGATCGCCGCGAGGTCCGGGCGGCGGGGCGTCCAGCCGAGCTTCTCGTGCGCGGCGCGGGCGGAGGCGACCAGCACGGCCGGGTCGCCGGCCCGCCGGGCCGAGACCACCTCGGGGATCTCGTGGCCGGTGACCTTGCGGACGGTCTCGATGACCTCGCGCACGGAGAACCCGTTGCCGTTGCCCAGGTTGCAGATCAGGTGCGTGCCCTCGGCGGCGCCGTCCAGGGCCAGCAGGTGGGCCTCGGCGAGGTCGGCGACGTGGATGTAGTCGCGGATGCAGGTGCCGTCCGGGGTCGGGTAGTCGTCGCCGAACACCGAGATGGCCTCGCGCTGCCCGAGGGCCACCTGGAGGACCAGCGGGATGAGGTGGCTCTCCGGGTCGTGCCGCTCGCCGTACTCCCCGTACGCGCCCGCCACGTTGAAGTAGCGCAGCGAGACCGCGGCCAGGCCGTGCGCGGCGCACTCGCCGGTGATCATGTGGTCCACGGCCAGCTTGGACGCGCCGTACGGGTTGGTCGGCGCGGTCGGCATGGACTCGGTGATGGGCGTGGCCTCGGGCTCGCCGTAGGTGGCGGCGGTGGAGGAGAAGACCAGCTTGCGGACCCCGGCCCCGCGCATGGCGGCCAGCAGCGCCATGGTGCCGCCGACGTTGTTCTCCCAGTACTTGCCCGGGTTCACCACGGACTCGCCGACCTGCGAGAAGGCGGCGAAGTGCAGCACCGCCTCGTAGGAGGAGTCCAGGTGCTGCGCGGCGTCCCTGATGTCGCCCTCGATGAAGGCGGCACCGGCGGGGACGCCCGCGCGGAAGCCGGTGGAGAGGTTGTCGAGGACCGTGACCTCGTGGCCGGCCTCCAGAAGATGGGCGGCCACCACGCTGCCCACGTATCCGGCGCCGCCGGTGACCAGATACTTGCTCACTCGCGTAGCTCACTCTCGCAGTCGCACCGCCGCGCACCACGCGCAGCCTGTCCGCCTCTGGCTTACCCGATTCCGCGGCTGCGGGGAAATCGGGGCGGGCCGTCCCGCGCGCGGGCGCCCTGCCCGGGGACCTCACACGAGCGCCTCACACGAGCGCCCCACGGGGCGCCTACGGGGGCGCCGCCTTACGCGGGCGGCGGTCCGGCCCGGTCGAGCAGCCCGGTACGGGCGGCCAGCGCGGCCGCCTCCAGGCGGGAGCCCACGCCCAGCTTCATCAGGACCCGCTGCACGTGGGTGCGGGCGGTGCTCGGGGCGATGGCCATGCCGGCCGCGATCAGCCGGGTGTCCTCGCCCTCGGCGACCCGCACCAGCACCTCCACCTCGCGCGGGGTGAGCAGCCGCAGCAGCCGGCTGCCCTCGTCGTCGGGCTGCGCGGCGGGGTTCAGCAGTTCCGCGAAGGCCCCCTGGAGGAGTTGCGGGGCCACGGCGGCCTCCCCGGCCCGGGCCTTGGCCAGGGCCCGCTCCACGCCCTCGATGCGCTCGTCCTGGCGTACGTACCCGGAGGCGCCGGCGGCGAAGGCGGCGGCGATCCCGCGCGGGCTGGGCACCGGGCCCAGGACCACCACGGCGATCTGCGGGCGCTCCCGTTTGATCCGCACCACCGGTTCGAACACGCCGGGCTCGGCGGGGGTGGCGGTGCCGAGGAGGCAGACCTCGGGGGACCGGCTGATCACCAGCTCGGCCGCGCCCGCGGCCGGGGCGGCCGCGGCCAGCACCCGGTGCCCGCGCAGTTTCAGCGCGGAGGCGAGCGCCTCGGCCAGCAGCCGGTGCTCGTCGACCACCATCACCCGTACGCCCATGACCCGGCAAGCTACACGCTTGTTCGAGGGCGCGTCCGGGTTACTGCGCAGAAGCCCCCGGAAGGAAGGACCTTCCGGGGGCTTCTGCGGGATGACGGTGCGTCAGCTGTGCATCAGCGGTGCATCAGCGGTGCGTGGTGAAGGAGACGAAGAGGTACTGCTTCTCGATCTCCGAGATGCTCGAGTTGCTGATGATGTTGTCGGCGATGAACAGCCGGCCGTCGGCGTACCGGAACTCGGCCTCCGGGACGAACTGGGTCTCCGCGCGGCGGGTCTCCTTGTCCTCCGGGTTGACCATGAGCACGGTCTCCTTCATCGTCTTGCCGTCGATGCTGACGACCTGGCCGCCCTTGTCGTAGGGCGGGCGCTTGTACGCGATGATGTTCGACCCGTCCATGCGCAGCGGGAACATCGTGTACCGCTCACCGGCGTCGGCCCGGTCGGTGGTCTGCTTGCCGGTGTTGAGGTCGAAGGAGAGGATCTCGTTCGTCCGCGGCCCGCCCGAGTTGCTGCTGCCCTGGTGCTCGATGGACGGCAGGTAGACCTTGCCGTTGCCGACCACGATCTTGGTGCACACCTCGACCTCGGTGCTGTTGCACTTGGGGTCGTAGTTGCCGGAGGTCAGCGGGATGCTGGTCTTCAGCTGGCCGGACTCGTCGACCACGAAGATGTCGCTCACACCGGTGGCGTTCTTGGCGGTCCGGTTGACGTTGGCCGTGACGACCAGCGGCTTGGTGGAGATGATCTGGGCCCACTCGATGCCCTGGGACATCTTGTACGAGTACTTCGGCGCGCCCGAGACCGGGTCCAGGACCTGGGCGTGCAGGGTCTGGTTGCCGATGCGGCCGCACTTGCGCATGACGGCGAGGGCTTCGCCGCCGGCGTAGCCCATGTCGTAGCAGCCCTGGCCGTCGGTCTTGGGCTCCCACAGGACCTTGCCGTCGGTCAGGTTCCAGGCGCCGCCGCCGGAGGTGCCGCCGGCCGCGACGGTCTGGCCGCTGACCGTGACCTCGTCGAACCTGACGGCCTTGTCGCCGCTGGTGCTGGACTTGGCCTCGGTCGACCAGAGCAGCTTGCCCGCGTCGAGGTCGATGACGCCGACCTTGCTGCAGACGATGGCCCCGTTCGCGCCCGGCAGCGTGGGCTCGAAGAGGATCGCCGTCTTGTTGCCGGAGACGTGCCGGCTCGCGCCGCAGACGTGTCCGGGCAGCGGGACCGACCACTTCTCGGTGCCCTTGTCCAGGTCGTAGCCGACGACCTTGGCCACGTTCGACTTGGCGTACACCTTGTCGGTCACCCAGGAGCCGTGGGTGCCGATGGTGTTGAAGTCCCCGGCGGGGACCTTGGGCTGCTCGACGTTGACGAGGGTCTTGGAGGCGGTGTTGCCCTGGGCCTTCTCGCTGCCGCCGGGGCCGGAAGGCTTGTCGTTGCCGCCGCCGGACGGGGACTGCTGGCCGTTGGCGGTCGTCTGGTCGCCGCCTTCGTCGCTGTCGTCGCCGGAGGTCAGCCAGAAGCCGCCGGCCACGATCACGGCGATGGCCACGACGGCCGCGCCGATGATCATCAGCTGGTTGCGCTTGGCGTTGCCGCCGCCGGCCGGGGGCACCGGAGCGGGCGGCGGGGTCTGCGGGAAGCCGTAGCCGGGCTGGCCCGGCGGGGTCTGCGGGAAGCCGTAGCCGGGCTGGCCCGGCGGGGGCGTCTGCGGGTAGCCGTAGCCGGCCTGGGGCTGGCCGTAGCCGGGCGCCGGGGGCGGGGTCTGCTGCGGGGGCGCCGGGGGCGTGCCGTAGCCGGCCGGCGGCGGAGTCTGCGCCGGCGGCGGGGCCTGCGGCGGCTGCGGGGCGCCGAAGCCGCCCGCCGGCGGCTGGTTCGGCGGCGGCGGGGGCTGGTTCGGCATGGGTGGGGGCGGGGTACTCATCGGGTTCTACTGCCTCTCGTCGTTCACTTGCCGAAGACCATCAGGAACTTCTCCGGGCCCTCGCTCCTGCCGCTCAGGCGGGTGGCGGAGAGGAAGAGCCGGCCGTCCGCGTAGTCGACCCGCGGGCTGAAGAAGGTGCGCTCGACCGCCGATGCGCCCGCGGGGTTGCGCAGCAGGGTGGTGGGCTGGCCGCCGCCCGCCGCGTAGGACACCACTTCGCCGCCCTGCTCGTAGCCGGGTTCGAGGTAGGCGATCAGCCGGCCGTTCTCCGCCTTCAGCGGCATCGCGCTGCGGCGCTCGCCGGCCGGGACCCGCCACTTCACCTTGCCGGTGCCCAGGTCGAAGGCGACGATCTCGTTGCCGGTGCCCTCGGTGGGCATGTACATCGTGTTGGTGGAAGCGTCCACGACCACGCCCTGGCAGCTCTGGGGTCCGGAGAAGATGGACATCCCGCAGCGGGCCGAGAACTTGCCCTCGCCGGTGAGGTGGGTGCGCTTCTTGCCGTCGGGTCCGAAGACCGCGATGGCGCGCTCCTTGGTCGACCGCTTGTTGACGTCCACGACCACCACCGGGTCGGTGGAGTACACCTTGTTGACGGCCCAGCCCTTGTCGAACTTGAAGCTCCAGGCGGGCTTTCCGGTGGCCGGGTCGACGCCCTGGAGTTCCTCGGTCTCGTCGCCGCAGCCGGCGACGGCGATGAGCTTGGTGCCGCCGCCCGCATAGGCGCTGGGCTTGCAGCCGCCGGCGGGCCGGCCGAAGAGCTTGTCGCCGGTGCTGACCTTGAAGGCGCTGGCCGTGCCCATCCGGCTGACGGTGAGGGTGTCTCCGGTGATGGCCAGGCTGACCGAGGTCATGATGTCGAAGAGACCCTCCTCGGGCACCTCCTTCGTCCAGCCCTCCTTGCCGGCCTTGAGGTCGATCTGCTTCAGCTGGTTGCAGTCGGAGCTGCTGGTGTCGCCGTTCTTGAAGGCGACGACGGTCTTGCCGTCCTGCGTGCTCTGGTTGATGGCGGAGCAGATGACGCCGGTGAAGGGGATGCTCCAGCGCTGCTTGCCGTCGGTGACCCCGTACGCGGTGACGGACTTGTACACGGCCTTGACGACTGTGTCGCCGACGATCCACTGGGCCGGGGCTTCGGCGCCGTTGCCCGGCAGTTCGACCTCGTTGGTCTTGAGCCAGAGGACCTTGTCCTCGCCGGGCTTGCGGCCGGCGTTGAGGTCCGTCTCCTCCTTGGCGCCGTTCCCGCTGCCGTCGCCGTCGTCCACGGAGGCGGACGGGGAGGGGTCGCCGGGCTTGGCGTCGCCGCTCGGGCTCGCCGACGGGGTCTGGGCGGTCTTCTTCTCGTCGTCGCCGGCGAAGAAGGCGAAGTACGAGCCCGTGCCGATGACGAGGACGCCGGCCACCGCGGCAGCGATCAGGATGGTGAGCTTCCGCTTGGCCGGGTTGCCGGGGCCCTGCGGGGGGCCGGGCGGCACCGGCGGCGGGTAGCCGTAACCGGGCGGCTGCTGGGGCGGCTGCTGCGGGTACGCCGGCTGCTGGGGCTGCTGCTGAGGGTACGGAGGCTGCTGGGCCTGCTGGGGCTGCTGGGCGTACGGGTTGCCCTGCTGCGGTTGGCCGTATCCCTGCTGCGGCGGACCGGGCAGGTGCCCGTAACCCTCGGGAACGGGCGGCGGGTTCGTCATCAGCGCATACCTTCGGCGTGGGCGGCGTGGGGGGATGACCTTTCTACCACCCGGCGCCGACAGGGGACGGGCCGGTCGCACCCCTGTTCCCAAGGGAGGACCGGCCCGTGACGCCGTCGTTATCCGGCCGACGCGGCCGCGGGCGCTTACGCGTCCTCGGCGAGCTCCAGCCAGCGCATCTCCAAGTCGTCGCGGTCGGCGAGGAGTTCGCGGAGCTCGGCGTCGAGCTTGGCGACCTTGTCGTAGTCGGTGGCGTGCTCGGCGATCTGGGCGTGCAGGTTGTTCTCGCGGTCGGACAGCTTGTTGAGCTGCCGCTCGATCTTCTGCAGTTCCTTCTTCGCGGCGCGCGCGTCCCCGGAGGCGGAGGTCTTCTCCTTGTCGGCGGCCGGGGCGGGCGCCGGGGAGGCCGCCTCGATCATCCGCTGCCGGCGTTCCAGGTATTCGTCCAGGCCGCGCGGCAGCATCCGCAGGGTGGCGTCGCCCAGCAGGGCCATCACCGTGTCGGTGGTCCGCTCGATGAAGAACCGGTCGTGGGAGATGACGATCATCGAGCCGGGCCAGCCGTCGAGGAGGTCCTCCAGCTGGGTGAGGGTCTCGATGTCGAGGTCGTTGGTGGGCTCGTCGAGGAAGAGCACGTTGGGCTCGTCCATGAGCAGCCGCAGGATCTGCAGCCGGCGCCGCTCACCGCCGGACAGGTCGCCGACGGGCGTCCACTGCTTCTCCTTGGTGAAGCCGAACTGCTCGCACAGCTGGCCCGCCGTCATCTCGCGGCCCTTGCCGAGGTCGACCCGGTCACGGACCCGCTGGACGGCCTCCAACACGCGGAGGGAGGGGTCGAGTTCCCCGACCTCCTGGGAGAGGTAGGCGAGCTTCACGGTCTTGCCGACGGTGATGGTGCCGGCGGCCGGCTGGGTCTCGCCCTGGGTGCGGGCGGCCTCGGCGAGGGCGCGCAGCAGGGAGGTCTTGCCGGCACCGTTGACGCCGACCAGGCCGATCCGGTCGCCGGGGCCGAGGTGCCAGGTGAGGTGCTTGAGCAGCAGCTTGGGTCCGGCCTGGACGGAGACGTTCTCCAGGTCGAACACGGTCCTGCCGAGGCGGGCGTTGGCGAACTTCATCAGCTCGGAGGTGTCGCGGGGCGGCGGCACGTCGGCGATGAGCTCGTTGGCGGCCTCGATGCGGAAGCGCGGCTTCGAGGTACGGGCGGGGGCGCCGCGGCGCAGCCACGCGAGCTCCTTGCGCATCAGGTTCTGCCGCTTGACCTCTTCGGTGGCGGCGATCCGCTCGCGCTCGGCGCGGGCGAACACGTAGTCGCTGTAGCCGCCCTCGTACTCGTGCACCTCGCCGCGCTGGACGTCCCACATGCGGGTGCAGACCTGGTCCAGGAACCAGCGGTCGTGGGTGACGCAGACGAGTGCGGAGCGGCGCTCCTGGAGGTGCTTGGCCAGCCAGGAGATGCCCTCGACGTCGAGGTGGTTGGTGGGCTCGTCGAGGACGAGGAGGTCCTGTTCGGCGATGAGCAGCTTGGCGAGCGCGATGCGGCGGCGCTCGCCGCCGGAGAGGGGGCCGATGACGGTGTCGAGGCCCTGTCCGAAGCCGGGCAGGTCGAGGCCGCCGAACAGGCCGGTCAGTACGTCGCGGATCTTGGCGTTGCCGGCCCACTCGTGGTCGGCCATGTCGCCGATGATCTCGTGCCGGATGGTGGCTGCCGGGTCGAGGGAGTCGTGCTGGGTGAGGATCCCGAGCCGGGCTCCGCCGGTGTGGGTGACCCGGCCGGTGTCGGGCTCCTCCAGCCGGGCGAGCATGCGGATGAGGGTGGTCTTGCCGTCGCCGTTGCGGCCGACGACACCGATCCGGTCCCCCTCGGACACGCCGAGGGAGATGCCGTCGAGCAGGGTGCGGGTGCCGTACACCTTGCTGACTGCCTCGACATTGACCAGATTGACGGCCATCAGACGCGCTCCAGGGAAAGGGAAGGATCAGCCCCTCAGCCTAACCTTCCCGCCGGGTCGTGAGCGCTCGACCAGCAGCCAGCCGCCGAGCACCATCCCGATGGCCACCGGGGCGCTGACGGGCACGGCGATCAGGACGGCGGTCCGGCCTTCGAGGAGCCCGCCGAGGCCGGTCGTGGACAGTCCGAGGACGCCCAGCAGGCACAGGACGATCCCGAGCGCGGCCAGCGGCCCGGAGCCGGGGGAGGGGCGGCCGGCGGCGGGTGCCTCGAACCGGCGGAACAGGGCGACGAGGGCGGCGGTGCCGAGGGCGGCGAGGACGAGCCGTACGGGGGCCTGGGCCCACCAGGCGGCGGTGGCGGGCTCGGGCAGGGCGAGGCCGACGGCGAGCTGGGCGGCGTACACGGCGAGCATGGCGGTGAGGTGCCAGAGGAAGGCGGTCATGGCGATGCCGTTGGCGGCGAGGACGGTACGCCACACCCGCGGGCGGGCCAGCCGGGCGGCGGCGGGCCGCCGGAGCAGCTCGACGGCTCCGGTGAGCCACAGGCCGTGGCAGAGCAGGGCGAAGGTGGGCGGGGCCATGTTGGAGACCTTCTCGCCGGGCATGCCGACCATGGAGAGCGGGTACGGCCCGAACCCGACGAGCAGCACGGCCCCGGCGAGCCCGGCGGCGGCGAGCGCCCCCGGCCGGGTGATCCTTCCGTCGGCCCGCAGGAAGCCGAGCTGGTGCACGGCGAGCCAGACGAAGGCGAAGTTCAGGAATTCCGCGTACGGGACCCCGGCACCGAACCGCAGCAGGTCCACGGCCCCGGCGGCTGCCACCAGGGCGCCGAAGGCCCCCCAGCCGTACCGCTCGTGCAGCTTCAGCAGCGGCGGGGTGAAGGCGACCATGGCGAGGTAGATCCCGATGAACCACAGCGGCTGGGTGACCAGCCTCAGCGCGGCCCCGGTGAGCCCGCTGCCGCCCCCGGCGAGCTGGATGCCGAGCGCGAGGACGGCCCAGACGAGGACGAACACCAGGGTGGGCCGCAGCAGCCGCTGCAGCCGGGCCCGCAGGAAGACGGCGTACACGGGGGTGCCGGGCTGCCGCCGGACCAGTGAGCGGTAGGACAGGGCGTGTGAGAACCCGCCGACGAAGAAGAAGACGGGCATGATCTGCAGCCCCCAGGTGAGCACCTGGAGTTCGGGCACCAGGGCGAGCAGGTTCCCTATCCGCCCGTCGGCGCTGACCGCGGCCATCAGCCAGTGCCCCAGCACCACGGTGCCGAGCGAGGCGACCCGCAGCAGATCGATGTACCGGTCCCGGCCGGCCGGTGTCGCGGCGGCCATCTCGGAGGCGCTGTATCCCATGCCCCCACGCTGCCGCGCGGCCGGGGCCCGGCGGCAGCGCTCGGATACTCAGCTGCGGCCTGAGTACCTACCGCTCGATGACGGTCGCTCCCGGGGCCGGGGAAGTGGCCGTGCGGGTGGTGCGGCAGGTGCCGGAGGCTTCGAGGGCGGCGGAGACCTTCAGGGCGGCTTCCGGGTCGCGGACCAGAAAGGCCGTGGTGGGGCCGGAGCCGGAGACCAGGGCGGCCAGGGCGCCCGCGCCGACGCCCGCGTCCAGGGTGGCGGCGAGCTGCGGGCGCAGCGACAGGGCGGCCGGCTGGAGGTCGTTGGCCAGGGTGGCGGCGAGGGCGTCCGGGTCGCCGGAGCGCAGGGCCGCCGGCAGGGCCGGGGAGGCCTCGGGGGCCGGGATGTCGCGGCCGGCGGTGAGCCGGTCGAACTCGCGGAACACGGCGGGGGTGGACAGGCCGCCGTCGGCGACCGCGAACACCCAGTGGAAGGTCCCGGCCTCGAGCGGGGTGAGGTGCTCGCCGCGGCCGGTGCCGAGGGCCGCGGACCCCACCAGGCTGAAGGGGACGTCGCTGCCGAGTTCGGCGCACAGGTCGAGGAGCTCGGCGCGCGGAGTGCCGAGGCCCCACAGGGTGTCGCAGGCCAGCAGCGCGCCCGCGCCGTCGGCGCTGCCGCCCGCCATGCCGCCGGCGACCGGGATGTTCTTGGCGATGTGGAGGTGGACGGCGGGGTCGATGCCGTGCCGGGCGGCGAGGATCTCGGCGGCGCGGGCCGCCAGGTTGGTGCGGTCCAGCGGGACCTGGTCGGCGTCCGGCCCTTCGCAGGTGATGCGCAGGCCGTCGGCCGGGGTGGCGGTCACCTCGTCGTAGAGGGAGACGGCGAGGAAGACGTTGGCCAGGTCGTGGAAGCCGTCGGGGCGGGCGGCACCCACCGCCAGCTGCACGTTGACCTTGGCTGGGACGCGTACGGTGATGCTCACAGGGCGGGCCTTTCCGCGACCGGCTTGTGCTCGGCGATCCGGGCGAACTCCTCGACCGTGAGTGCCTCTCCGCGGGCCTGCGGGGAGATCCCGGCGCCGACCAGGGCGGTCTCGGCGGCGGCCGGGGAGCCCGCCCAGCCGGCCAGGGCGGCCCGCAGGGTCTTGCGGCGCTGCGCGAAGGCCGCGTCGACCACCGCGAAGACCTCGGCCTTGGAGGCGGTGGTCTTGACCGGCTCGGTGCGGCGGACCAGGGACACCAGGCCCGAGTCGACGTTGGGGGCCGGCCAGAACACGTTGCGGCCGATCGCGCCGGCCCGCTTGACCTCGGCGTACCAGTTCGCCTTGACCGAGGGGACGCCGTACACCTTGTTGCCGGGCCGGGCGGCGAGCCGGTCGGCGACCTCCGCCTGGACCATGACCAGGGTGCGCTCGATGGTCGGGAAGCGGTCGAGCATGTGCAGCAGGACCGGCACCGCCACGTTGTACGGCAGGTTGGCGACCAGCGCGGTGGGCGCCGGGCCGGGCAGTTCCTGGACGTGCATGGCGTCGGAGTGGACGAGCGCGAAGCTGTCCTTCTTCTCCGGCAGCCGGGCTTCGATGGTGGCGGGCAGGGCGGCCGCCAGGATGTCGTCGATCTCGACGGCGGTGACGTGCGCGGCGGCCTCCAGCAGCGCGAGCGTCAGGGAGCCGAGGCCCGGCCCGACCTCGACGACCACGTCGTCGGGGCGGACCCCGGCGGTGCGCACGATGCGGCGCACGGTGTTGGCGTCGATGACGAAGTTCTGGCCCTTCTGCTTCGTCGGGCGTACGCCGAGCACCGCGGCCAGTTCGCGGATGTCGGCGGGCCCGAGGAGGGCGTCGTTGGCTTCGGGCGTCGCGGGGGGCTCAGTGGTGCTCACCGGTAAAGCCTACGGCCGCAGTGCGGCCACGGACTCGCCCCCCGCTGCACGTAGAGCTTCTTGGCCCGGTAGGTCTGCTCGGAGGCGCTCGCGTCCTGCGGTCGGCCGCTGCCGCCGAGGCCCTGCCAGGTGCGGACGTCGAACTGGTAGAGCCCCCCGTAGGTGCCGGACGGGTCGGTGGCGGCGGGCCGGCCGCCGGACTCGCAGCGGGCGAGGGCGCCCCAGTTGAGGCCGTCCGCTCCGTCGACGGAGCTCGGCAGCGGCCGGGTGCCGACCTTGATCAGGGCGGTGACGGGTTCCCTTACGGTCTCCTCGGCGATCCGGCGGGGCTTCTGCCGGACCCCGTTGACGGTCCGCAGCGCGAAGGTGACGCGGCGGGCGCCGGGGCGGCCGGCCCGTTCGACGACCTCGGTGCCGGCGAACAGGTCCGGGTCCTTGACCCTCTTCGTCTCGTACGGGATCTGCTCCTCGCGGACCTCGCGGGTGCCGGTGATCCGCAGCACGGTGACGGTCTGGCCGTCGCGCGGGAAGGAGCCGGGCGGCACCGAGGTGGTGTCCTGGCCGCCGAGGCCGATGCCGGCCTGGTCGAGGGCTTCCTGGACGGTGGCGGCGTTGGTGCGGATGGTGCGCTCGCGGCCGTCGGCCATGAAGGTCACGCTGCGTTCGGTGCGCACGTTGAGGGCGAGTCCGCTGCGCGGCACGGGGGCGGTGCGGGCTGCGGAGAGGTAGGCCCCTTCGACGCGTACGCCGAGCTGGCGCAGGGCGGCTTCCACGGTCCCGGCGGTGGTCCACACCTGGCGGTGCTCGCCGTCGAGGGTGAGGCGGAGGGGGCGGCCGTAGCGGACGACGATCTCGTCGCCGTCGTCGAGGTCGGCGGTGCGCGCCGGGGACACCAGGTCGTGGGCGCCGACGCCTACGCCTTCCCGGCGGAGCAGTTCGTCGACGTCGTCGGCGAAGGTGTGGAGGGTGCGGGGGACCCCGTCGACGGTGAGGCGGACGGATTTGTCGGCGGCGACGAAGGCGGAGGTGCCGCCGGCGAGGAAGGCGACGACCAGGGCCTGCGGGACGATCCGCCGCCAGCTGTCGCCGCCGGTGGCCCCGCGACGGGCCCGGGCCGCGGCCCGCCCGCCCGGGGCCGCGGGATCGGCGGCGGCCGGCACCGCGGCGGGGGCGGGCACGGGCGCCCCGGGGGCGGCGGCCCGTCCGCGGCCGCGCCGGCCGGTCGGCGCATCGGGCTTGCGGCGACGGCCGGTCCGCGGGCTGGGGACGGCGGGGGCCGGGTCGAGGGGGCCGGGGTCCTCCGCGCCCGCTGTCCCCGGGCTGCCGGCCGTCCCGGCGCCGGCGGTCGTTCCCGGGCCGCCGGCCGTCCCGGGGCCGCTGCCCGGGCCGGCGTACGGGCCGCTGACCGGGCCGGCGTCCGGCCCGGCGTACGGGTCGCCGTGCTGCGCCCGGCCCGGAGCTCCGTACGGATCCGCGTACGGGTCTGCGTACGGGCCCGCGTACGGGTCGGCATACGGATCTGCGTACGGATCCGGGTACAGCCCGGTGGCCGGGCCGGGGTGGGGACCCCGGTACGGGTCCGGGCCCCGGCCGCCCGTATCCGGGTACGGATCGGCGTACGTGTCCGCGTACGGCTGGGTATCGCTCACGACGCTTGCTCCACTGGTCCGGCCGGGCCTGGTTCGGGCACGGGAGACTAGCGGAGCAACGGTCACTCAGGAAAACCGTGTGGCTACACAGCGTGTCGGGTTCGCCGGGTCAGTAGTCGAAGGCGCGGGCGGTGTTGGCGGCCAGGGCCGTGGCCATGGCGTCCTCGTCGATCCCGCGGACCGCGGCCATGGCACGGACCGTGAGCGGAATCAGGTACGGCGCGTTGGGCCGTCCGCGGTACGGGGCCGGGGTGAGGTACGGGGCGTCCGTCTCGACGAGCACCAGCTCCAGCGGGGCCACGGCGAGGGCGTCGCGCAGCGGCTGGGCGTTCTTGAAGGTGACGGTCCCGGCGAAGGACAGGTAGTAGCCGGCGGCCGCGCACTCGCGGGCCATGTCCGCGTCCCCGGAGTAGCAGTGGAAGACGGTGCGCTCCGGAGCGCCCTCCTCGCGGAGGATGCGCAGGACGTCCGCGTGGGCCTCCCGGTCGTGGATCACCAGGGCCTTGCCCTGCCGTTTGGCGATCTCGATGTGGGCGCGGAAGGAACGCTCCTGCGCGGCCTTGCCCTCCGGGCCGGTCCGGAAGTAGTCCAGGCCGGTCTCGCCCACCGCCTTGACGTGCGGGAGTGCGGCCAGGCTCTCGATCTCGGCGAGCGCGTCGTCGAGGGCCGTGTCCCCGCCGCCGGGCCGGGCGCCCTGCCGCGACCAGCCGTCGGGGTCGCCGTGGACGATGCGGGGCGCTTCGTTCGGGTGAAGCGCGACCGCCGCGTGGACGTTCTCGTACGCGGCGGCGGTCTCGGCCGCCCAGCGGGAGCCCTTCACGTCGCAGCCGACCTGCACCACGGTGGTCACGCCGACCGACGCGGCCCTCGCGAGGCCCTCCTCGACGGTTCCGCGCTGCATGTCCAGGTGGGTGTGGGAATCGGCCACCGCGACCCGGAGCGGTTCGGGCAGCGGCGGCATCTCGTCACGGGCGTCACGGGCGTCGCGGGCATCGCGGGCGTCGCGTCCGTTGCGGGTGTTGCTGGGGCTCATACGGCCGATCTTATGACCGGCGCATGCGTTCGATGAGGCGGGCGAACCAGCCGGTCCGCACCTGGTCGACGGCCACCGGCCCCGGCGCGTCGTGCATCCGGGCCGCCCGTTGCCGCTTCGACTCGTGCGGCACGTTCGCCCCGGCGGGCACCGGTCCGGCGATCCCGGGGGCGATCCGGTGGTGGTAGAGCTCGTCGATCGTGCCGAGCACCGAGGAGACCTGCCCCTCCCGCATGATCCGGACCACGTGTCCGCCGCAGTTGTGGCAGGTGGGGTTCGACAGCGGTGACGGCACGCGTTCGCCGTCGACCGTGTAGACGATGAACGGCTCGCCCCGGCCGTCGGTGTGGTGCTCGATCTCGTACGACTGCTCCCAGCTGTACGCGCACCGCATGCACGCGAAGGAATACGCCTCGTGCACGGTCCGCACCGAGTGGATGTGCTCGGGCAGGGGGGCCGCCGGGGCGGGGGCCGTTGCCGCGACGGGGGGTTCGGCGATCTCACTCATGCCAGCTCCTCTTGTCCGCTGGTGTCCCTCACCAGTGGACGCCTCTCCGGCCGGGAGCGCATCAGGCCCTGTCGACTGTTGGACGGTCTTTGGGCGATTCATTCCCAAAGCGCCCGGCACGCGGTCTGAGCTTTGCTTTTCAGGTTAGCTCTTTACCGACTTACGGCACCTTTTGTGCCGCATTCTTTGCCGCGACCACCGCATCGAAGACCTCCCGCTTGGGCAGCCCGGCCTCGGCGGCGACGGCCGCGATGGCCTCCTTGCGCCGCTCCCCCGCCTCCTCGCGGACCCGGACCCGGCGCACCAGCTCCTCGGCGTCCACCTCGCCCGGCGCCGCCTCCGGGGCGCCCTCCACCACGACGGTGATCTCGCCGCGGACGCCCTCGGCGGCCCACTCGGCCAGCTCGCCGAGACCGCCGCGCCGGACCTCCTCGTACGTCTTGGTCAGCTCGCGGCAGACGGCCGCCCGCCGGTCCGCGCCGAACACCTCGGCCATGGCAGCCAGGGTGTCGTCGAGCCGGTGCGGGGCCTCGAAGTAGACGAGGGTGCGGCGCTCGCCCGCGACCTCGCGGAGCCGGCCGAGCCGCTCGCCGGCCTTGCGGGGCAGGAAGCCCTCGAAGCAGAACCGGTCCACGGGAAGCCCGGACAGGGCCAGCGCGGTCAGCACCGCGGACGGTCCGGGCACCGCCGTCACCTTGATGTCCCGCTCCACCGCGGCCGCGACCAGCCGGTATCCGGGGTCGGACACGGAGGGCATGCCGGCGTCGGTCACCAGCAGCACCCGGGCACCGCCCGCCAGCGCCTCGACGAGCTCGGGGGTGCGGGCCGCTTCGTTGCCCTCGAAGTAGGAGACCACCCGGCCGGTGGTGTGCACGCCCAGGCCCTGGGTCAGCCGGCGCAGCCGCCGGGTGTCCTCGGCGGCGACCACGTCGGCCTTGGCCAGCTCGGCGGCGAGCCGGGGCGGCGCGTCGGCGAGGTCGCCGATGGGGGTCCCGGCGAGGACGAGGACTCCGGTCCGGGGTCCGGTCTGGGCACCGGTGTGGGCACCGGTCTGGCTGGGCTGTGTCACGGTCACCCACCCATCCTCTCAGCCCGCGCCCCGAGCCTCCCCGCTGCTGGGGTTCACACAGAAGCGTTCCCTACGATGACCCGGTGACCAGTACCGCGACGCTCCCCGAGTCCCACGCGCCCAGCCCGCCCCGCCGGGACGACGTCCGCGCGCGCCTGGTGCCGCCGTACGCCAAGCCGTCCGCCCAGCTGTGGACGGCACTGGGGGTGCCGGCGGCCTCGGCCGGCGCGGTGGGCCGGGTGCTGGCCTGGGTGGGCCCGCTGCTGTTGGCGCTGGTCGCGGGGGTGCTCCGGTTCTGGAACCTGGGCAGCCCGAAGACGGTGATATTCGACGAGACGTACTACGCCAAGGACGCCTGGGCGACGATCCGGCAGGGCTACGAGGCGAGCTGGCCCAAGGACATCGACAAGTCGATCATCGCCAACCCGGACGGGGTGCCGCTGCCGCCGGACCCGGGGTACGTGGTCCACCCGCCGGTCGGCAAGTGGGTGATCGGCCTCGGGGAATGGCTGTTCGACTTCACTCCGTTCGGCTGGCGGTTCATGACGGCCGTGCTCGGCACCCTGTCGGTGCTGATGCTGTGCCGGATCGGGCGCCGGCTGTTCCGCTCCACCTTCCTGGGCTGCCTGGCGGGCGCCCTGCTCGCGGTCGACGGCCTGCACCTGGTGATGAGCCGCACCGCGCTGCTCGACCTGGTGCTGATGTTCTTCGTGCTGGCCGCCTTCGGCGCGCTGCTGATCGACCGGGACCGGGCGCGGGCCCGGCTGGCGGCCGCGCTGCCGGTGGACGAGGAGGGCCGCACCCGCCCGGACGCCGACATCGCCCACACCCTCCGGCTGGGCTGGCGCCCCTGGCGCATCGTGGCCGGGATCAGCCTCGGCCTGGCCTTCGGCACCAAGTGGAACGGCCTGGTCGTCCTCGCCTTCTTCGGCATCCTCACCGTGCTGTGGGACGCCTCGGCCCGCCGGGTCGCGGGCGCCGGCACCCCGTACACGGCGATGCTGCGCCGCGACGCCCTGCCCGCGTTCCTGTCCACCGTGCCCGTCGCGATCGGCGTCTACATCGCCTCCTGGACGGGCTGGATCCTCAGCCCGGACAACGGCAAGGGCGGCTACTTCCGGGACTGGTCGGCCAAGCAGGGCGGGGTGTCCTGGCTGCCGGACTGGCTGACCAGCCTGTGGCACTACGAGACCGAGGTCTACAAGTTCCACGTCGGCCTGACGGACGGCCACACCTACGAGTCGAACCCGTGGAGCTGGCTGGTCCTGGGCCGCCCGGTCTCCTACTTCTACGAGTCCCCCGCCCCCGGCACGGCCGGCTGCCCGGCCACCGAGACGGCCAAGTGCGCCCGCGAAGTGCTGGCCCTGGGCACCCCGCTGCTGTGGTGGACGGCCTGCTTCGCGCTGCTCTACGTGCTGTGGCGGTGGGCGTTCCGCCGCGACTGGCGCGCGGGCGCGATCGCCTGCGCGGTGGCCGCCGGCTTCCTGCCCTGGTTCAACTACCAGGAGCGGACCATCTTCTACTTCTACGCGGTGGTGTTCGTCCCCTACCTCTGCCTGGCGGTGGCGATGCTGGTGGGCGCCCTGCTGGGCCCGGCCGGGTCGAGCGAGCGGCGGCGCGCGCTGGGCGCGATCGGGGCGGGGGTCCTGGTCCTGCTGATCATCTGGAACTTCATCTACTTCTGGCCGATCTACACCGGCCAGTCCCTCCCGATGGAGTCCTGGCGCAACCGCATGTGGCTGGACACCTGGGTCTAGCAGCGCGCACACGGGCCCCGGCGTCGGATGACGTCGGGGCCTGTTGGTCGGTGTTGGTCGGTGTGGGTCGGTGTGGGTCGGTGTGGGTCGCCGGTGGCCGCCCCGGGCCGTCCCTGCACGGCCGGGGACGGCCGTGATTGGCTATGCCGTATGGCCAGGACACCGAAGGCAGTTCCGCCCTTCGACCCCGAACTCGACGTCGCGCTGGCGGCCTTGGGGAAGGGGCCGAGGGAGCCGGTCACCCCGGACAACCTCGAGGCCCGGCAGGAGCGGGATGCCGCGGCCCGGCCCCGGCCGACGGCCGAGGACCTGCGCGCCGACGGCCGGTTCGAGGTGACGGAGTTCTGCGTGCCGGGCCCGCCGGGCGGACCGGACGTCACGCTCGTGAGCGCCCGGCCGGCCGGGCTCGTCGGTCCGCTGCCTCTGCTGTACTACATGCACGGCGGCGCAATGATCATGGGCAACGCCTGGTCCGTGCTTCCGCGGATCCTTCGCGAGTGGGCCCTCCCGCTGGAACTGGCCGTCATCTCGGTCGAGTACCGGCTGGCGCCGCGGGCGCAGTACCCGGCACCACTGGAGGACTGCTACGCCGGACTCGTCTGGGCGGCCGCGCACGCGGCCGAACTGGACATCGACGCGGACCGCATCGTCATCGGGGGGAAGAGCGCCGGCGGCGGGCTCGCCGCGGCCCTCGCCCTGCTGGCCCGTGACCGCGGCGGTCCGGAGGGCCTGGGGCAACTGCTGCTGTGCCCGATGCTCGACGACCGCGGCAGCACCTTCTCCGGCCATCAGATGTCGGGCCTCGACGTATGGGACCTCACCTCCCACGCGACCGCGTGGCAGGCACTGCTGGGTGACCGATACGGGGCCGCGGATCTGCCGCCCTACGCGGCCCCCGCCCGCGCCACGGACCTTTCCGGGCTCCCCCCGGCCTATGTCGACGTCGGATCGGCCGACATGCTGCGCGACGAGGGCGTGGCCTACGCGAACGCGATCTGGCAGGCCGGCGGCCAGGCCGAACTGCACGTATGGCCCGGTGCGTACCACGGGTTCGACAGCCTGGCACCGCGGGCGGCCCTCAGCCAGGACGCGCGCAACGCCCGTACCCGCTGGCTCCAGCGCCTCCTCGCGCAGTCCGGCACCAGGACTCTTCAGCGGGGTCTGGGACCGGATTCGTCTGGACACCCGGCCCCAACTGGTTGAACATGTTCAGACTGTGGTGACTCCTGGGGAGGGGACTGTTGTGAACGGGGCGGCCAAGGGGGCCATCGTCGGCGGGGTGTTCCTGGCGATGCTGGGAGGTGCCGGATACGGCGCGTACGCGCTGATCGGGGACGAGTCCGGGACGGGCGGAGGCGGCGGCGACCGGCCGCCCGCGGTCGGCAGCGGGCCGCCCAGCGCGAAGGAGGTCGAGCGGACCGCCAAGGACTTCCTGGCCGCCTGGGCGGCCGGCGACGAGCGGGCGGCGGCCGATCTCACCAACAACGCGCAGGCGGCCCAGCCCGCCGTGGCCGAGTTCAAAGCCAAGGCGTACGTGTCCAAGGCGGTCATCACCCCCGGCCCGCCGACCGGGGCCACGGTCCCGTTCACCGTGGCCGCGGAGATCACCTACGAGGGCACCACCAAGCCCCTGGCCTACGCGTCCAAGCTGACCGTGGTGCGCGGGGTGACCACCGGGAAGGCGCTGGTGGACTGGCAGCCCTCGGTGCTCCACCCGCAGCTGCAGAAGGACGAGAAGCTGCGCGCCGGCACCCCCGCGGCCCCGCCGGTCACGGCGGCGGACCGGAACGGCAAGGAGCTCAGCCCGGAGAAGTACCCCTCGCTGCGACCGGTCCTGGACCAGCTGCGCAAAACGTACGGGGAGAAGGCCGGCGGCGTCTCCGGCGCGGAACTGTGGATCGAGCCGGCGCAACAGGATGCACCCCGGCGGACCCTGCTCACCCTGGTCGAGGGCAAGCCGGGGACGATCCGGACCCGGCTGGACGCGGGCGTGCAGGCCGCGGCCGAGCAGGCCGTCAAGAAGTACCCGGAGTCCTCGGTGGTCGCGATCAAGCCGAGCACCGGCGACATCCTGGCGGTCGCGAACAACCGCACGGACGGCTTCAACGCGGCCATGCAGGGGACCCGGGCGCCCGGCTCGACGATGAAGATCGCGACGGCGGCGATGCTGCTGGACAAGGGGCTGGTCGCGGCGGACAAGGTGGCGCCGTGCGCGCCGGTCGCCACCTGGGAGGGCAAGCCCTTCCGCAACCTGGACGGCTTCAAGCTGGACAACCAGACCTTCGCCACCAGCTTCGCGAAGTCCTGCAACACCGCCTTCATCGGGCAGATCGACGACGTGGACGACAACGGGGCACTGCCGCGGGAGGTGCGGGAGGTCTTCGGCATCGGCCTGGACAACTGGAAGACGGGCATCGCGTCCTGGGACGGCATGGTCCCGGAGGCCTCGGGGCCGGAGGCGGCCGCGCAGTACATCGGCCAGGGGCAGATCCGGATGAACCCGCTGAACATCGCGTCGATCACGGCGACGGCGAAGACCGGGGTCTTCCGGCAGCCGCTGATCGTGCCGGCCGAGCTGGACGGCCGGGAGATCGCGAAGTCGGAGCGCCGGATGAAGCCGGCGGTGCAGCAGCAGCTGGTCAAGATGCTCCGCCAGACGGCGACCAGCGGCACCGCGCAGAAGACGATGGCCTCGGTCGGCGGCGACAAGGGCGCGAAGACCGGCTCGGCGGAGGTCGACGGGGCGGGCAGCCCGGACAGCTGGTTCACCGGGTACTCCGGCGATGTCGCGGCGGCGGCCATGGTCGAAGCCGGCGGCCACGGCGGCGACGCGGCGGGCCCCCTGGTAGCCCAGGTCCTCCGCGCCGGCTGACCCCGCCAACTCCACCCCGCCGGCCCCCTCCAGCCCCCTCCAGCCCCCTCCAGCCCCCTCCAGCCCCGCCGGAGGAACTCCCGCTCCCGCTGGGGAAGTTCCATCCCCGCCGGGCAGTTCCAGCCTCGCCGGCGTTTGAGGCGCGGGGGTCCGGGGGCCGGCCCCCGGCAACGGCGCCGCACCGCACCACCGGCAGAGCCGAATCCAGCCCCGCCGGCGTTTGAGGCGCGGGGGTCCGGGGGCAGGCCCCCGGCAACGGCGCCGCACCCGGACCCGTACCCATTGCGAAGCCGGGGTGGGGGTGGGGGCCGCTGCGCGGAGCTGTTCCCCTACCCGCCCCTTCCCGAACTGGGGCTCCGCCCCAGACCCCGGTCCTCGAACGCCGGACGGGCTGGATGCTCGCCGGGCAGGCGAGTTGCCGGGGCGCGGGGGCCCGGGGGGCAGCCCCGCAACGGGGTCGCACCCGGCGGGCCCGGCGCCGCGATCAGGTGGCGAGGGATGCGCGCAGCGCCCGGACCAGCGCCTGGGCCCGCGGATCCGCCGTCACCGACTTCGCCAACGCGTTGGTGACGTACCCGAAGCCCACCCCGGCCTCCGGATCCGCGAAGGCCAGTGATCCGCCCCGCCCCGGGTGGCCGAAGGAGGCCGGGGACAGCAGCGGGGTGGCCGGCCCGTGCAGCATGTAGCCGGGCCCGAAGCGGGTGTTGACGACCAGGACCCGGTCGGGCCCGGCCGACAGTTCCGTGCCGGCCTGCGCGGTGACCGCCGGAGTGAAGATCCGCGCCCCGTCCTCGACCACCCCGATCGTCGCCGCGTAGAAGCGGGCGAGCCCTCGCGCCGTACCGATCCCGGCCGTGCCCGGCAGTTCCGCCGCCCGCCAGGCCGGGTCGTTCTCGTCGGGCAGCGGCGAGATCGCCGCGAAGGCCCGCCGGGTCAGCGAGTCGGGGTCGGCGTAAGCCTCCGAAACGTTCCTGCGCGGCCGGACCTTCAGCGTGCCCGCCGACTCCGGCGGCTCCACCGGCGCCACCCGGCCCACCCGGTGCGCCTCCGCCTCCGGCAGGCCGATCCAGAAGTCCAGTCCGAGCGGCTCCGCGATCTCCTCGGCGAACCAGGTTCCGAGCGAGCGGCCGGTCACCCGCAGCACCAGCTCGGACAACAGCCAGCTGTACGTCTGGGCGTGGTAGCCGTGCGCGGTGCCGGGCTCCCAGGAGGCCTGCTGTTCGGCGACCGCGCGCGGCCCCGCCGTGCCGTCCACGGCCTCCGCCGGGGTCAGCGGCCGGTCCAGGGCCGGTACGCCCGCGCGGTGCGAGAGCAGGTCCCGGACCAGGGTGCGCTCCTTGCCGCCGGCCTTGAATTCCGGCCAGTACGCGGCGACGGGCGCGGCGAGGTCGAGCAGACCGCGCTGGTGCAGGAGCAGCGGGACGGCGGCGGCGACCCCCTTGGTGGCCGAGCGGACGACGACCGCGGTGTCCTCGGCCCAGGGCGCGGACGGCCCGGCTCCGGCGGACGGCCCGGCTCCGGCGGACGGCCCGGTTCCGGCCCCGCCGTCGGCGTCCGCGGTGCCGCCCCACAGGTCCACGACCTTGCGGCCGTCCCGGTACACGGCGACCGCCGCACCCCGGTCCCCGAGCACCTCGAAGTTCCGCGCGAACGCGTCCCTCACGGGCTCGAAGCCCTCCGCCACCACACCCTGGATGTTCACGTTGTCCACGGGCGGTCCAACACGCGGCGGGCCTCGGTTATGCCACGGCCACCGAGCGGGGGTCGAAGCCGAAGGGCAGTTCCAGGCGGTGCGCCCGCATCAGGTCCTCGTCGCACAGCAGGTCCTGGGTGCGGCCGTCCGCGGCGATAACGCCCTCGCTGAGGATCACCGAGCGCGGGCAGAGCTCCAGCGCGTACGGCAGGTCGTGGGTGACCATGAGCACGGTCACGTCCAGGGAGCGCAGGATCTCGGCGAGCTCCCGCCGGGAGGCCGGGTCGAGGTTGGACGAGGGCTCGTCGAGGACGAGGATCTCCGGCTCCATCGCCAGGACGGTCGCGACGGCCACCCGGCGGCGCTGGCCGAAGGACAGGTGGTGCGGGGGCCGGTCGGCGAAGGCGGCCATGCCGACCTGTTCGAGGGCGGTGCGGACCCGGGTCTCCAGTTCGGCGCCGCGCAGGCCGGCCGCGGCCGGGCCGAAGGCCACGTCCTCGCGGACGGTCGGCATGAAGAGCTGGTCGTCCGGGTCCTGGAAGACGATGCCGACCCGCCGCCTGATCTCGGCGAAGTTCCGCTTCTCGACGGGCAGGCCGGCCACCGTCACGGAGCCGACGCCGCCGCCGAGGATGCCGTTGAGGTGCAGGACGAGGGTGGTCTTGCCGGCGCCGTTGGGGCCGAGCAGGGCGACCCGCTCGCCGCGTCCGACGGTCAGGTTCACCCCGAAGAGGGCCTGGTGCCCGTCGGGGTATGCGAAGGCGAGGCCGGAGACCTCCAGCGACGGCGCATCAGGCACGGCAGGCACGGCAGGCACGGCAGGCACAGCGGGCACGGCAGGCACAGCGGGCACAACAGGCACAGCGGGTACGTCAGGTACATCGGGTACAGCGGTCACAGCATCCAACCCATCAGACAGACGGCAAGCGCCGCCACCGGAAGCACGGCCGCGTACGCCCACTGCGCGCGGGTCGCCGCCACCTCGTCGATCACCGGCATGGAACCGGCGTACCCCCGGCTGACCATCGCCAGGTAGACCCGCTCGCCGCGCTCGTACGAGCGGATGAACAGGGCTCCGGCCGTCTTGGCCAGCACGCCCCAGTGGCGGATCCCGCGCGCCTCGAAGCCTCGCGAGCGGCGGGCGATGGACATCCGGCGCAGTTCGCCGGTGATGACGTCCCCGTAGCGGATCATGAAGGAGGCGATCTGGACCAGCAGGGGCGGCAGTTTGAGCCTCTGCAGTCCGAGCAGCAGGGCCCGCAGTTCGGTCGTCGAGGCGAGCAGCACCGACGCGGCCACCCCGAGCGTGCCCTTGGCCAGCACGTTCCAGGCGCCCCACAGCCCGGAGACGGACAGGGACAGGCCGAGTACGTCGACCCGCTCGCCCTCGGCGACGAAGGGCATCAGCACGGCGAACGCGACGAACGGGATCTCGATCAGCAGCCGACGGAGCAGGAAGCCGGCCGGGACGCGGGCGGCCGCGGCGACGCCGGCGAGCAGGACGGCGTACGCACCGAAGGCCCACACCGCTTCGCGCGGTGTGGACACGACGGCCAGGACGAAGGCGAAGGTGGCGGCGAGCTTGCAGTGCGGCGGCAGCCCGTGCACGGGCGAGTGCCCGTGCCGGTAGAGCTTGTGGGCGTGCCCCACTGCCATGTCAGACCGCCGCGCGCTCTGCGCCGGCCGACGGCTGCTCGGCGGCGGCCGCGGCGCGGCGGTTGCGCGCCACCCAGAAGATGCCGGTGCCGACGGCGACGGTGGACCCGACGCCGATGACGCCTGCGAGGCCGCCGGACAGCCGCTCGTTGTCGACGTTCTTGACGCCGTAGTCGGCGAGCGGGGAGTCGGCGGTGGCGTGCTCGTACTCGCGCTCTCCCTCGGGCTTCTCCTCGTCCTCCTTCACCTTGGCGTCGACGCCCTTGTCGGCGGCGACCTTCTCCAGGCCGTCCGGGCTGGCGGAGGCGTAGAAGGAGACGAAGCCGGCCAGGACGAGGGCGGTGACCAGGCCGGTGGCCCACAGCTTGCGGGTGGAGCGGGCGGGGCCTGCGGCAGCCGGGGCCGGAGCCGCCGGGGCGTCGACCAGCTCGCCGTCGACGCGCAGCTTGAGCGGGGCGGCAAGGCCGCGCGCGCCGTGCACCAGGTCCGGGCGTACGGCCAGCACGGCGCCGACGGTCGCGGCGGTGATCGCGGCTTCGCCGAGGCCGATCAGCACGTGCACGCCGACCATGGCGGTGAGCACCTTGCCGACGGGCACCTCGGTGGTGCCGCCGACTGCGTAGAGCAGGGTGAAGGCCGCGGCGGAGGCGGGCACGGAGACCAGTGCGCCGGTGAAGGCGGCGGCGGTGACGGTGGCGCGGGTGCGGGGCAGCACGGCGAGCAGGCCGCGGAAGATCGCGTAGGCGACGACCACGGTGACCACGCCCATGACGGTGATGTTCACGCCGAGGGCGGTCAGGCCGCCGTCGGCGAACAGGATGCCCTGCATGAGGAGGACCACGGAGACGCAGAGCACGCCGGTGTAGGGGCCGACGAGCATGGCGGCGAGTGCGCCGCCGAGGAGGTGGCCGCTGGTGCCGGCGGCGACCGGGAAGTTGAGCATCTGGACGGCGAAGATGAAGGCGGCGACCAGGCCGGCGAGCGGCGCGGTGCGCTCGTCGAGTTCCCGGCGGGCGCCGCGGAGGCTGACGGCCACGGCACCGACTGCGGCGACGCCTGCGGCTACCGAGACGGGTGCATTGATGAATCCGTCGGGTACATGCATGGTGTCCGCTCCGCCTTCTCCAACTTCACACGGTCTTTAACTGTCCCAGGATGTAGCCACCTGCAAACGATTGGCAATAGCGGGCCGGTCACAAAACCGGGAGCGCGGTCTCGTGGGATTGTGCGAGGCTGGAGAGCAATACGGACTGATTTATTCCGCTTTATGACGCGAGGAGCCGGTCGATGTCTGCCACCACCGCCGCCGTCGAAGAGCGGGTGCGCGCCCGTGTGATCACCGACGACCCGCTCTACCGGCCCATCCCCGTGGCCCTGCGGTTCACCCCCACCGAGCCCCTCGCCGTACGGATCGTCTTCC
This sequence comes from Streptomyces sp. NPDC051211, assembly GCF_040689505.1. NCBI lineage: Bacteria > Bacillati > Actinomycetota > Actinomycetes > Kitasatosporales > Streptomycetaceae > Streptomyces > Streptomyces sp. NPDC051211. The sequence continues at coordinate 44,133 of NZ_JBFBAV010000010.1, forward strand.
CCGCGGGCCTGTCCCCGGAGGGCACCGAGAACGAATGGGTCTTCCCCCGCGCCCTGCTGGAGGCCGGCCTGCAGGCCCCCTCGGGCAGCGGCGACGTACGGATCTGGCCCTGCGGGCGGGTGCAGGCGGTGGTCGAGTTCCACTCGCCGGAAGGGGTCGCGGTGGTGCAGTTCGACATCGCGGCCCTGCGCCGCTTCCTGCGCCGTACGTACGAGCCCGTCACCCGGTAGACGGAACGGGCACGGACGAAAACGGCACGGACAAAGGGCCCGGCCCCCGCACCTGAGCTCAGGTGCGGGGGCCGGGCCTTAGTCATGCCTGCCTGTCATGCCTGACGGTCAGGCCTGACGGTCAGGCCTTGACGAGCCTGCGGTCCTGGTCCGAGTCCTCTTCGCCGGCCGGGTCGGCCAGGTGCTTGCGCAGCGCCTCGCCCTCCACGTCGACGTTGGGCAGGATCCGGTCCAGCCACTTCGGCAGCCACCAGGCGCGGTGGCCGAGCAGCGCCAGCACCGCCGGGACGATCGCCATGCGGACGATGAAGGCGTCGAAGAGGACCGCGATGGCCAGCGAGAAGCCGATCATCTTGATCATCTGCTCGCTGGAGCCGATGAAGCCGGAGAACACCGCGATCATGATCACGGCGGCGGCGGTGACCACCCGGGCACCGTGCTGGAAGCCGGTGACCACGGCCTGGCCGGGGCGCTCGCCGTGGACGTACGCCTCGCGCATCCGGGTGACCAGGAAGACCTCGTAGTCCATGGCCAGACCGAACACCACGCCCACCATGAAGATCGGCATCATGCTCATGATCGGGCCGGGCTGCTCCACTCCGAAGAGCCCGCCGAGCCAGCCCCACTGGAAGACCGCGACGACCGCGCCGAGGGCGGCGACCACCGAGAGCAGGAAGCCGAGGGCCGCCTTGAGCGGGACCAGGACCGAGCGGAACACCACCATCAGGAGCAGGAAGGCGAGGCCGACCACGAGCGCCAGGTAGGGCAGCAGCGCGTCGTCCATCTTCTGCGAGAAGTCGATGTTCATCGCGGTCGCGCCGGTGACCAGCACCTCGTCGCCGGTGACGTCACGGATCTTGTGGACCAGGTTCTCGGTCTCGACCGAGGACGGGCGGTCCTTCGGGACCACCGTGACGATCCAGGTGTCGGCGTCCTTCTCCTTGTTGGGCACCGGCGGGACCACCGCGGCGGCCAGGCCGAGCGCCTTGACCTGCTCGGACGCCTTGTCGGCGGCCGCCTTGTCGCCGTCCACGACCAGCATCAGCGGGCCGTTGAAGCCGGGGCCGAAGCCCTCGGACAGCAGGTCGTAGGCGCGGCGCTGGGTGGTGGAGACGGGCTGGGAGCCCTCGTCGGGCAGACCCATCTCCAGCTGGCTCACCGGCAGGGCGATGGCGCCGAGGCCGATGACGCCGGCCAGCAGGACCGCGACCGGGCGGCGCAGCACGAAGCGGGCCCAGCGGGTGCCGCCGTTGGGCTTGGGCTCGGCGCCCTCGGCCTCGGCCTTGGCCTTGCCGCCGCCGAACAGCCGGCTCTTCTTACCGGCCGGCAGGACCCGCTTCTGCGCGAAGCCGATCATGGCCGGGACCAGGGTGAGCGCCACGAAGACGGCGATGACCACGGTGCCGGCGGCCGCCGCACCCATCTTGGTGAGCATCGGGATGTTCACCACGGCCAGGCCCACCAGGGCGATGACCACGGTCAGGCCGGCGAAGACCACGGCGGAGCCGGCGGTTCCGACGGCGCGGCCGGCGGCCTCCTCCTTCTCCCGGCCCTCCGCGAGCTCCGCGCGGTAGCGGGAGACGATGAACAGGGCGTAGTCGATGCCGACGGCGAGGCCGATCATCATCGCGAGGGTGCCGGTGGTGGTGCCGAGGTCCAGCACGTTGGCGAGCGCGGTGATGGAGGAGATGCCGATGCCGACGCCGATCAGGGCGGTCAGCAGCGGGAGTCCGGCGGCCACCAGCGAGCCGAAGGTGACGACGAGGACGACGGCGGCGACCATGATGCCGATGATCTCGCCGGAGCCGGTCTCCGGCATCACCTGGAGCGCATCACCGCCGATCTCCACGGTGAGGCCGCCTTCCTGCGCGCCCTCCCCGGAGTCCGTCAGCGCCTCACGGGTGTCGTCGGTCAACTCCATTGCGTTGACCTTGTACTTGGCCGTGATGTAGGCGGTGCTGCCGTCCTGGCTGACGGCGTTGACCTGGTACGGGTCGTCGACCGAGGCGATCTGGTCCGAGCCGGACTTCAGGCCGCCGACGAGCTTCTCGACCTTGCCCTTGACGGCCGGGTCGGTGACCTTCTGGCCCGCCGGGGCCTTGATCACCACGCGTGCGGTGGCGCCGTCGGCGGCGGCCCCGGGGAAGCGCTGTTCGAGCAGGTCGAAGGCCTTCTGGGCCTCCGTGCCGGGTATGGAGAACGAGCCGGAGGTGGGGGCGGATGCCGAGGCCGCGCCGAAACCGGCGAGGAACAGCAGCGCCACCCAGAGCAGGGCGACGAGGCGCCGGCGCCGGAAGGCGCCCTTGCCGAGGCGGTAGAGGAAGGTGGCCACGTCAGTGGTTCTCCCGTTCGAGTCGTGGGATGGGATCAGGCGATCAGAGCGTGATGAGCCGGCCCGACGACGAGAGCGGCGTGTCAGGAGCAGCGGGCAGTGGGGACTGCGGGTCGGGTGTCAGATGCCGAGGGCGGGGAAGACCACGGCTTCGAGGAAGTCGGCGAGGAAGTCCCGGTCCACGGGTCTGTCCTCGATCAGCGGAAGCGCGATGAATGCGCCGATGAGCATGTGCGGCACGAAGTCCAGGGCCGGACAGTCCGGGGCGATCTCGCCCCGGTCCACAGCCCGCCCGAGCATCACCTGAAGTCCGGTGATCTCCGGGTCGACCAGCAGGTCCCGCAGCGCCTTGTGGAGCTCCGGGCTCTCGTGGACCGCATGGGCCAGACCGCGCATCAGCGCCGTGTCCTTCGCCATCTGGTCGTCGTCGGAACGCTCGACCATGACCGCGAAGTCCCCGCGCAGGGTGCCCGTGTCGATCTCCCGGAGGGAGACCGGCTGGGTGCACCGTAGCGCCCGCGCGACCAGCTCCGGCTTGCTCCCCCACTGGCGGTAGAGGGTGGCCTTGCTGGACTTGGTGCGGGCGGCGACCGCATCCATGGTCAGTGCCTCATAGCCGACCTCGCGGAGCAGGTCCAGGACCGCGCCGTGGAGTTCGGCCTCCCGCTCGGGGGTGATACGGCTGGCCATACTCTCCGCACCTCCCGCCGTTCGGAAACTGATTCGTACACCAAGGACGATACCCGCGCCCCTACCGAAACGAAACCGTTTCGTTTCGCTGTGGCGAGTGGCGTCCGTCACGAATGGGGCAACCGAATCGACTGGATCAACAGTACGAGTTGCCGCGCCCCCTTTGCACGGAAAGCATTGGGGAGTGAGTCAAGTCGCGTATCTCCGGTTCCCGCACCTGCACGACGACCTCCTGTGCTTCGCCGCCGAGGACGACCTGTGGGTCGCCCCCCTCGCCGCCGAGGGCGAAAAGCCGGGCCGGGCCTGGCGGATCACCGTCGACCGGACCCGGGTCGGCCACCCGCGCTTCTCCCCGGACGGCAGCCACATCGCCTTCACCACCTGGCGCAGCCTCGATCCCGAGATCCACCTCGCCCCGGTGGACGGCGGCCCGGCCCGCCGGCTCAGTTACTGGGGCTCCACCGACACCCGGGTCTGCGGCTGGGACCCCGACGGCAACATCCTGGCCGTCTCCTCGCACGGACAGCCGTTCTCGTACTACTCCTGGGGCTACAAGGTGCCCGTGGACGGCAGTCCCGGCGGACGCCTGCCCTGGGGGCCCTGCTCGGACATCCAGGTGGCCGACACCGACGGCGAGCACCGCACCCTGCTGCTCACCGGCAAGCCCCCGCACGAACCCGCCTCCTGGAAGCGGTACCGCGGCGGCGCCATGGGCCGGCTCTGGCTGCACGGCGAACGGCTGCTGGAGGACATCGGCGGCCACCTCGAATCCCCCATGTTCGTCTCGGGGCGGATCGCCTTCCTCTCCGACCACGAGGGCGTCGGCAACCTGTACTCCTGCCTGCCCGACGGCACCGATCTGCGCCGCCACACCGACCACGACGAGTTCTACGCCCGGCACGCCTCCGGCGACGGAACCCGTGTGGTCTACCAGTGCGGGGGCGACCTCTGGCTGGTCGACTCCCTCGCCCCGGACGCCGTCCCCCGCAAGCTGGAGGTCCGCCTCGGCGGCCCGCGGGCCGGCCGCCGTACCTACCAGGTGCCGGCCGCCAACCACGTCGACTCCCTCTCCGTCGACACCACCGGCCGGGCCAGCGCCGTGGTGGTGCGCGGCAGCCTGTACTGGCTGACCCACCGCGACGGGCCCGCCCGGACCATCGCCGACACCCCGGGCGTCCGGGTGCGGCTGCCGGAGATGCTGGGCAGCGGCGGCCAGGTCGCCTACGTCACCGACGCCGAGGGCGAGGACGCGATCGAGATCGCGTACCTGCCGCGGGCGAGCGGCGACCGCGAGCCGCGCCGGCTCGCCTCCGGCGAACTGGGGCGCGTACTGGAGCTGGTCTCCGATCCGGAGGGCGAGCGGATCGCCATCGCCTCCCACGACGGGCGGCTGCTGCTGATCGACGCGAGCGAGGAGTCCAACGGAGAGGTCTCCGAGCTGATCCGGTCCATCAACGGGCCGGTCACCGACCTGGCCTTCTCCCCCGACGGCCACTGGCTGACCTGGTCGCACCCCGGCATCGGCCGCTCGCTGCGGCAGATCAAGATGGCCAAGATCGCCGGTCCCGGCGGGCGCACCGTCGTGGACGTCACCAACGGCCGCTTCGAGGACGAGAACCCGGTCTTCACCCGGGACGGCCGCTACCTCGCCTTCCTCTCCTGGCGCGGGTTCGACCCGGTCTACGACGTGCACACCGGGGACCTGTCCTTCCCGCTGGGCTGCCGGCCGTACCTGGTGCCGCTGTCCTCCGCCACCCCCTCGCCCTTCGCGCTGTCCGCAGAAGGCCGGCCGGCGGCGGGCGGACTCGACCCGGCGGAAGGAGACTCGGGCGACTCCACGGTGACCGTGGAAGTGGAGGGACTGGAGAGCCGGGTGACGCCCTTCCCGGTGGCCGCCTCCAAGTACTCGGCCCTGCACCCGGTGAGCGGCGGCGGGCTGGTGTGGCTGCGCTGGCCGATCTCCGGGGCGCTCGGCGAGACCTTCGCCAACCCGGCCGACATCAGCGGCAAGCCCACGCTGGAACACTTCGACCTCACCAAGGCCCGCAAGACGGAACTCGCCTCCGGACTGGACTGGTTCGCGGTCAGCGGCGACGGCACCCGGCTGGTCGTCAACGAGGACGGGGACCTGCGCGCCGTACCGGCCACCGAGTCCGGCGACAGCGACTCGACCGTCTACCTCGACCTGCGGCGCATCCTCCACGAGGTCCACCCGCCGGCCGAGTGGCGGCAGGCGTTCGAGGAAGCCGGGCGGCTCATCCGCGCCTACTTCTGGGAACCGAAGATGTGCGGAATCGACTGGGACGGGGTGCTGCGCCAGTACCGCCCGCTGGTCGAACGGGTCGCCTCCCCCGACGAGTTCGCCGATCTGATGCGCGAGGTCCTCGGCGAGCTCGGCACCTCGCACGCGTACGTCTCCCCCGCCCGCCGCAACGAGGGACCGCCGCACTACCAGCGGGCCATCGGGCTGCTCGGCGCCAACCTGGTGCCCAGGGACGGCACCTGGGTGGTCTCGCGCATCCTGCCCGGCGAGTCCTCCGACTCCAAGGCCCGCTCCCCGCTGGCCGGTACGGGCATCCGGGAGGGCGCGGTCCTCACCCACGTCGACGGCCGGCCGGTGGACCCGGTGACCGGCCCCTACCCGCTGCTGGCGGCGGCCGGCGGCACCACGGTGGAGCTCACGTTCCAGCCCGCCGAGGGCGAGGGGCGGGCGCGCCGGGTCGCGATCGTGCCGCTGGTCGACGAGCGGCCGCTGCGCTACCAGGACTGGGTGTCCAAGCGGCGCGCGGTGGTCCGCGAGGTCAGCGGCGGCAGGTGCGGCTACCTGCACATCCCCGACATGGGCGGCTCGGGCTGGGCGCAGTTCAACCGGGATCTGCGGATGGAGATGTCCCGGCCCGCGCTGATCGTGGACGTACGCGGCAACGCCGGCGGCCACATCAGCGAGCTGGTGGTGGAGAAGCTGACCCGCTCGATCCTGGGCTGGGACCTCACGCGCGACGCCCAGCCGGTGTCCTACGCCTCCAACGCGCCGCGCGGTCCGATCGTGGCCCTGGCCGACGAGGCGACCTCCTCCGACGGCGACATGATCACCGCGGCGTTCAAGCTGCTGGGCCTGGGCCCGGTGGTGGGCCAGCGGACCTGGGGCGGGGTGGTCGGCATGACCGGCCGGCACACCCTGGGCGACGGCACGGTGATCACGGTGCCGATGAACGCCGCCTGGTTCCCCGAGTACGGCTGGTCGGTGGAGAACCACGGCGTCGAGCCGGACCTGGAGATCCAGCGCACCCCGCTGGACTGGGCGGAGGGGCGGCACGCGCAGCTCGACGATGCCGTGCACCTGGCGCTGGAGCTGCTCGAACAGGAGCCGGCGGCGGTGCCGCCCGGCTACGGGGACGTCCCGGACCTGAGGCGTCCGAAGCTGCCGCCGCGGGCATAGGCGCGCGGGCCCGGGAGCAGGCGCGCGGGCCGGGGAGCAGGCACGCGGAAGGGGCGCGACCAATACGGAACGGTCGCGCCCCTCGGGGCAGCTCGGGGCCGCTAGAAGTTGTCGTCCACGTCATCCCACGACTGGCGTGCCGGGTCCGACTCCGGCGGGCTCTGGGACTTCTTGCCCTTCGTCTGCTTCGCTCGCTCGGACACTTCGTCCTTCGTACCCTGCTTGGCCTGCTTGGCCTTCTGCGCCTGTTCCTTGAGCTCGTTCGCCTTGTCCTGGAACTGGTCCTTGATACCCATGCTTCTCACTCCATGAGGGGTGTCGGTGGTTGGGCCTCGACCAGACTGGCACGCGCGAACAAAACCCGCATTTCGGTCAGTTACTCTGCGTGCGCTCCTTTTCGTCGGCCGCCCCGCCCGCTCCCACGAGCCCCTTGGAAACACCGGCCAGTCTCGGTTCGAACCGCTTCATCTCGCGCTGTCCGACGGTCGCGATGATCCCCGGCAGGTAGCCGCGGACCCCCTGCATCCCGCGCAGCCACCACTGCGCGTACACGTGCGCCGACCGCCGCTCGATGCCCGCCACGATCCGGTCCACGGCCGGCCCCAGCGGGTACGTCCGGTTCGACGGCCACGGCAGCCGCTGCCGCAGCTCCCGCATGACCTCGTCCTGATCGGCGCCGCGCACCATGTCCGTGTCGGTCCACGAGAGGTAGCCGACACCGACCTTGACGCCCTTGTGGCCGACCTCGGCGCGCAGGCAGTGGGCGAAGGCCTCGACGCCGGACTTGGAGGCGCAGTACGCGGTCATCATCGGCGCCGGAGTGATCGCGGCGAGCGAGGCGATCTGGAGGAAGTAGCCGCGGCTCTCCGTCAGTACGGGCAGGAAGGCCCGGGCGGTGACGGCCCCGCCGATGAGGTTGACCTCGATCACCCGGCGCCAGGCGCCGGGGTCCGAGTCGGCGAACGGGCCGCCCGCGGCCACGCCCGCGTTGGCGACGACGATGTCCACCTTGCCGAACCGCTGCTTGACCTCCTCGGCGACCCGGGCCATCGCCTCGTGGTCGGTGACGTCCGCGTACCAGTGGTCGCTGTCGGTGTGGAGCCGCTCCGAGACCTCCTTGAGGGCCTCCGGCTCCAGGCCCACCAGGGCGATCCGCGCGCCGCGCGCGGAGAGTTTGCGGGCGAGCAGCTCGCCGACGCCGCGGGCGGCGCCGGTGACGACGGCGACCTGTCCTTCCAGACTCCTGCGAGCGCTCACGAGGCCTTCTCCTTCATGTCGGTCAGCCGGACGAGTTCGCGTATCGCATGGGTGACGGCCTCGGGGGCCTCGATCGGGGTCATGTGGCCCACCCCGGTCAGCTCGGTGAGTCCCACGCAGTGGGGCAGGGCGGCGGCCAGGCCGCGGGCGTGCACGATCGGGGTGAGCCGGTCCGCGGTCCCGCCGATCACGGCGGTCGGCGCGGTCAGCCGCCCCACCCCGTGGTCCAGGTCCAGTCCGGCCAGCACCTGCGACCAGCCGTGCCGCACCCGGGCCGGGCAGGCGTGCACGATGCGCGCGCAGGCCTCGACCCGGTCGGGGGCGGAGCCGGGGCCCATGGTGGCGTACTTGAGGACCTTCCGGGCCACCGGGGTGACCGGCCCGAGCGGTGCCCGGGAGCCGAGTACGGCGCGGGTGATCCGCGTCCTGGTGCGCCCGGCCCGGACCGGCAGCACCAAGGCCTCCTCGACCAGCCGCGAGCTGCCGGTGCTGCACAGCAGCGCGGCGGCGGCCCGTTCGGTGAACTCGGGCCGGGCGGCCGCGGCCATGATCGTCATCCCGCCCATGGAGTGCCCGGCGACGACCGCCCGCTCGCCCTCGGCCAGGCTCGCCTTGAGGACCGCGACCAGGTCGTCGGCGAGCGCGGTCGTGCTGTACGCGTCGGCCGCCGGGCTGCGGCCGTGGCCGCGCTGGTCGTAGGCGATGACCCGGTGGCCGGTGGCCAGCTCGCGTATCTGGGCGGCCCAGAAAGCGGTGGAGCAGGTCCAGCCGTGCGTCAGCACCACGGGCGGCGCATCCTCCTCGCCGTGCACCTCGACGTGCAGCCGGGCCCCGTCGGCGGACACCGCCACCAGTTCGCGGCGGGCGGCGGGCGGCGCGTACGGCCCGCTGGTGACGTGCATCAGCCGGCTCACGCGGCACCCTCCGCGGCAGTGGCGGGCCGGCCGGCGTCGGCGGACCCGGAGGCGGGCGCGGACACAGGCTCGGGAGCGGGAGCGGGAGCGGGCGCGGGCGCGGAAGCCGGGGCGGGCTCGGGGACGGCCCGGGCCGCGGTCCGGGCGGGTTCCCGGTCCCGGACGCGCAGCACCTCGTACTCGGAGAGGTCGACCGTCCGCGTCTCGCGGCGGAACTCCCCCGTCGTCCCCGGCCAGACGGTGGTGTTGCGGCCGTTCGCGTCCAGGTACCAGCTGGTGCAGCCGCCGGTGTTCCACACGGTGCGCTTCATCCGGTCCTGTACGCGCCGGCTCCAGGCGTGCACCGCGGAGGGCCGGGCGGCCAGCGCCGCCCGCCCGCCCAGCACGTTCAGCTGGCGCAGGTAGTCCGCCATGTAGTTCAGCTGGGACTCGATCATCAGGATCATCGAGCTGTTGCCCAGCCCGGTGTTCGGGCCGATGATCGTCATCCAGTTCGGGAAGCCCGCGGCGGTCGCCCCGCGCAGCGACTGCATGCCGTCCTTCCACACGTCCGCGAGGGACTGCCCCTCGGCGCCCACCACCCGGTCCGCGATCGGCATGTCGGTGACGTGGAAGCCGGTGCCGAAGACGATCGCGTCGACCTCGGTCTCGGTCCCGTCCGCGGCCACCAGCACCGAGCCGCGGATCTCCTTCAGCCCGCTCGCCACCAGGTCCACGTTCGGCCGGGCCAGCGCCGGGTAGTACTCGCTGGACAGCAGGATCCGCTTGCAGCCGATCCGGTACGAGGGCGTCAGCCTGGCCCGCAGCGCCGGGTCCTTGATCGACCGGGCCATGTTGGCCTTCGCCATGGACTCGACGAGACCCAGCTGGTTCGGGCGCTTGGTGAAGGCGCTGACCTGGAGCTCCCGGATCCCCCACAGCAGCCCGCGGCGGGCGGCCCGGGTGAACGGCAGCTGCCGGTGCAGCCAGCGCTCCACCCCGCTGATCGCCCGGTCGGTGCGCGGCAGCACCCACGGCGGAGTGCGCTGGAACAGGGTGAGGCGCTCCACCTCGGGCGCGATCGCCGGCACGATCTGGATCGCCGACGCGCCGGTCCCGATCATCGCGACCCGCTTGCCGCGCAGCTCGTAGTCGTGGTCCCAGCGGGCGGAGTGGAAGACCTTGCCGGGGAACCCGTCCAGTCCCGGCACCTCGGGCATCTTCGGATCGGACAGCGGGCCGGTGGCCGACACCACCACGTCGGCGGTGATCTCCCCCGCCGAGGTCTCGATCTCCCAGCGCAGTTCCTCCGCGTCCCAGCGCATCATCCGGACCTCGTGGTTCAGCCGGATGTGCGGCCGCAGCCCGAAGGTGTCCGCGACGTGTTCCAAGTAGGCGCGGATGTGCGGCTGCCCGGAGAAGGTCCGCGGCCAGTCCGGGTTCGGCGCGAACGAGAACGAATAGAGATGGGAGGGGACGTCGCAGGCGCAGCCGGGATAGCTGTTGTCCCGCCAGGTGCCGCCCACCGAATCCGCCCGCTCCAGCACCACGAAGTCGGTGATGCCCTCGCGCCGCAGCCGGACGGCCGCCCCCAGTCCGCCGAATCCGGACCCGACCACCGCCACGCGCACATGCTCGCCCACGCCCGCCGCCCTTCACAGACTCTGCCAGCAATCACTGGCACGGTTGGGAGAGTAGAGCCTCCCCGTACTCATGGGTAGGGGTCGCGCGGGGAAAGTTACCCTCGGTACGCCATAGGCTGCGCCTGTGGCGGACGAACAGACGGTACGCGAATACCGGACCGAGGAGCTGGCCGAGGCGGCCGGCATCCCCGTGCGCACCCTGCGCTTCTACCGCGAGCGCAGACTGCTGCCGCCGCCTCGCCGCGAGGGCCGCATCGCCTGGTACGACGACCACCACCTGGCCCGGCTGCGGACCATCGCCGCCCTGCTGGAGCGCGGCCACACCCTCGGCGGCATCGCCGAGCTGACCGCGGCCTTCGAGAGCGGCCGCGACGTCGGCCAGCTCAGCGAGCTGCTCGGCATGGGCTGGTCCGAGGAGACCCCGGTCCGCCTCACCCCCGAGGCGCTGGCCGACTACTTCGAGGGCGAGGTCACCCCGGAGAACCTGGCGGCCTCCTTGGACCTCGGCTACCTCGCCACCGACGGCGACGAGATCGTGCACGTCAGCCGTCGGCTGCTGGACGTCTCCTCGGCGCTGGTCCGCGAGGGCGTCCCGCTGGCCGCCGTACTGGAGACCGGCCGCCAAGTCCGCGCCCACGCGGACGCGATGGCCGCGCTCTTCACCGACCTGATCTCGGCCCATGTGGCCGACCCGGAGGCCGTGGGCCGGCTCCGCCCGCTCGCCAAGAGCGTGGTCGAGGCGGAGCTGTCGATGGCGCTGGACCGCCTGCTGGCGGCCCGCAGCCAGCAGAACGCCGATCAGCCGAGCTCGTAGACCACGGTGACGGGCGCGTGGTCGGACCACCGCTCCGGGTGCGTCTCGGCGCGCTCGACGAACCCCTTGACGGCCTTGGCCGCCAGCCCCGGGGTCGCGACCTGGAGGTCGATCCGCCACCCGGCGTCGTTGTCGAAGGCCCGCCCCCGGTAGGACCACCAGGAGTACGGCCCCTCCTGCTCCGGGTGCAGCTCCCGCATCACGTCCACGTACCCGGCCTCGGCGTAGACCTTCCCGAGCCACTCCCGCTCCTCGGGCAGGAAGCCGGCGTTCTTCCGGTTGGTCTTCCAGTTCTTGAGGTCGGCCTCCCGGTGGCAGATGTTCCAGTCACCGCACACCAGCACCTCCCGCCCCTCGGCCGCCGACTTCGCCTTCAGCTCCTCCAGGTACAGGCGGAACTCGGCCATGAACCGGTACTTCTCGTCCTGCCTCGCGGTCCCGGCCTCACCGGACGGCAGGTACAGGCTGGCGACGGTCACACCGGGCAGGTCGATCTCGACGTACCGCCCGCTCGCGTCGAACTCGTCACTGCCGAACCCGATCCGCACCCGCTCCGGCTCCCGCCGGGTGAAAAGCGCCACACCCGCCCGCCCCTTCGCGGCGGCCGGCGCGAACACGGTGTGCCAGCCCTCGGACGCCCGCACCTCGTCCGGAATCTGACCTTCCTCGGCCCTGACCTCCTGCAGGCAGATCGCATCGGCATCGGTCCCGGCCAGCCACGGCACGAAGCCCTTCTTGGCGGCAGCGCGGATCCCATTCACGTTCACGGAGGTCACGGTGAGCATCCCAGCACCATAGCCGGAGGGTTCCGTACGATGTCCGGATGTCTCACGGGATCGAACTCCGCGCCATGCCGTACGACCATCCGGACGCGGTGAAACTCAACGACCAGGTACAGCTCGAGTACCAGGAGCGGTACCAGGGCGAGGGCGACGCGACCCCGCTGGACCCGGCCATGTTCGCCCCGCCGTACGGCCTCTACCTCCTCGCCTACGACGCCGACGGCACCCCGCTGGCCAGCGGCGGCTGGCGCAGCCAGGACGAGAACGACGAGGGCTACTCGGACGGCGACGCGGAACTGAAGCGGATGTACGTCATACCCGGCGCCCGCGGCCTCGGCCTGGCCCGCCGCATGCTGGCGGCCCTGGAAGCCGACGCCCGCGCGGCCGCCCGCACCCGCATGGTCCTGGAGACCGGCGACCAGCAGCCGGAGGCCATAGCCCTCTACCTCTCCTCCGGCTACGCGTTCTGCCGCAAGTTCGGCTACTACCGCGCGTACGACTCCAGCCGCTGCATGGCCAAGCCGCTGGCCACCTGATCCGCAGGGCTCAGGGCGCGGCCGGAAGGGGCGCCCGGCAGACCGGACTCCCCTTCCGTTGCGAACGGTCCTGCCTGTCAGCGGCAGGGATGCCTCACGGCGCCTTGCCGGCCCCGTTCAGGAGGGCAATCCCGTTCGGCGTGTCGCCGACGGCGATGGTGTCGACCACCGCGTTGGTGTCGGTGTTGACCACCGCGACCGTGTCGTCACCGGAGACGGTCACGTAGGCGAGACCGCGGGCCGAGTCCACCGCCGAGTGGGCCGGTTCGCTGCCGACCGTGATGGTGGTGACCACCGCATTGGTCTCGGTGTTGATCACCGTCACCGTGACGTCCTCGAAGTTGGTCACGTAGGCGCGGGCACGGCCCGGGTCCACCGCTACGCCGATCGGACCGTTGCCGACGGTGACGGTCGCGACCACCGCGTTCGTGTCGGTGTTGATCACCGACACCGAGTCGCCGTCCTGGTTGGTCACGTAGGCGCGGGCACGGCCCGGGTCGACGGCCACGTCGAACGGGTTGTCGCCGACGGTGATGGTGTCGACCACCGCGTTGGTCTCGGTGTTGATCACCGACACCGTGTCGTCCTGGCTGTTTGCCACATAGGCGCGGGCACGGCTCGGGTCTACCGCCACCCCGATCGGGCTGCCGCCCACAGTGATGGTGTCGACCACCGCGTTGGTGTCGGTGTTGATCACCGACACCGAGTCGTCGGCCGCGTTGGTCACGTAGGCGCGGGCGCGGCCCGGGTCGACCGCGACTTCCCACGGAGCATCGCCGACGGTGATGGTGGTGACCACGGCATTGGTGTTGGTGTTGATCACCGACACCGAGTCGCTCTCACGATTGGTCACGTAGGCGCGGGCACGGCCCGCGTCCACGGCCACGTCGACCGGGGTATCACCCACGGGGATGGTGGTGACCACGACGTTGGTGCTGGTGTTGATCACGGACACGGTGTCGGCCGAGAAGTTGGTGACGTAGGCGCGGCTGACGGGTTGGGGTTTGGGCGGCTTGGGCGGCTTGGGCTCGGCTGTTGCCGCCTGCGGGGTGACGGCGGGCAGCACCGCGGTGCACAGTGCTGCCAGGATGCCCACCAGCCACGCTCGGCGCCCGGGCCAGGACTTAGTCGGTCTCCTTTCCGTGCACCTGGCCGGCGCTGCCTCATGGCTGTCTGGGGTTACGGGCATTGCATCTCCTGAGTGAGCTGTCGCGTTGGGGTCACGGCCCGCCTCGAGCGCGGCCGTCAGCTGCATCCTCAGCGGGGTGCATTGCCCTCGCCAGGCAGGAGTGACCGAACGGGTTGCCGTACTCACCCACGGCCAACTCCCGTCACCCGAACGGCAGAAGCGCCTGTCCGACGGCCCGGAAACGCAAAGAAAGATCCCGCCCGGTCTGAACGACCGGACGGGATCTCATGTCTGTGGACCTGTGGGGATTTGAACCCCAGACCCCCTCGATGCGAACGAGGTGCGCTACCAGACTGCGCCACAGGCCCTTGCGACGTGAGAAACATTAGCACCCCGGTGCCGCTGCTCCAAAACCGATGATCACTCGTTGGCGGCGCGCGGCCGGTCGTCGCTCTCGTACTGGTCGAACAGTGGCGTGCGGCCTCGCTCGCGGGTGCGGCGGGAGGACGGCTGGGGACGGTCCTGTGCCGGCGGGGCCGTGGAGTCCGGGGCCGGGCGCTGGGCGCGGAGTCGGGGTTCGGTCGGTTCGGCCGTGCTGGAGCGAGCCGGGCTCCAGGCGTCCGGGGCCGGAGAGCCGGTGGCACGCGGGGCGACCGGGGCCGTGACGTACGTCGGCAGCGGGACCGGGACGGGTTCCCAGCTGTCACCGCGGGCCGGGCCGCGCTCGCGTTCCTTCTGCTGGTCGACCCATTCGGCGTGGTCGGTCTGCTCGACCAGGGCCCGACGGCCGGCCTCCTGCGGGGAGACCGGTGGCGCAGGGTCCGGGTCGGCCCCGGCGGCAGCCTCGGGCTCGCGGCGGCGCGGGCGGTTCTCGCGGAGCCGACGCGCCGCGGCCTCGGCCCGGCGGCGGTCCATGGTGAAGGCGAAGCGGCGCCGCTCCTGGACGCGGAGGTGCACGATGTACGCGCTGAGCAGCACGGCCGGGACGGCCGGGGCCCAGAGGAACCGCAGTCCGCCGACGGCCGCGACGATCGCGCCGAGGGTGAAGACGAGGAAGAGGAGCGCGGTGGTGCGCCGGCGGCGGGCGAGGACCTGCAGCCGCTGTTCGCGCCGGGTGCGCTCGAGCCGCTCCGCGGCGAGGGCCCTCGGTTCCGCACGGGTCGGAGACATGCCGGAGGCCCGGGCGTCGGCTTCGACGGAATTCACCAACTCCGTCGCGACGTCCGGGTCCGCTTGGGCCTCCGCTTCCTCGGCGGCGCGTTCACGCAGCTCCCTGGCGTAACGGCGCTCCATTCCCGCCCGGCCGGAAAGCAGCCGGATGGCGGTGGAGAAGCGTTCCGTCGGACGGGCTTCGTTCAGCTCGTCCTGCCTCCGGAGCCACATGGGCACCAAGTAGGCGGCCCAGGCCCCGACAATGACTGCGTAGATGAGGCCGCTGCTGCTCACACTCCACACCGTAGAGGGGCATGGCCGAGGGCATCGGCCAATTGGGCCGGTGTGTCGCACGATCTGGCTGATATCACGGACTTTTTTTGTGATTCTTCGGATCAGGTTATGGGCAACCCGATCAAATTCGAACGGATATTCGTTTATTCTGACCGGCTTCCGGGCGGATCCTTCCGCACCCGGTGCCACCGCTCCACCAGCCCTTCCGGCACTTCCTCCGCGGTGAGCGCGTAGACCAGGTGGTCCCGCCACGCCCCGTCGATGTGGAGATAGCGCGGTCGCAGCCCTTCCTCGCGGAATCCGAGTTTCTCCACGACCCGGCGGCTCGGCCCGTTCTCGGGCCGGATGCACACCTCGATCCGGTGCAGCCCGACATTCCGGAAGCAGTGGTCCACCGCCAGCGCGACCGCCGTCGGCATGACGCCCCGGCCGGCCACCTCGCGGTCCACCCAGTAGCCGACGTGTCCGGCGCACATCGAGCCCCAGGTGATCCCGGCCACCGTCAGCTGCCCGGCCAGCCGGCCCTGGTACTCGATGACGAACGGCAGCATCCGGCCCGCGTTCGCCTCGGCCCGCAGATGGCGGACCATCTGGCGGTACGTCGGCCGCTGGATCACCGGACCCCAGGGGGCGGGCGGCGGAATCGTGGCCTCCCACGGGCGCAGCCATTCGCGGTTGCGCCGGTTCACCTCGCGCCAGTCGCGCTGGTCGCGCAGCTTTATCGGCCGGAGCGACACGTCTCCGTCGGCGAGTACCACCGGCCAGGAGGGTCCGTTCAGCTCTGGCTCCCGGTCGGTCTGGGGTGGTCGCCGCCGCGGATCTGGTCCACCGCGTGGAGCAGGATGCGGGACAGGACGGCGAGGCCGTCCCGGACGCCGCCGGTGGAGCCGGGCAGGTTCACGATCAGGGTGTGGCCGGCGACTCCGGCCAGGCCGCGCGAGAGCGCCGCGGTCGGGACCTTCGCCAGGTTCTCGGCGCGGATGGCCTGCGGGATGCCGGGGATCTCGTAGTCGAGGACCCGCGCGGTGGCGTCGGGGGTCCGGTCGGTGGGCGAGATGCCGGTGCCGCCGGTGGTGAGGATGACGTCGTAGCCGGCGGCCACGCCCTCGCGCAGCGCCTGCTCGACCGGGTCCCCGTCGGGGACGACGCGCGGGCCGTCGACGCTGAACCCGAGCTGCTTCAGGCCCTCGGCGAGCAGCGGTCCGCCCTTGTCTGCGTACACGCCCTGCGAGGCCCGGTTGGAGGCGGTGACGACCAGCCCGCGCAGCGCGGGCACGTGCGCCGTCCGGTCCGGCGCGGCGGACCAGGCCTGGCCGGGGGCGGGGTGGTGGGCGTGGCTGTGGACCTCGCCGCCGCGGGGGGCGTTCACGAGCGGGTCCAGTCGCCGGACTTGCCGCCGGTCTTCTCCTCCACCCGGACGTCGGTGATGACGGCGCCCTTGTCGACCGCCTTGACCATGTCGATCACGGTGAGTCCGGCGACGGCGACCGCGGTCAGCGCCTCCATCTCGACGCCGGTGCGGTCCGTGGTCTTGACGGTGGCCAGGATCTCCACGGCGTCGTCGGCGACCGTGAGGTCGACCTTGACGCCGGAGACGGCGAGGGGGTGGCACAGCGGGATCAGGTCCGGGGTCTTCTTCGCGCCCATGATCCCGGCGATCCGCGCGGTGGCGAGGGCATCGCCCTTCGGGACGCCCTCGCCCCGCAGCAGTTCGATCACCCGGGGCGAGACCAGGACCCGCCCGCTCGCCCGCGCCGTCCGGGTGGTCACGTCCTTCTCGGAGACGTCGACCATCCGCGCCGCCCCGGCCTCGTCGATGTGGGTGAGCCTGCTCTGGGTACTCATTGCTGCGCCGCTCCGCTCTGGGCCCCTTCAGGGGGGCCTGTGTGGTGCGACACACGCTACCCGCACCTGCCGGGGTTCAGCCGAGCAGGATCACGTCCAGCTCGGCCCCGGGCTCCACCGAGGTGACGTCCTCCGGTACGACCATCAGCGAGTCGGCGTGCGCGAGCGCGGCGATCAGGTGCGAGCCCGATCCGCCGACCGGGCTCACGGTGCCGGACTCCGCGTCGTACCGGCTGCGCAGGAACTGGCGGCGGGCGGCCGGGGAGCCGATCGCCTTGTCCGCCCGGAGCACCGCGCGGACGCTCGGCCGCGACACGTCGGGCAGACCCATCAGGGCGCGGATGGCCGGCCGGACGAACAGCTCGAAGGAGACGTACGAGGAGACCGGGTTGCCGGGGAGGGCCAGCAGCGGGGTGTGGTCGGGGCCGATGGCGCCGAAGCCCTGCGGCTTGCCGGGCTGCATGGCGAGCTTGCGGAAGTCGATCCCGCCGCCCGCCGGAACCACCCCGTCCGGGCTCTCGCTGTCCGCCGCGTCCTCCTTGCCGATGGTGGACAGCGCCTCCTTGACGACGTCGTACGCGCCGACGCTGACGCCGCCCGTGGTGACCAGCAGGTCGGCCCGGATCAGCTGGTCCTCGATGGTGGCGCGCAGGGTGTCCGCGTCGTCGGCGACCGCGCCGACCCGGTAGGCGATGGCGCCGGCGTCCCGTGCCGCGGCGGCCAGCGCGAAGCTGTTGGAGTCGTAGATCGTGCCGGAGGTCAGGGCCTCGCCGGGCTGGACGAGTTCGCTGCCGGTCGAGAGGACCACCACGCGGGGGCGCGGGCGGACCCGTACGGTGCCCCGGCCGATGGCGGCGAGCAGGGCGATCTGCGGCGGCCCGAGGACCGTCCCGGCGGCCAGCGCCAGGTCGCCGGCCTGGACGTCGCTGCCGCGGGCCCGGACGTGGGCGCGGGCCTCGGCGGCCCGGTGCACCCGGACCTCGCCCCGGGCGCCCTCGGGGGACGCGCTGGCCGGGGTCATCCCGGCGGCCGCGCCGCCGCCGGTGCCGCCGTCGGTCCACTCGACCGGTACGACGGCTTCGGCGCCCGGCGGCAGCGGGGCGCCGGTCATGATGCGGGCGGCCTGGCCGGGGCCGACGGAAGGCAGCTCACCGCTGCCCGCCGCAATGTCCCCGACGACCGTCAGCACCGCGGGGAACTCCTCGCTCGCACCCTGGACGTCGGCCACCCGGACGGCGTAGCCGTCCATGGAGCTGTTGTCGAAGGGCGGCAGGGCCACGGGCACGGTGACGTCCTCGACCAGGACACAGCCCTGGGCGTCGAGCAGCTGCAGCTCGATCGGCTCCAGTGGCCGGACCGCGGCCAGGATGTCCGCCAGGTGCTCGTCCACCGACCACAGACGCTGCTGCTGCCGGCCGGTGTCCTGCGGTGCGGTGCTGCTCAAAGCCCTACATCTCCTCCGTGACGTAACGGTGAAGCCAGGTGCGGAACTCCGGGCCCAGGTCCTCACGCTCGCACGCGAGACGGACGATGGCCCGCAGGTAGTCGGCACGGTCTCCGGTGTCGTAGCGACGGCCGCGGAAGACCACACCGTGCACCGGACCCCCGACGGTCTCGTCGGCGGCCAGCTTCTGCAGGGCGTCGGTGAGCTGGATCTCCCCACCGCGGCCCGGCTCGGTCTCCCGCAGTATGTCGAAGATCGCGGGGTTGAGGACGTACCGTCCGATGATCGCGTAATTGCTGGGCGCGTCGGCCGCGTCCGGCTTCTCGACGAGGTCGGTGATCCGGACGACGTCGGTCTCGTCGGTGGCCGCGACGGCGGCGCAGCCGTAGAGGTGGATGTTCTCGGCGGGCACCTCCATCAGGGCGATGACGGAGCCGCCGGTGCGCTGCTGGACGGCGACCATCTGCGCCAGGAGCGGGTCGCGCGGGTCGATGAGGTCGTCGCCGAGCAGGACGGCGAAGGGCTCGTCGCCGACGTGCGGGGCGGCGCACAGCACGGCGTGGCCGAGTCCGCGCGGGTCGCCCTGGCGGACGTAGTGCATGGTGGCCAGGTCGCTGGACTCCTGGACCCTCTTGAGGCGGTCCTCGTCGCCCTTGGCGAGGAGGGCCGACTCCAGCTCGTAGTTGCGGTCGAAGTGGTCCTCGAGCGGCCGCTTGTTACGTCCCGTGACCATGAGGACGTCGTCCAGTCCGGCGGAGACAGCCTCTTCGACCACGTACTGGATGGCCGGCTTGTCCACGACAGGAAGCATTTCCTTGGGAGTGGCCTTGGTCGCCGGGAGGAAGCGAGTGCCGAGGCCCGCAGCCGGAATGACGGCCTTTTTGATCACGGGGTGCAACTGAGTCATGGGCAGAACGATAGTGGGTGCCTGGAGACCCGACTGTTCGGTCTGGTTGATCCGCCCGCTTTTACGCCTTTCCGGAAAGGACTGTGCACAAACCGTGACACACAGCGCAACCGCCAAGTCCGAACTCCGCCGCGAACTCCTCGCCGCCCGCCGCGCGTTGTCCCCCGACGCGGCCGGTACGGCGGCCGGTGCGCTCGCCGTCCGGGCGCTGGGCCTGCCCGAGCTGGCCGAAGCGCGCACGGTCGCGGCGTACGTCTCGGTGGGCACCGAGCCCGGTACCCGTGAGCTGCTCGACGCGCTGCGCCGGGCCGGCAAGCGGGTGCTGCTGCCCGTCCTGCTGCCCGACAACGATCTCGACTGGGCGGAGTACGAGGGTCCGGGCAGCCTGGCCGAGGCTGCGCATCCGGGGAAGATGCGGCTGCTGGAACCGGCCGGTCCGCGGCTCGGGCCGGAGGCGGTGACCGGCGCCGACGCGGTCCTGCTGCCCGGTCTCGCGGTGGACGTCCGGGGGATGCGGCTGGGCCGTGGCGGGGGCAGCTACGACCGGGTGCTGGCGCGGCTGGAGCGGGCCGGGGCCCATCCGGCCCTGGTGGTGCTCCTCTACGACGACGAGGTGGTCGCGCGGGTCCCGGAGGAACCGCACGACCACCCCGTGCAGGCTGTGGCGACCCCGTCCGGGGTGCGCCGGTTCGGCCCGTGAGCCGGCCGGTCAGGAGCCGGTTCGGCCGGTGAGCCGGGCGGTCACGAGCCCGAGGGCTTGAGCGTCAGCGTGTTCTCCGCCGCCCGGTCGACCGCCTCCGGGCTGAACGGCCACTCCAGCAGCTCGCCCTTGGCCCACAGATCGGTCTGGTCGGTGTAGTTGCCGTGGTAGGCGTGCCCGGAGGCGCCGGTCAGGTTGATCCAGCGGGACTTGTCGAGGTCGTTGAGGTTCACGACCATCCGCATGGACGGCACCCAGGTGACCGCGTACCCGCCGGCCGCGTTCCAGCCGGTGGCGTTGACGGTGGCCTCGCCGCCGCCCAGGTTCCAGGGACCGCGGTTGAGCACCCACTGCAGGAAGCCCGGGCCCTCGGTGCCGATGGTCTGGTTGCGCAGCATCAGCTGGTGCAGCCGGCCCCAGCTCCAGGTCGTCCGGTCCTTGCCCAGCTTGGCCGTCAGCTCCCACTGGGCGTCCTTCATGGCCCGGGCGAAGAGCTCGTCGCGGGTGGTGGTCGCCTTCTCGTTCAGGCTGCCGGGCGACTTCCACCAGGCCGACTTCTCGTCCTTGATCAGCCGGCGGACCACCTCGAACCAGCGGTCGCCGCCGTCGGGCTGCGCCGACTCGGGCTCGCGCTGGCCGCATTCGCGGACGGTCTCGGAGAGGTCGTCGTTGGGGCCGGAGGTCTCGTCCCGCACGCTCAGGCAGCTGCCCTCGACCCGCAGTTCCTTGGGCAGCTTGTCGCCGAAGGACAGCTTGAGGATGTTGCGCCAGACCGCGTTGAAGTAGGCGGCGGCGGCCGAGTCGGGCTCCTGGGTGTAGTTCCAGCCCTCCAGCAGCTTCTGCGCCTCGCGGACGTCCGGGTCGGACACGTGGATCTTGGCCAGGATGGGCGTGAGCAGCGTGGCGATCTCGCTGCTGTTGTCCATCTGCATGGTGCGCATGTCGTCGGTCGAGATCTTGCCGCTGTCCTTGATCTTCGCCTCGATGAGGTCGTTGATCCGCTGGCTGCGGGCGCCGTAGCCCCAGTCGGTGGTCAGCGTGTACGGGTACTTGCCCGGCCCGGCCTCGACGACCGCCTGGTTGGCGGTGACGATGTAGCCGCGCTTGGGGTTGAGGTCCCAGGGCATCTCGTCCTGCGGGACCCAGCCGGCGGTGCCGTCGGGGGTGCCCTTCCAGGCGTACTTGGAGTCCCAGCCGGGGGCGGGCAGCTTGCCGTCGCCCTGGGTGCGGATCGGGATCCGGCCCGGGGCCTGGTAGCCGATGTTGCCCTGCTCGCCCTTGCCGTCGGCGTAGATCAGGTTCTGCGAGGGCACCTCGAAGTCGCGGGCCGCCTGCCGGAAGGACTGGAAGTCCTTGGCCTGGTTCAGTTTGAAGATCGCGTCCATGGACTTGCCGGGGTCCAGGGCGGTCCAGCGCAGGGCGACCGCGTAGCCGGTGCCCCGGTCGGGCGCGGAGCTGGCGACGGGGGCGCGGGCGCCGACGGTGCCGAGCTCGTCGCTGCGGTCGGAGACCAGCGGGCCGTTGTTGGTGGTGCGGACGGTGATCCGCTTCTCCTGGCCGCCCGCGACCTTGATGACCTCTTCGCGGGTGGCGAAGGGGAGGACCCTGTTGTCGTAGACGTAGCCCTCGGGACGCACCTGCTCCAGGTACAGGTCGGTGACGTCGGCGCCCAGGTTGGTCATGCCCCAGGAGATGTCCTGGTTGTGGCCGATTATGACGCCGGGCACGCCGGAGAAGGTGTAGCCGGCGACCTGGTACTTGCAGTCGGGCGAGCCCTTACGGCAGTGCAGGCCCATCTGGTACCAGACCGAGGGCAGCTGCGGGGACAGGTGCGGATCGTTGGCGAGCAGGGGCTTGCCGGTGGTCGTGTACCTGCCGGAGACGACCCAGGAGTTCGAGCCGATGCCGCTGCCGTTGGGGCCGAGCAGGGCGGGGATCCGGTCCAGGCTCTCGGAGAGGGAGGTCAGCTGGCTGCGCAGGCCTTCGGTGGCGCCGGCCGGGGAGGTGGTGCCCGTACCGGTGCCGGTGCCGGTGCCGGTGCCGGAGCCCGTACCGGTGCCGGTGCCCGTGCCCTTGCCCGGGCGGGAGCCGGAACCGGCGGAGCCGGCGGCGCCCTGGGGGACGTACGCACCGGACTCGACCTTGCCGCCCTCGACGATCGGCTTGTTCCGGCCGAACGGGTACGCCGGGTACAGCTCGTCCATCTGCTCCTTGGTGAACTTGCCCGCCATCAGCGCACGGTCGATCTCGTCCTGCATGTTGCCGCGCAGGTCCCACGCCATGGCCTTGAGCCAGGCCACCGAGTCCACCGGGTCCCACTGCTCGGGGGCGTAGCCGTCGCTCAGCTTGAGCGCCGCGTGCTCGACCGACAGGTCCTTGCCGGACTTCCCCTTCAGGTACGCGTTGACACCGTCGGCGTAGGCCTGGAGGTTCTCCTTCGTCTCAGGTGAGAGCTTGGACTTGTACTCGACCTCCGCGACCCGGCGCCAGCCGAGGGTGCGCAGGAAGGCATCGGTCTCGACCTGGCCGCTGCCGAACATCTCGGAGAGCCGGCCGGAGGTCATGTGGCGGCGGACGTCCATCTCCCAGAACCGGTCCTGCGCGTGCACGAAGCCCTGCGCGCGGAAGAGGTCCTTGTCGTTGTCGGCGTAGAGCTGCGGGATGCCGTGGCTGTCGCGCTTCACCTCGACGGTCCCCGTCAGGCCGGGGAGCTCCAGGGAGCCGGTCGTCTGCGGGAAGGAGGCGCGCACGCTGTCCACGCTCCAGTACGCCCCGTAACCGAGGCCCGCGACGAGCGCCAGCACCAGGGTGAGCACGATCAGACGGGCGCGTCGCCCCTTCTTCTTGACGGAGGGGGCGGATTCGTTGGCGGGCATCGCTGTCCTTCGAGGGGCAGGGTGGTCCTGAGTGCTGGGAGCAACCATAGGCGCAGCACCGCGCCCGTTCGGACGCGGTGTCAGGCACTGGGTCGAACTGGCGTTTCACAATGTGGCTATCGCGTCAAGAAAGCGTCAAAGATTAGGTAAGGTAACGAACTACTTGCCGTCGGAGGAACGATCCGGCAGGCACGCGCGAGAAAGGGCCGCCCGCTGACTGTCCACCAGCTCAATGAGCTTCTGCTGGTCTGCTCGCTCGTGCTGCTCATCGCCGTCGCGGCGGTGCGCGTCTCCTCGCGAAGCGGCCTTCCCAGCCTGCTCATCTACCTCGGCATAGGCATCGCGATAGGCCAGGACGGCATCGGCAACGTCGTCTTCGACAATGCGGAGCTGACGCAGGTCATCGGCTACGCGGCGCTGGTCGTGATC
The DNA here is from genome assembly GCF_040689505.1 of Streptomyces sp. NPDC051211. NCBI lineage: Bacteria > Bacillati > Actinomycetota > Actinomycetes > Kitasatosporales > Streptomycetaceae > Streptomyces > Streptomyces sp. NPDC051211. The sequence continues at coordinate 67,525 of NZ_JBFBAV010000010.1, forward strand.
CTCGCCGAGGGTGGTCTGGGCACGAAGTGGAAAGAGATCAGGCCGGCCCTGCCCGCCGCGATCTCGCTGTCCCTGGTCGGTGTCGCCATCAGCGTGGGCGTGACGGCGGCGGGCGCCCACTACCTGGTCGGGCTGGACTGGCGGCAGTCGCTGCTGATCGGCGCGGTCGTCTCCTCGACCGACGCGGCGGCGGTCTTCTCGGTCCTGCGCAAGGTGCCGCTGCCCTCCCGGGTCACCGGTGTGCTGGAGGCCGAATCCGGCTTCAACGACGCCCCCGTGGTGATCCTGGTGGTGTCCTTCGCCACGGTCGGCCCGGTCGACGAGTGGTACGTCCTCCTCGGCAAGATCGCGCTGGAGCTGGCCATCGGCGCGGCCATCGGCCTGGCGGTGGGGTTCCTCGGCTCGTACGGCCTGCGGCACGTGGCCCTGCCCGCCTCCGGCCTGTACCCGATCGCCGTGATGGCCATCGCCGTGACGGCGTACGCGGCGGGCGCGATGGCGCACGGCTCCGGCTTCCTCGCCGTGTACCTGGCGGCGATGGTGCTGGGGAACGCCAAGCTGCCGCACTGGCCCGCCACCCGCGGTTTCGCCGACGGCCTCGGCTGGATAGCCCAGATCGGCATGTTCGTGCTGCTCGGCCTGCTGGTGACCCCGCACGAGCTGGGCGACGACATCTGGCCGGCCGTGATCATCGGGCTGGTGCTGACGCTGGTGGCCCGGCCGCTGGAGGTCGTCGTCAGCCTGCTGCCGTTCCGGATGCCCTGGCAGGAGAAGGCCCTGATGTCCTGGGCCGGCCTGCGCGGCGCGGTGCCGATCATCCTCGCGACCATCCCGATGGTGTCCGGGATCGAGGGCAGCGAGCGGGTCTTCAACATCGTCTTCGTGCTGGTGGTCGTCTACACGCTGGTGCAGGGCCCGACCCTGCCGTGGCTGGCCCGGAAGCTGAACCTCCGGGACTCCGAGGAGGCCGCGTCGGACCTCGGCATCGAGTCGGCGCCGCTGGAGCGGCTGCGCGGCCACCTGCTGTCCTTCGCCGTGCCGGCCGGCTCGCGGATGCACGGCGTGGAGGTCAGCGAGCTGCGACTGCCCGCCGGCGCAGCGGTCACCCTGGTCGTCCGGGAGGGCAAGAGCTTCGTACCGCTGCCGTCCACGGTGCTGCGGCGCGGGGACGAGCTGCTGGTGGTGGCGACCGATCCGGTCCGGGACGCGGCGGAGGCGCGGCTGCGGGCGGTGGCGCGGGGCGGCAAGCTGGCCGGCTGGCTCGGTACGGGCGGCGGTTCGCTGCACTGACCCTGCGTGTTCGGGTCGATCGCGTCTTGTTTCCCTAGGCAAACGGACCGTTTCAGGACATTTTCATGCCTGAAGGAATGCGACAGTCCGGTTAATCGCAGGTGAAGACACGGCTTGTCAGCGTAATCACAGGGCGTGCAGACAGGTTTCCCTGTACGATTAAGGAACACAAACGAAACCAACTCTGCCTGACGCAGAGCTGGCGCGACCGCTCGGCGGCCGTGGCTCCCCCCGCAGTGGGCGCCCCTGGTATCACTCGGTCCTGCGCAAGAGGACAGCTCTCGGAGCTCCCACACGTACGGGTGCGGCCCACAAGGCCACGCGCACCGACCGCAGACGGGGATGCTCTACCAGGTGGTAGAAAGGCCCTGCACCGTGGCATCCGCGGTCGCGACCGACAAGTCCGAGACTTCCTCGACTACCTCCCGCCCCGGCTACGGCCGGCTGCTCCGCACGCCCGGCGCCCTGAGCTTCCTGCTCCCCGGCTTCGCCGCCCGCCTGCCGTTCGGAATGCTGACCATCAGCATCCTGCTGCTCGTGCAGCACACCACCGGGTCCTACGCCAACGCCGGCATCGTCGCCGCCGTCACCGGTGTCTCGATGGCGCTGTCCGCCCCGGTGATGGGCAAGTTCACCGACCGCCTCGGCCAGGGCGCCGTCCTGGTCCCGGTCGTCCTCGCGCACGCCACCGCCGTGAGCGCGCTCACCGCGCTCGCGCTGCTCGGCGCCCCGCTGTGGGCGCTCGCGCTGGCCGCCGTCCCGGCCGGTGCGAGCGTTCCGCAGGTCGGCCCGATGGTGCGGGCCCGCTGGGCCGCCCGGCTGGAAGGCTCGCCGCTGCTGCCGACGGCCGCCGCGTTCGAGTCCGTCACCGACGAGTTCACCTTCGTGGTGGGCCCGGTCCTGGCGACCGCGCTGTGCACCGGTGTGCACCCGGCGGCCGGTCTGGTCACCGAGGCGGCCCTGACGCTCCTCGGCGGCCTGTTCTTCGCGGCGCAGCGCTCCACCCAGCCCGCGGTGCACGCCCCTGCCGCCTCCGGTGAGAAGCACGCCTCGGCGCTTTCCTTCCCGGGCCTGCGGGTCCTGATCGTCGCCTTCATCGGCATCGGCGCCGTCTTCGGCGGCATGCAGGTCTCCCTGGCGGCCTTCTCCAACGAGATCGGCAACCCGGGCGCCAACGGTCTGCTCTACGGCGTCTTCGCGGCCGGCAACATGATCGCGGGCATCGCCATGGGCGCCGTGGCCTGGAAGATCGGCCCGCGCCGCCGCCTGATCCTGGGCTACATCGGCCTCACCGCCGCCGCGTCCGTCCTGTGGGCCGCGCACTCCGCGGTGCTGCTGGGCGCGCTCGGCCTGGTGGTCGGCCTCTGCATCGCCCCGGCCCTGATCACCGGCTACACGATGATCGAGAGCCTGATCCCGGCCGCCTCCCGGACCGAGGCCTTCACCTGGCTGACCGGCGCGGTCGCCTTCGGGCAGGCCGGCGCCGTGACCCTGGCGGGCCGGCTGACCGACGCACACGGATCGAGCTTCGGCTTCCTGGTGCCGCTGGGCGCCACCGCGCTGGCGCTGGCGACCCTGCTCGCGCTGCGCTCGAAGCTGGCTCCGAAGGCCCCGACCCGGATCGTCACCACCTCCGTGCAGCCCGTGGCGACGCGGGTGAACGAGCGTGGTCTGGGTCACCGCGTCCCGGTGACGGTGGACTGATCCGCCGGAATAGGTCACCATGGAGTGTCGTTAGCACTCATAGAGTCAGAGTGCCAGGAGGAAGATTTCGTGCCGACCTACCAGTACCAGTGCACCGAGTGCGGTGAGGGCCTCGAGGCCGTGCAGAAGTTCACGGATGACGCTCTGACCGAATGCCCGAGCTGCAAGGGACGCCTGAAGAAGGTGTTCTCGGCGGTCGGCATCGTCTTCAAGGGTTCCGGTTTCTACCGGAACGACAGCCGAGGCGCCTCGTCGAGCAGCACCCCGGCGTCCAGCACGTCGAAGCCCGCCTCGGCCCCGGCGTCCGCGCCGGCGGCGGCCCCGGCCTCCGCTCCGAGCTCTCCGGCGGCCTGACGGCCCCAGCGCTTCAGCCCCCTCGCCCACCGGGCGAGGGGGCTTTCGCACGTGCGGGCGATCTCACCGCCTACGCTGTGCGGCATGGTGAACGCAGAGATCGGCGTAATCGGCGGGTCCGGCTTCTACTCCTTCCTGGAGGACGTCTCCGAGATCCAGGTGGAGACCCCGTACGGAGCCCCCAGCGACTCCCTCTACCTCGGCGAGCTGGCCGGCCGGCAGGTCGCCTTCCTGCCCCGCCACGGCCGCGGACACCACCTCCCGCCGCACCGGATCAACTACCGGGCCAACCTGTGGGCGCTGCGCTCGGTGGGTGTGCGGCAGGTGCTGGGCCCCTGCGCGGTGGGCGGCCTCCGCGCCGAGTACGGCCCGGGCACGCTGCTGGTCCCCGACCAGCTGGTCGACCGTACGAAGTCCCGCGCCCAGACGTATTTCGACGGCCACCCGCTGCCGGACGGCTCCATCCCGAACGTGGTGCACACGACCTTCGCCGACCCGTACTGCCCGGTCGGCCGCGACGCGGCGCTGGCGGCGGCCCGCGGCCGGGCCTGGGAGCCGGTGGACGGCGGCACCATGGTGGTCATCGAGGGACCGCGGTTCTCCACCCGCGCCGAGTCCCGGTGGCATGCGGCGATGGGCTGGTCGGTGGTCGGCATGACGGGGCACCCGGAGGCGGTGCTCGCCCGCGAGCTGGGCCTCTGCTACACGTCGATGGCCCTGGTGACGGACCTGGACGCGGGCGCGGAGACCGGCGAGGGCGTCTCCCACACGGAGGTCCTGAAGGTGTTCGGCGAGAACGTCGGGCGGCTCCGCGAGGTGCTCTTCGACGCGGTGGCCGCCCTTCCGCCGACGGAGTCCCGCAGCTGCCTGTGCACCCACGCGCACGACGGCTGGGACCTGGGCATCGAACTGCCGTAGCGGCGGCCCGCCGCCGTCCCCTTGTCCCGTGTACCGGACATCCTGTCGCGGGCGGCGGTCGCTCCCGGTCATGGCCGTCAGGTGCTGTGGCCGGGTCGCTGGGTAACTCCTGGGGGTGAGGGAGTTGTCCACAGGCTGGGGATCGTCCACAGGGTCCGGCGGGATCTCGGGGGGTGGCGGATCGTGAGGGGTGTCCGGGCGGGGTGCCCGGGGTGAACTCCCTCTCGATGGGCGGTGGTCGGGTTGTCCGGCTCTTTCGACGGTCAGGTTTCTGCTTCTACGTGTCCCCCGCCTTCTACGTGTCCTCCGCCGCGCGGGGTTCCGGCGTTCGCCCCGCTGCGGGTGCGCCGGGGTGCCGGCCGGCTGCGGCGGGCGGTGCGGCGCAGGCGGCGGGTGGCGGGGGTGGGGCTCGCGGTGGCCGCGGCGGCCGCGCTGGCGGCCGGCGGGGCGCAGGCGCGGCCCACGCGCAGCGAGCCGCCGCCGGCCCCGCCCGGACCGCGGGCGGCGGCGCCGGTGCGGCTGGTGTCCGCGCCGGTGCGGATCGCGGATGCGGCGACGGTGCGGTTGTTGCGGCCCGGGGACCGGGTCGATGTGGTGGCGGCCGAGCGGGACGGCCCGCCCAGGGTGCTGGCCGCCGGAGCCAGGGTTGCCGAAGTGCCGGAGCCGGAGAAGGGTGTGGGGGACGGTGGGGCGCTGGTGGTCCTGTCCGTGCCGCGGGACACCGCCCGGGAGCTCGTGGGGGCGGGCACGACGGCCCGACTGGCGGTGACGTTGTGCTGATTCGCATGCACGAACGGTCAAGTCGCCCGAAGATGTGCGCCGATTGGACACGCCATGCCCGGACTGCCGTAGCTTTCGGAACCGTTGGCTCCGCGTCCTGTTCGAGCGAAGAAAGGCTCAGTGGTGAGCGAGAAGAAGGAGAGCGTCCTGGCGGGCTTCAAGGCCTTCCTGATGCGCGGCAATGTGATCGACCTGGCGGTGGCCGTGGTCATCGGTGCCGCGTTCACGAACATCGTGAACTCCGTGGTGAAGGGGATCATCGGCCCCTTGGTGGGCGCGATCGGCACGAAGAGCCTGGACGGCTACACCTCGTGCCTGAAGGGGCCCTGCTCGGTCGACCCGGCCACCGGCAACGCCGTCGGCGTGAACATCCTCTGGGGTTCGGTGCTGAACGCGACGCTCACGTTCGTGATCACCGCGGCCGTCGTCTACTTCATGATGGTCCTGCCGATGGCCAAGTACCTCGCCCGCCAGGAGGCCCGCCGGAAGGCCAGGGAGGGCGTGAAGGAGACCATGGAGATCACCGAGCTCGAGGTGCTCAAGGAGATCCGGGACAACCTCGTCGCGCAGCGCAACGGCAGCGACGGGGCCGGCGCGAGCACGGGCACGGGCACCGGGCAGCACCGGGGCGGCAGCTCGGCCTGACGGCGGTGTCGGCGCCGTCGGCGCCGGGTCAGAGGTGGTGCGGCGGCTTCTCGTCGAGGAAGCGCGCCAGATCGGCGGCACTGCCGGCGGAGGCCGGCCGCTCACCCCAGCCGCGGTCCGTGTCGTCCGAGGACTGCCGGTCCAGCGGGTCGTCGAAGATCAGGGCCGGCTTGGGCCTGGAGGACGGGGCGACCGGCTGGGCCGGCTTCGCGGACGGGGACTCCGGCTCGGAGCCGGGTGCGGGGGCGGTGCTCATGCATCCAGAGTACGGCCGCCCCGCCGCCCGGGCTCAGCTGGGAGCCTCGGCGCCCTTGCGGGCGTAGAACCACCAGCAGACGGCCAGGCAGGTGGCGTAGAAGCCGATGAACATCCACAACGCCGTGGTCACCGCCAGGTTGGCGAACATCGCGGGGATGAAGAAGAAGCCGTGGGCGGCGATGGCGGAGGAGAAGCCGGTCACCGCGCCCGCCTCCATCTCGGACTGTTTCAGGGCCGCGGCCTGTACTTGGGGGCCCTGGCCGGCGGCCGCCTTCGCATGCTGGTCCCGGAAGATCACCGGGATCTGGCGGAAGGTGGAGCCGTTGCCCAGGCCGGAGAAGAAGAAGGCGGCGAGGAAGCCGAGGAAGAGGGTCCAGAAACTTCCCGGGTCACCCGCATGCGGCAGCGCGAAGATCACCACGACCAGCGAGGCGGCCATGCCGACGAAGGACAGCATGGTGACCCTGGCGCCGCCGATCTTGTCGGAGAGCCAGCCGCCCGCCCAGCGCATCAGCGCGCCGACGAAGGGGCCGAGCCAGGCATAGGTGGTGGCGTGGTAGCCCTGGGCCTCGAAGTTGCTCTTGATGAGCAGCGGCAGGCCGGCGTCCGGGTTCCGCCTCGCGTCCCCGGCCGCGTCAGGGGAGAACGTCGTCGGGGCGACGGGACAAAGTCCTTCGCCCCCACGCCATTGGTCAGCCCGGGGTACCGGAGCCCTGCGGGCCGCGCGCCTCGCCTCGTCGGCCCCGTACGGCTGGTGTGCTGGGCGGTATGGCGTACGTACCGATGACCGCCCGGAGCCGTGAAGAAGCCCATCGGGCGGCGACCCCGCTGGAGCTGTTCTTCGACCTGTGCTTCGTGGTCGCGGTGGCGCAGGCCGGCAAACAGCTGGTGCACGCACTCGCCGAGCACCACGTCGGGGCCGGGATCACGGGCTATCTGTTCGTGTTCTTCGGGGTGTGGTGGGCCTGGATGAACTTCACCTGGTTCGCCTCGGCCTACGACATCGACGACGTGCCGTACCGGATCGCCACCCTGGTGCAGATCGCCGGAGTGCTGGTCTATTCGGCGGGCATCCCGCGCGCCTTCAACGACAACGACTGGACCGTCGCGGTCATCGGCTACCTGGTGATGCGCATCGCGCTGACCGCGCAGTGGCTGCGCGCCGCGCACGGCGAGGAGGGGCCCGCCCGGCGCTGCGCCCTCACCTACGCGATCGGGCTGGTCATCTGCCAGGCCGGCTGGACGGCGATGCTCGCGGCCCCGGAGGACAGCCGCCGGTGGCTGTTCCTGGTGCTGGTGGCGGCGGAGCTGATGGTGCCGGTGGTCGCCGAGCGCGACCACCAGACGCCGTGGCATCCGCGCCACATCGCCGAGCGGTACGGGCTGTTCACCATCATCGTGCTGGGCGAGACGATCGCGGCGGCCACCGTCGCGGTGCAGTCGGCGCTGGACGAGCACGAGGCGCTGGACCTGCTGCTGCCCATCGCCGCGGGCGGTCTGCTGCTGGTGTTCGCGGCCTGGTGGATCTACTTCGCGGTGCCCGCCCACGACCGGCTGCGCAGCAACCGGGAGGCCATCCCGTGGGGGTACGGGCACTTCGTGATCCTGGCCTCGGCGGCCGCGATCGGGGCGGGCATCGAGGTGGCCGTCGAGCAGGCGGTGGGCAAGGCCCATGTTTCCACGGTGGCCGCCAACCTGTCGGTGACCGTGCCCGCCGCCCTGTTCCTGCTCACCGTGTGGATGTTGCACGCCCGGCACTTCAAGCGGGGCACCGCCCAGCAGCTGGTGCTGCCGGTGGCCGCGGTGGTGGTACTGGCCTGTGCCTGGACGGGCGCGTACGCGGTGCTGTGGACCGGTCTGGTCGCCGCCGCCACCGTCGCGGTGGGCGTAACCCTGACCCAGCGGGCGCGTTCTGGAGCGTGAGAACCGCGGGCCCTGCCCGGCGCAGACGGTGACGGGGCCGGCGACAGAGAGAGGCGTGCCCATGACTGGAATCCCGGCGTTTCCGGCGCAGCAACAGGATCTCGCCGACCCGGCGTTCTGGCAGCAGCCCCCGGCCGCCCGGCTGGCCGCGTTCGCCCGGCTGCGGGCGCTGGACGGGCCCCGGTACTTCGCCGAGGGCCGCGGCCGCGGCCACTGGGCACTGGTCCGGCACGCGGACGTGCAGGAGGCCAGCCGGAACCCGAAGGTGTTCGCGAGCGCGCCCGGGGTGACCACGCCGGAGCCGGCCCGCTGGGTGCGGGCGCTGTTCGGGGACTCGATGGTCAATCTGGACGGTGCCGACCACGCCCGTCTGCGGAAGATCGTCCAGCGGGCGTTCACGCCCCGGCTGCTGGCCGCGGCCGAGGCCGACATCCATGCCGTGGCCGCGCGGATCGTGGACGACGTACTGGCGGGCCGGCCCGAGGAGTTCGTCGAGGCCGTCGCCTCCCGGCTGCCGCTGGAGGTGATCTGCAACATGATGGGGATTCCCGAGCACTACCGGCCGGAGATCGCCGACCGGGTCAACCACGCCTCCGAGAACATCGGGGTGGAGCGCGGCCTGGCCGACCGGCTGCGGATTCCCGGCCGGGGGCTGCGGGCGCTGGCCCGGATGCAGCGGATGGTGGCGGGCATCGGCCGGGACCGGCGCCGCAACCCCTCGGACGACCTGATCTCCGCCCTGGTGTGCGCGGACGTCGACGGGCAGGCGCTCGGGGCCCGGCAGCTCGGCGCGTTCTTCTCGCTGCTGATGGTGGCGGGGGTGGAGACCACCCGGAACGCGATCACGCACGGGCTGAGCCTGCTGACCGACCATCCCGACCAACGGGATCTGCTGCTCTCCGACTTCGAGGCGTACGCGGACGGCGCGGTCGACGAGATGATCCGGCACTCGACGCCGATCATCCAGTTCCGTCGCACGGTGACGGCCGAACACCGGCTGGGCGGGCACCTGTTCCGGCCGGGCGACAAGGTGGTGCTGTACTACGCCTCCGCCAACCGGGACGAGTCGGTGTTCCCCGACCCGGACGCCTTCGACATCACCCGCTCCCCCAACCCGCACCTGGGGTTCGGCGGTGGCGGACCGCACTTCTGCCTGGGTGCTCATCTGGCCCGGGTGGAGATGAAGGCGCTGTTCCGCGAGTTGCTGACCCGGCCGCGCGGGCTGCGGGCGGTGGGGCTGCCGGATCTGGCGGGCTCGAACTTCGACAACCGGGTCCGCTCGCTGAAGTTCGCGTTCGAGCACTGACCCCGATCGCGCGGGCCGGGCGTACGGAGCACCGGCCGTACGGAGCACCGGAGCACCGGTCGTACGGAGTACCGGCCGCCGGGCAGGCTGGGAGCCCGGCGGCCGGTGGACCAGGGCGGGCGGGACGGCCCGGCGCCGGGCTAGTTCTGCAGCCGCTCCACGCGCAGCACGCAGTGCGCGCTGCCGGTCAGGACCGCCTCGTCGCCCGCGTACGCCTGGAGCATCTCGGCGGTCACCGGCTGGCCGGGGACTGCCTCGGGCCAGGCCCGGGTGCCGAAGAGGAAGTAGACCTGCCCGCTCTCGTCGGCGGCGGCCACCCACTCCGGCGGGGCGGTGCACCGGGCGTTGAGGCCGGGCAGGGTGAGGGCGACCTGGTCGCCCGCGAGCAGCACCCGGACCGGGAAGGAGGAGGGGTTGCGGGTTCCGTCGAGCACGACGTCGCCGATCGGCAGGCCGATCTCCTCCAGCAGCGCGCGGGCCGCCTCCTCGCCCTTCTCCCGGCCACCCGGGCCGTCGCCGAGGGTGTAGGCGAGGAGGTACGGGATGTCGTGGCCGTCCGCGGGGTCGCCGATCCACGCGAGCACCGAAAGGGTGCCGAGGTGGGACCGGTCGATTTCGGCGTGAGTTGAAGTCATGCGCCGCACCCTAGTGGTCTTTCCCCGGGCCCTTTCACGGCCATTCACCCGCGCGGGCTAGACCGTCCAGAATCCTTCTCCGGAATTCGCCTGGGTGTTCGCGTCCTGGTACTGGAGGCGCACAATGCGCGCGTTTTCCGGAATTTCGAACACCACCCATCCCTCCGCCCGGTCACCGACCGAGAGGGAATCGAAGACGAGCGGTTTGCCGGTGGTGAGCTCCCCGGTGGCGATGGACGGATAGCGCTGTCCCGCGCTGTCGTGCGCCCACATGCGTCCGAGCGACCCGTACGTCGCTCCGCCGACGTTGACGAAGGACATGCCGGCGCCGACCCAGCGCTTGCCGGCGGGCGGGGCGTACTCCTTGTCCACGCTGACGGCCGGGTCCACGTAGGCGTTGAGTACGGCCTGAAGGTGGCGGCCCACCTGGCGGCCGCGCACCCGCACCGCCTCTCCGACGTGCGCGTCCTTGGCGGTGGAGCGGGGGGCGTCGGCCGGGAGCTCCTCGTCGGCACCGGGCGCGTTGTCGTCCACCGGGACGGCGGGGGCGGCGGCCGGGGCGAGGGTGGCGCCCTGCGGGCTGCCGGAGCAGGCCGTGGCACCGAGCAGCAGGACCGGGAGCAGGGCGAGGCAGGCGGGGGCGGCGAAGTGGCGCATGAGGATCCCTTCGGGGGACGTATTACGGCCAGTCTCACGCGGCCGAGCGGGCAATTGCACACAGCGACACGAGCGCGCCGGGTGAGTTGCCAGTGCCGGGCCAGCACAATTCGTTCCGGCGGATTCCCACCCGCCCGGGGACAACCCCTGCAACAACCCATGACATCCGGAGGATTCATGCGAATTACCACCCCCCGACTGGCTCTGGCAGCGGTCTCCGCGGTTGCGGCGGCAGCGGCATTCACCGCCCCTGCGAGTGCCGGCGCATTCGGTAATGAGATTTCCGTACAGCCGTACGGACATATCTCCGAGAACGGCACCGTCACTCTTTCCGGGACCTACCGCTGCACGACCCCGTCACCCTCTGGGGCGGTTCAGATCTCGGCGACGATCGTGCAGGACGGCACCCGGCTGGGCTTCGGCGGGGAGGAGGCGGTCTGCGACGGCGAACAGCGCAAGTGGTCGGCCACCGGCTCGCTCCGGATGACCCCGAACATCCACCCCGGCGGTGCCGGAGCGGAGGTCCGGCTCCAGTCGGTGCGCCCCAGCGGCGGCCTGATCCCGCACGTCTCGTACGTGGCTGAGGAGCACCGGGACGTCGAGCTGGTCGAGCGCAAGGGCTGACCCGGGCACCGAGGGCCGGTAGCCGCCGCTACCGGCAGTCCGGGCCACCGGCAGTCCGGGCTACGGGCACCACCTGCAGTCCGGGCTACGGGCACTCCGGCCCTGCGCCGAGCATCGACATGAAGGCCACCGCCTGGCACGGCGGGCCCGCCTGCGGGTCCGTCGCCGGGTCGAGGGCCGTCGGCACGGCGACCACCACCAGCAGCAACACCAGGGCGAGCAGGGCGGTCACGGTGCCGCCCCTCACCCGCTTCATGGCCGGTTCCGTCTCATGCCCGCATGGTCACCCCGGGCGGCTCCCGCCACAACCCGACGCGTCCGTTCGGTCACCCACCGCCGTCCACCGGTGCGTCGAACTCGCACCAGACCGCCTTGCCGTCGCCCCGGGACTCGACCCCCCAGTGCGAGGCCAGGGCGTCCACCAGGAGCAGTCCGCGGCCCGTGGTGGCCGCCTCGCCGGGGCTGCGGCGGCGCGGCCAGACACTGGAGCGGTCCTTGACCCACAGGCGGACCTTGCGGACCGGTTCCGGCAGCACCTCCATGGTCAGGACCGCGCCGCCGTCGGTGTGCAGCAGGGCGTTGACCAGCAGCTCGCCGGCCGCGAGTTCCACGTCGTCGGCCAGCGCCGGCATGCCCCAGTCGCGCAGTGCCTGGCGCAGCGCGAAACGGGCCTCGGACAGGCCCTCCGGGTCGGCCTGGTGGACGTACTGGTGGATCCGCGGGGCCCGGTGGGTGCCCGGGTCCGGGGCCCGGCGCAGCACCAGCAGGGCCACGTCGTCGCCCGAGCCCCAGCGCTCCCACAGCCGGTCCAGGAGGTGGTCGGCGAGCGCCCCGGCCTCCTGCGGGCCGCTCCGCACCGCGTGGGCCAGCGCTTCCATGCCCGCCGTGATCGCCGTGCCCGGCTCCTCGACCAGGCCGTCCGTGCACAGCACCAGGGTCTCGCCGGGCACGAGGTCGAGCCGGGTCTCCGGGAACTCCTCCTGCTCGAAGACGGAGGCGAGGCCGAGCGGCAGGCCGCCGCGCAGGTTGGGCCAGCCGGTGCGGCCGTCGGTGTGCCGGATCAGCGGTCCGAGGTGGCCCGCGCGGACCGCCCGTACGCCGCCGGTCTCCAGGTCGACCTGGGCGTACGTACAAGTGGCGAAACGTTCCGTGTCGAGCTCCGCGAGGAACCGGGAGGCGCGGGCGAGGACGGTGGACGGCGGGTGCCCCTCCCCCGCGTACGCGCGCAGCGCGATCCGCAGCTGGCCCATGATCGCCGCCGCGTGGGTGTCGTGTCCCTGGACGTCGCCGACCACGATCCCTACCCGGTCCCGGGGCAGCGCGATCACGTCGTACCAGTCGCCGCCGACCTCCCGCCCGCTCCACGCGGAGTGGTACCGCACCGCGATCTCCCCGCCGGTGATGCCGGGAATCCGGCGCGGCAGCATGGCGGCCTGAAGGCCGGTGGCGAACTCGCGTTCCTGGTCGAAGAGGAGCGCCCGCTGGAGGGACTGGGCGACGATGCCGGCCAGGCCCAGCGTCAGGTTCCGTTCCTCCGGGCTGAATTCGCTGCGCCGCCGGTAGAAGAGCACCAGCCCGCCGATCGCCTTGGCCTGCGCGATCAGCGGCAGGTAGGCGGCCGCGTCGAAGGCGATGGCCCGGACGTAGGGCTCGATGTGCGGGAACTCGGCGGCCAGCTCGGACATCGAGGTGACGAAGCGGGCCGTCCGCGTGATCACGGCCTTCGACAGCGGCAGATCGCCGTCCAGCCGGGTGAACCGGCGCTGGTTGAGGATCTCCAGCGACTCCCCGCTCAGCGCGATGATCTTGATGGTGCCGTTTTCCACCAGGCCCAGCGCCAGTCCGTCCGCGCCCAGCCGCTCCAGCGCCCCCGCCCCGGTCAGCACCGCCGTGACATCGTCCACGGTCACCGCCCGGGACAGCGCCTCCGTGGTCCGCTGCACGATCGTGGTCTGCTTGGCCCGGGCCGCCTCCAGCTTGCGCAGCAGTTCGGAGTGGGCGAGCTCGGCCGTCGCGTCGCGCACCACCCCGACGATCCGCTGCGGCCCGCCGTCCCGGTCCCTCAGGATCCGGCCCTGGGTGTGGGTCCACTGCTCGGTGCCGTTGCGCCGCCGCACCGTGAAGTACGAGCCGTACGTGTGCTCCCCCGCGTCCAGCGCGGCCTGCACCACCTCGGAGAGCCGCAGCGAGTCCTCCGGCGGGATCCGCCGCCCGAGCGATTCCGGGGTGCCGTCGAACTCCCCCGGGCCCAGGTCGAAGACCACCATTCCGGCCGGGTCCAGATCGAGGGTGCCCGCGTGCAGGTCCCACTCGAAACTGCCCATGCCGTTCAGCGCGAGCCGCTCGCCCGGCCCGGTCACCGTGCCGTGCGCCCGGACCCGCTCCGGCCCCGTCTGCCGCCCGCTCTCCCGCCCTGGGTCCCGTCCCGTGCCCTGCCCTGTCTCCTGCCCCTGACCTTCCTGCGCTGCCATGGGACACACCACCTAAGGGCCGGGCCAGGACGGCTGGGAGATCAGCCGCTCCCACTCCTCGTCAGGATGACCCGGAAGGGTGCGTCCGGCCTCCCGCCAGCGTTTGACGAGGGACATGTAGATCGTGGGCGCCGGGCCGACGGGCTGTTCCGCACGGCTCGCGGGAATGCGTACCCAGCCGCGCCCCTGTGCTCGCTCCCGGCTCATCACGGACCCCTCTCACCGCTGCACCGTGGACAGGTCGTCCTGGTCGTCCGCCGCCCGCCGCCCGGCCGAGCCGGGCGGCGGGACCCGGGCGCCGAGACGCCTGCGGACTCCTGCTACCAGTTTCCCCGCAGCGAAGCCCGCTCCGTGCACGAATCGCATGGAAGGGCCGAATGAGGGAGCCGTCAGCAGTCCGGCGAAGAACAGTCCCGGATAGGAGGACTCGAACCACGGGTTCAGCTCGGGGGTCCGGCCGGCTTCCCCGACCGTCCGCAGGGCCGCGCGCAGCCCCGCGTCCAGCAGCTCCAGCCGGCCGAGGTCCGGGGTGAACCCGGTCGCCGCGATGACGTGCCCGACCTCCCGTACGACCGACTCGCCCGCGGCGGTGGTCAGGCCCAGCAGGGTCCGCCCGCCCACCGGGACGGCCCGGTGCAGGGTGTGTCCCAGCAGCACCGGCACCTGCCGCTCGAACCGCTCCCGCAGCCACCAGGCCCCGGCCGGGCCGAGCGCGGTGGCCGCGATCCGCTCCCGGGTCGGGGCGGGCAGCCGGCGCACCGCCCAGGGCAGCTCGGACCAGACCCAGCTGCGCCAGCCGGTGCCGAGGCCGCTGTGCGGGTCGCGCAGGGAGCGCAGCAGCGGGCGCTGAAGCGGCTGCGGCACGGTGTTCCAGTTCAGCCGGTGGCGCCGGGCGATCAGTGTCGGCCGGGCCCCGGCCTCGGCGAGCAGCGCGGCGGTCTCCAGGGCGGCCTGGCCGGCGCCGAGCACCGCCACGTCCTGCCCGGCGAACCGGCCGAGGTCCCGGTGGGCGCTGCTGTGCGAGCAGTGCCCGGGCGGCAGCTCGCCGAGGGTGGCGGGCAGGTTGACGAAGGGCATCACCCCGACGGCCAGGACCACGGTCCGGCTGAACAACGGCGGCCCTTCGGCCGTGCCGATCCGGAACCCGGCCCCGTGCGGGGTCACGGCGGTGACGGTCCGCTCCTCCACCTCGGGCCCGGCCTGCCGGGCGAACCACAGCCCGTACGCACTGAACGTGCCGATCGGCAGCGGGCTGCCGTGCTCGGCCGCGATCCCGCGGGTGGCGCAGTACTCGGCGAGGGTGTGGCGGCCGCCCGGCGCCGACAGACTGGAGGACCAGGGCTCGGACTTCAGGAACATGCCCTCGGGCATGTGGTCGCGCCAGGAGGCCATGGCGCGGCCCAGCACCCGGACGCGCAGCCCGGCCGCCGCGGCATGGGCCGCGATCGACAGCCCGTACGGCCCCGCGCCGACCACCACGAGATCGTCCATGCGCTTCACGTCTCTTCCCCTTCCGTGCGGACCCGCCGTTCACTCCGCTCCGGCCCCGTATCCCTCGTGCGGGTGACTCCGCGCGACGCCCCGGCACCGCGCGGACCCTCACCCGCCGTCAGCCGGGGTCAGCGCACCACGAGTTCGTCCGGCTCGGCCGGGGTGGCCTGCGCGGGGAGCTCGCGGCCGCGCTGGCGGGGCGTACGGACCACGGCGCGCGCCGTTCGCCGGCCGTGGGCGGGGAACCCGCGGAGCGCGTCCCACAGCCGGCTCGCCGCCTTCCGTACGCCGCGCCCCAGGAACGCGGCGATCATCGCCAGGAACGGCAGCGGATCGTCGAGCGCGAACCAGGCGGCCTCGACGCCCCCGCCCTGCGGACGGCCCGGCAACCCGGCCCCCCGCAGGGCCGCCAGCAGGGCGTAGTTCTCGGCGATGAAGACCCGGCCGGGGACACCGGCCGGCTCCGGGGTGTGCTGACCGGTGAGGTCGAGGTACATCGCCTGCACCACGTCCAGCCCGGACGGGTCGGTGAACAGCCGGAACTGGGCGCCCGGCCGGGGGTTGAAGTCCACCAGCCGGAAGCAGCCGCGCTCGTCGCGGCGGAAGTCGAGGTCCAGGATCCCCTGGTAGCCCAGGCGCGCGGCGAGCCGCAGCCCCGCCTCCTCCACGGACGGATCCGGCAGCCAGCGGCCCACCGCCGTGAGCCCGGTCCGCACCGGCCAGGACAGCTCCTTGCGGCCGGACCCGGCGAGGAGCGGCCGGCCGTCCCGGCTGAAGCAGCCGTGGAAGAACCAGTCGGTGTCCGGGCCGGCCGGCAGGAACCGCTGGAGCAGCAGCCGGCTGCCCGCCTCGGCCGAACGCTCGTACAGCCGCCGGGCCTCGGCGGCGGTGTGCACCAGGGTGGTGCTGCGCAGCGCGCCGCCGGCCGGCAGCAGCCAGGGCCGGCTCCACTTCGCCACCACCGGCAGCCCGAGCCGCCAGGCCGCCTCCGCGGCCTCCGGGCCGCTCTCCGGGACCACCGTCTCCGGATGCGGAATGTCCCAGCGTGCGCACAGCGCGGCGAGTTCGGCCTTGTCCGCGACCCGTTCCGGCAGCCCGTCCGGCTGGTGCGGGATCCGGAACCGGCCGTCGAGCCGGGGCGCGAGGCGGGAGACCGTGATGGCGCTCATGTCGTCCATGGCGATCAGCACCGCCGGCCGCCCGATCCGCTCCGACACCCCGGTCAGGCACTCCAGCAGCGCGTCGGGACCTGACGGTCCGGCATGAGCCGTGCGCAGGTACCGGGAGCGGGCCAGCGGGCCGCCGCCGGCCTCCACGACCGCATGGACCTCCACGCCCCGGCGGCCGAGGGAGCGGGCCGCTCCGAGGGTGCCGTGATGGAAGGGATTCCGGTCGAGCCTGAGCAGGACAGCCGGCGCATCTGTGGCGAACGCGTGCATGGGAACGGTGTCTTTCACCTAGTCGGACCAAGCGGGAGGTGTGCGCAGCTGCGAATGGCCTACCAGCCAGTCATCGGACAAGCCGTTCATCGCATCTGATGCCTAACGTCTTTGGTAAGCACACCTATTCAGGAAGCCCTGGAGGCGTCATGCCCGGACCACGCCGCAGACTGGCGACTGCCTGCATCGGCACGGCGACGGCCGGGCTGCTCGCCACCGGCGCCGCGCTCGCGGCACCGGAGGAGGAGTCCGCGGACTCCGAGACCGCGATGGGCGCGTATCTGGACTACGGGCCGGCCGGAGTGGCCCGGATCCAGGCGCTGTCCTACTGGCTGGGCGGCAAGGAGATCCGGGTCGGACACACCTATCTGCCCGGCGACCGCTGGTCGAACATCGAGGGCGCCCCGAACTTCCTGGAGGACTGGGCCGAATGGCGCCGGGCCGACCCGGAGCGCATGTTCGTCCTCAACGTGCCCATGCAGGAGCGCAACGAGGGCCGGGTGTCGGACTGGCAGGTGGCCCAGCTGATCAGGGCGGGCGCCGCGGGGTACTACGACGCGCACTTCAAGAAGCTGGCCGAGCGGCTGGTGGACCTGGGCGTGCCGGACACGGTGATCGTGCTGGGCTGGGAGATGAACGGCGTCACCTACACCCACCGGTGCGCTCCGGACCCGGAGAACTGGAAGGTGTACTGGAGGCGGATCGTCAAGGCGATGCGCTCGGTGCCGGGGCAGGAGTTCCGGTTCGACTTCACCCCGAACCGGGGGACGGACGCGATCGCCTGGACCCGCTGCTACCCCGGTGACGACGTCGTCGACATCATCGGGATGGACTCGTACGACCAGGGCCCCGGCCGCTCCTTCGACGAGCACATCACCCAGCCGTACGGGCTCCAGCACCACGCCGACTTCGCGAAGGCACACGGGAAGCGGATCTCGTTCCCCGAGTGGGGGCTGTTCCGGAACGGGGACAACCCGGAGTACATGCGGCGCATGCTGAAGTGGATCGAGCAGGAGAAGCCGATCTACCACACCATCACGGACTACTGCCCGCACGGAGTGTGGCAGTGCAAGGTGAACCCGCGGTCCAGCCGGGTGTTCCGCGAGCTGCTGAGGGAGCGCCCGCGGCCGCTCCCGACCCCGGTCGTGCCCACACCGGTCGTACCCACGCCCGTCGTACCGACGCCGGTCATCCCGACGCCGGTCGTCCCGACGCCGGTCGTCCCGACGCCGGTCGTCCCGACGCCGGTCGTCCCCACACCCCAGGTTCCGACGCCCGACATCCCGCCCCCGGACGTCCCGCGGCCGCTCCCGACGCCGGTCGTCCCGACCCCGTCGCCGCTCGAGCCCACGCCGGAGCCGCCCGTCGTGTTCCCCACCCCGGACGTACCGACCCCGTCGCCGGCCGAGCCGAGCCCGCCCGAGCCGAGCCCGGACGCACCGAGCCCGGACGTGCCCACACCCTCGCCGGCCGTCCCGACGCCGGTTCCGCCCACGCCCACCCCCCTGGTGCCCACGCCGACCGCACCGCCCGCCCCGACGACGCCCCCGCAGCCGCCGCTCAACAACAACGAGTGGTGCGTCCCGCTCAACTTCGGCGAATGGCTCAGCAAGCTCGTCGGCAACCAGACCTTCTGCGTCAAGCTCGACTGGCGGTGGCCCTTCTAGCCCCGTCACCGGACCCGCAGCTCGTTCAGCCGCGCCCGCCAGTCCCGGGCGGCCGGCAGGGCCTCCCGCAGCGCGTCCACCGCCCGCTCGCGTCCCGCCACCTGCGACTCGTGCAGCCGCAGCAGGGGCGCGAGCGGGGCCGTGGCCAGTAGCAGCCGCTGGTTGACCACCACCTCCGGCCGCCAGTGGTTCTTGTACGGCTCGGTCCCGCGCAGGAAGCTCACCACCTCCCGCCCGTCCGCCAGCGCCCGCCGGGCCTCGTGGCGCAGCAGCAGCGTCGCCACGTCCACCTTCTTCTCCCGCAGTTCGGGATCGGCCCCGTACAGGTACCCGCCGCTCAGCCCGGAGGACAGCAGGGTCACGTTGGCGGCGACCACCTTCCCGTCCAGCCGGAACTCGGTGAGCCGGCCGTGGCCGCTGCGCACCATCCGCCGGGTGGCCCGGGTCAGGTGCTCGGCGAACCGCGGCTTGAGGTGCTCCGGGGTCACCCCGCGCCCGCGCCACTGCTTCTCGTGCAGCCGCAGCAAGGACCGGACGGCGCGCGGCACTTCCTGCTCGGTGACCTCGTGCTCCTCGATCCCGGCCGCGTCCACCTTGCGCAGCTTGGCCCGGACCCGCTGGGCGCCGGCCGTCGGCATCCGCTTGACGAGGTCGTCGAAGGGCAGCACGGGCAGCTCCATGCAGGCGGAGTCCGTCAGCCTGCTGCGGGCGCCGCCCGGCCACATGTCGTACAGGCCCTCGGCGGCGGCGCCCGGCCGGACCTCCCTCAGGTCCACCACCGCGCCCCGGGCCGCCCGGTGCAGTCCGCGGGCCAGGGCCGGCAGCACCTCCTCGGCGTGCGCGGAGTCCACCAGGACGTCGAAGTAGTCGGTGATGCCCCCGCCGAGCGGGACCAGCAGCGGCAGCGGCCGGTGTACGAGCATCAGCGCGGCCGCGCCCACCAGCTCGCCGTCGCGCCGGACCAGTACGGTGCGCAGCCGCCCGTCCCGCCCGTACGACAGCCACCAGGAGTGCAGCCAGGCGTGGCTCTGGAAGGGGGTGGCGGTGGGGCAGCTGCGCACGAGCCGGTTCCAGGGCTGCTCCAGTGCCGCGAACTGGCGGGGGTCGCGGCAGAGCGTCACCGTCAGGGCCTCGGTGGAGCCCCCGCTCATCGCGCGGGCTCCTTCTCCTTCACCGGGCCGGTGGCGGCGTCGGCGCCATCGCCCTGGGCGGGCAGCGAGGTCACGTACACCTCGCCGGCCTCGTCGCCCGTCCGGGATTCACCGGTCCGGGTTTCGGCGGTCCCCGTTTCGTCGGTGCGGCGCCGGGCGGGCCGGGCCAGCAGCCACAGCCCGCCGGCCAGCCCGCCCGCGCAGAGCCCGACGGCGCCGCTGATCGGGGCGGACGGGGAGGCGGGGTCGGTGGGGGCGACGGCCTGGTTGAACAGCAGCAGCTGCACGCCGGTGTTCTTGGCGGCCTGGTTGCTGCTGAGGGAGAGGGCGTCGGCGACCGCGTTGGCGATGTCGGCGGCCTGGGCGGGGCTCTTCGAGGTGCCGGTGATGGCGATCATCGGCGACTCGGGGGAGGTCTCGGCCAGCACCTGGGTGCGCAGCTCCTGCGCGGTGAGACCGGCCCGCGGCTGGGCGTAGGCGAGGGTGGCGCTGCTGGTGGCGATGCGCGCGTAGGCCTGGGCGAAGCCGAGGGCGGTGGCCGGTTCGGTGGTCTCGTCGGGGACTGCCACCACATAGCTGGTGGCGGCGTACTCGGGTGCCTTGAGGACCCCGTACGCGCCGCCGGCCGCGAGCCCGAGCAGGGCGCAGACGGGCAGCGGCCACCAGGCGGGCGGCGGGAGCAGCCGGCCGCGCAGTCTGCGCGGGGCGGCCTTGGGCTTTCCGTCGCCGCGTGCGGCGCGCCGTTCCGCCCGGGTCCCGGGCCCGGCCTCGGCGTGCGGCTCGGCCTTCTTGTTGTCGGAGGTGCTGGCCATCTGCGTGCTCACTTCCTCATGGAGGGTTCGGGCGTAGGTGGTTCGGGGCGGGCCCGCGCGGTCAGGTCGTCCGGGCGGGTCCGACCGGTCGGGTCGGGTCGTGTTCGGGTCAGGTCCGCTCGGCCGGCCCGCCTGCCGGGCCGCCTGCCGGGCCGGTGCCGGCCGCGGTGGCCGGCGGGGCCGGCGGGGCCGGGCGGTGGGCGGGGAGCCGGCCGGGGCCCAGGGCCTGGGCGTAGACGCCGAGGAGTTGCTCGGCGCTGCGCGCGATGTCGTAGCGGCGGACCACCGGGGGCGGCGGCAGCCGGGTGGCGCCGGCCTCCATGTGGCCGCGGAGGGCGGCGACGAGTTCCTCGGTTCCGGTGCCGATCCGGCGGGCCCCGGGGGCCTGGGAGGCGGGCAGGTCGTCGATCGCCGGGCAGGTGACGTGCAGGACGGGCAGCCCGGCGGCGAGCGCCTCGACGACCGCCAGTCCGAAGGCCTCCTCCCGCGACGGGGAGACGAACACGTCCATGGCCGCGAGCAGGGCCGGGATGCCAGGGGTGCGGCCGTCGGCGCTGTCGCCCAGCGGGTCGCGCTCCCCCAGGAGGTGGATGCGGCTCTGCGCGCCGAGCTCGGCGGCCAGCCGGCGCAGCGCGGAGCGTTCGGGTCCGTCGCCGACCAGCAGCAGGTGGGCGCCCGGGAGTGCGGCCACCGCCCGGATCAGGGCGTCGAAGCGTTTGCCGGGCACCAGCCGGCCCACCCCGCCGACAACGAAGGCCCGTTCGGGCAGGCCGGTGCGGGCCCGGGTGGCCCGGCGTACGGCGGGATCGAAGCGGAAGCGGACGGCCTCGATGCCGTTGGGCACGACGTGGACCCGGGCGGCCGGCACCCCCCAGCCCTGCAGCCGGGCGGCCACCGTGTCGGAGACGGCGACGGTGGCGGCGCCGAGCCGCTCGCTGGCCAGGTACAGGGCGCGGACCCCGCCGGACAGCGGGCGGCCCTCGATCTCGCCGTCGCCGAGGGAGTGCTCGGTGGCCACGGTGGCACCGACGCCGGCGAGGCGGGCGGCGAGGCGGCCGTACACGCAGGCCCGGTAGAGGTGGGTGTGCACCAGGTCGTACTCGCCGCGCCGGATGAACCGCACCAGCCTGGGCAGCGCCTTCAGGTCCCGGTTGCCGCGCATGCCCAGGTGGACGACCCGGACTCCGTCGGCGCGCAGTCCTTCGGCGACCGGGCCGGGGTTGGTGAGGGTGAGGACGTCGCAGTGCATCGGCAGGTGGCGGAGCAGCAGCCGCAGTTGCTGCTCGGCGCCGCCGATGCCGAGCCCGGTGATGATGTGCAGGGCCTTCACCGGAACACCACCCGGCGCAGTTCCCGCAGCTGGTGCCGGAGCCGCTTGACGCGCAGCCGGGACGGGCCGTCGGCCTGGCTGATGTGGGTGCGCGGCATGGCGTGCGGGCCGGCCAGCCGGCCGGGGGCGATGGCGCAGGCGTAGGCGTAGCCGGCCGCCCGGGTGGCGGCGACGACCCGGCGGTCGATGGTGCCGTACGGGTAGCAGAAGCCTTCGGGGAGCCTGCCGGTGAGTTCGCGGAGCAGTTCGCGGCTGCCGCGGAGCTCCTGCTGGAGGACGTTGTCGGAGCAGGCGCCCAGGTGCTGGTGCAGGAGCCCGTGCGAGCCGATCTCCTGGCCGGCTTCGGCGACGGCGCGGATGCCTTCGGCGGTCAGCAGGGACTTGCGGGGGCCCAGCGGGTCCCACACGTTGTCCACGCCGAGCCGGCCGGGCAGCACGAACAGGGTGGCGGTGCAGTCGTGCCGCTGGAGCAGCGGCAGGGCGTGGGTGAGGAAGTCGGTGTAGCCGTCGTCGAAGGTGAGCCCGACCAGTCCGGCGCCGCGGCCGGCGGCGCGGGCGCGGCGGAGTTCGCCGACCGACACCCCGCGCAGGCCGCGGGCGCGCAGCCACAGCAGTTGGGACTCCAGGGCGGCCGGGGTGACGGTGATGCCGTACGGGTCTTCGGCCGGGTCGGTGAACTCGGCGACCGAGTGGTACATGAGGACCCAGGGCGCCACCGTGCGGCGGCCGGGCCGGTCCGGCGCGGCGAGGGCGGCGGCGTCGGTGTCAGCGGACATGACGGAACCTCTGGGTGAGCTGGGCGATCTGGGCGGGCAGGGCGGTCACTTCGAGCGCCCGTATGGCCATGCCGGTGGCGGCGAACATGGCGGGGATCAGCAGGCAGCCGAGCGCGGCGCTGACCAGCGGGTCGGGGATCATCGGCCCGGCCAGCCAGCCGGTGCCGCAGGCCGCCGCGGCGGCGACGGAGAGCCGGCCGAGGCTGATGGCGACCCGGCGGACCTGGATCGAGATGATCCGGGAGCCGAGTCCGGTGAGGAGCAGCGCGGCGGTGGTGGAGATGCCGGCGGCGTTGGCGGCGGCGATGCCGTAGGTGCCCCACCAGCGTGCGGTGAAGGCGCCGGCGAGGATGTTGACGAGGAGTCCGGCGCCCATGGCGAGGGCCGGGAACCAGGTGGGCCGGGTGGTGGAGAAGAAGGGTCGGGACAGGGCGCCGACCAGGCAGTGGCCGAGCAGTCCGATGCCGTAGACGCGCATGACGGAGGCGGTGGCGAGGGTGTCCTCGCGGGTGAAGGCGCCGCGTTCGAAGAGGACTTGGATGATCTGCGGGGCGTAGCCGATGACGAGGGCGGTGCCCATGAGCACGGCGAGGGAGGCCAGTGCGAGGTCCTGTTCGACGCGCCGGCGGGCCTTCTCCCGTTCCCCGCCGGCCATGGCCTGGGCGACGACGGGGAAGGTGACGGTGCAGATCATCAGGGACAGCACCATCGGCATCTGCGCGACCTTCTGCGCGTAGTTCAGGTGCGAGATCGCTCCGGGCGGCAGGGAGGCGGCGAGGAACCGTTCGACGAGGACCTGCGACTGCCGGAAGACGGCGAAGAAGATGACCGGGGCGATCATCCCGAAGGCGATCAGGGTGGGCCGGTCCCGGTCCCGCTGGGCGCGGCTGGCGCCTTTGGTGCGGGAGGGGCCGAAGCCCACGTTCCGGATGAAGGCGGGGAGTTGGATGAGGACCATCAGCAGGCCGCCGCAGGCCACCCCGAGGGCGGCGGCCCGCACTCCCCACAGCTGGTGCAGGGCGACCATCGTCCCGATGATCCCGACGTTGTACGAGACGTAGATCGCGGCCGGTGGCAGGAAGGAGCGGTGGGCGCGCAGGGCGGCGCTGAAGTACCCGGCGATGCCGAAGGTGAGGACGGTCAGGGCGGTCAGCCGGGTGCACTGCACGGCCAGCCCGGGGTCCGGCAGGCCGGGGGCGAGCATCGCCACCACCAGCGGGGCGGCGACGATCATCACGGAGGCGACGGCGGCGAGGAACACGACGAGCCGGGGCAGGGTGGCCCCGACGAGCAGCCGTACCGGGTCCTGGGCGCGGGCTTCCCTGCGGGTGAGCCCGGCCCGGCTGGCGGACCGCCGGGCCAGAGCGTGGCTGAAGGCGGGCACCATCAGCAGCGCCATGGCGTCCTCGATGAGCAGCGTCGAGGCCATCTCGGGCACGGTCCAGGCGATCAGGAAGGCGTCGCTGTCGGGCCCGGCGCCGAAGAGGTGCGCGATGGTCTGGTCCCGGACCAGCCCGAACACGGCCCCGGCGGCGGTCAGTCCGGCGGTGATCGCGGCGGCCTTGGCGAGGAACCGGCCCAGGGGCGCGGCCCGCTGCTCCTCGCCGTCGCCCTGCCCGGCCGGCCTGCCCGGGCCGGAGCCGGGAGGTCCGCCGGCCGCCCGCCGCCGGTGGTCGCCGTAGCCGGACGGGTCGGGGCGCAGGAGGTCCTCCCGGGTCCGTGCGGCGAAGACGGGCGCCCGGAGCCGGGCCGTGGGCCCGGCGGCGTCGGGGGCCGTGGCGGCGCGGCCCGGCTCGCCCCCGGGCTCCGGGAGCGGCGGGACGGCGGCGGGCCCGCGCAGGACCTCGCCCGGTTCGGGGGGGTGCGGCGGACGGCCCGCAGCCGCGGCGAGTTCGGTCGCCGCGGCTGCGGGCCGCCAGGGCGTGGTATCCGTCACCGGCCGGCCGCACCCTCACGGGCGGCTCCACCGGCCGTGCCCAGGGCCCACCACGCGGCCAGGCCGATGATCACTCCGGTCAGCACCGTGGACGGGCCTCCGATGTCGGCGTACAGGAAGTCGGTGACCTGCCAGAAGAACAGGCCGATGGCGACCAGACCGCAGTCCCGGATGGGACGGGCCGCCGGATCGGGGGCGGCGATCCGGCGGATACCGGCCACCAGCAGGACCGCCCAGCCGCCCGCCAGCGCGGTCAGCCCGATCAGGCCCTGCTCGCTGAGGATCAGCAGGTACATGTTGTGCGGGGAGAGCAGCGGCTGCCGGACGTACGCCTGGCCGGCGCCCGCGGTGTCGCTTCCGGAGGACAGGCCCAGCGAGGAGTGTCCGTCCCGGTGGGCCGGGAAGCCCTTCAGGCCGACCCCGGCGGCGGGCCGCTCCTGCCACATCGAGGAGGCGGCCGCCCACATCGTGTACCGGTCGGTGACCGACTGGTCGGGGGCGCTGGACACCTGGGTGATGGAGGTGAGCCGCTCGGCCATCATGTCCGAGCCGACCCCGAATCCGCCGACCAGCACCACACCGGCGGCCGTCAGGGCGAGCAGCAGCTTCAGCGCCCGCCGGATCCCGGCGAGCACCATCACCAGCAGGGCGGCGCCGAAGGTCGCGATCCAGGCGCCCCGGCTGAAGGACAGCACCAGCGGGACGATCAGCAGCAGGGCGGCCGCGCCGGCGAGCCGGCGGGTCCGCTGCCGGGCGCCCGGGGCGAGGGCGAGGGCGGTGGCGATGACCAGCCCGTAGGCCACCACGGTGGCCATGCCCATCACGTCGCCGGGCCCGAAGGTCCCCACGGCCCGGATGTCCTCACCCTGGTACGAGGCCCCGGTGTGGGTCGCGTACTGCACCACGCCCACCGCGCCCTGCACCAGCGCCAGCACCACGAAGCAGCCGGCGGCCAGCCGGAACTCCCGCGCGTCCCGCACCAGCAGCACCACCGCCGCCGGCACCAGCACGAAGACCTGCAGGTAGCGGACGAAGCCGGGCAGGGCGGCGTACGGGTCGCCGGCGGTGACCGTGGCCACCGCCAGCCCGACCGCGGGCAGCGCCAGCACCAGCGCACCCAGGGGGCTCAGCCGGTTGACCTCGCCGCGCAGCGCCCGTACCGCGCAGACCGCTACGAGCAGCAGCGAGGCGGCATCGGCCGGGGTGACCTTGCCGGAGGCTGTGGCGTCACCGGCCGGCAGCGGCGCGACCAGCAGGAGGACCGTCGCGGCCAGCGGCAGCAGCGGCCAGTGGCGGCGCAGCAGGCCCCGCAGATCGCGCGGACGGCGTGGACCGTGCGAACCGCGTGGAGCGGGCGAACCGGGCAGCAGGGCCCGGCCCGGGCCCGTGTGTACGGCAAGACTCATGCTCAACTGCCCCCCAGCCGGAAACGGAAGAACGAGGCCGCGGTGCGGGCCAGGATCCACAGGTCCTGCCAGAGCGACCAGGTGTCGATGTAGTGGTTGTCGAACCGGGCCCGGTCCTCGATGGAGGTGTCCCCGCGCAGACCGTTGATCTGGGCCAGCCCGGTGATGCCGACCGGCATCCGGTGCCGGGCCTCGTACCCCGGGTGCACGGAGGAGAACTTCGCGACGAAGAACGGCCGTTCGGGACGCGGACCGACCAGGCTCATGTCACCCCTGACCACGTTCCACAGCTGCGGCAGCTCGTCCAGCGAGGACTTGCGCAGGAAGGAGCCGACCGGGCTCATCCGGTTGTCGCCCGCGACCGTCCAGCGGGTGGCGGACTCGTGCTCGTCGGCGCGCAGGGTGCGGAACTTCAGCAGGGTGAAGGGGCGCCCGTAGAGGCCGACCCGCTCCTGACGGAAGATCACCCCGGGGCCGTCGGAGAGTCGTACGGCCAGCGCGCAGACACCCAGTACGGGCGCGGCCGCGACCAGTGCGACGGCCGCCAGGGTGCTGTCGATGGCCCGCTTGACCCAGCGCTCCACCGGGCGCGCCGGGCGCGGCAGCAGCGGCTGCACGGCGAAGCCCCACAGCTGGTCGGCGGGCTGGGCCACCCGCATGCCGGTGACCTTGGCGGTGCCGGCCGGGTCGGCGAGCCAGAGCCGGCAGCCGTGGTCGTGGAAGAGCCTGACCAGGGAGGCGGTGCGCTCGTCGGCCTCGGGCGGGCGGGTGAACACGGCGTGCCGGACGGAGTTCTGGATGACCGCGCGGCGGATGTCCTCGTGGTCGGAGAGCCGGGGCAGCGCCCCGGCCGCGCCGCCTTCGCCGTCGGCGGCCGCCGGCGCGGTGTCGGCGAGGCCGACCGGGCGCAGGCCGTACTGCGGGTGCCCGTGCAGCGCGGCGGCCACCGCGCCCGCCCCGGCTCCGGGCCCGACGACCAGGGCGGAGGAGGGGCGGCGTACGGCGGTCCGGCGGCGCAGCTGGTGGACCAGCCCGCGCCCGGCACAGGCCAGGACGGTCTGGAGGGCGACGGCGGTGAGGAGCAGGCTCCAGCCGAGGGCGGCACCCGGTTCGAGGGCGGCGACTACGGCTGCGGCGGTGCACCAGAGGACGGCCGCCCGCCCGGCCAGCGCGGGCAGTTCGAGCAGGGCGGAGGGCGCGAGCCGGGGCCGGTACAGCCCGGCCTGCGCGTGCAGGGCGGCGACGACCGGCAGGGCCGCGAGGAGGGCGAGCGAGCCGGCGGCCTCGCCCGGCAGGACCGGTCCGGGGACCACGGCGGCGGTGAGTACGGTGGCCAGCGCGTCGGCGGTGAGCAGGGGGGCGACCCCGTCGTGCCGGCGGACCCGCTGCGACCGCACGGCCGGGCGGGCCTGGTCGGCTTGGGGGCCCCGCGGCGGGTGGATGGAGGTCACCGACCGGCGGACGGCGGTGGCGGGCTGTGTGCCGCCACGCCCCGAGTGCGGTGCGTGTGCGCTGTCCATCGTCATCGGCTGTTGCGCTCCTGGTTCAAGGGCCGGGGCCTGCCCAGCAGTTCGTGGTACAGGCCGGTGACCGCGTCCGTGGTCCGCCGCACGTCGAGGTCGGTCCGGGCGTGCTGCTGCGCCTGCCGTCCCAGCTCGTCGAGCAGGCGCGGATCGGTGAGCAGTCCGCCCAGGGCCTTGGCCAGGGCGGTCGGCTGCTCCGGCGGTACCAGGCAGAGCCGTCCCTGGCCGGGCGGCAGGCTCTCCCGGGCCCCGCTGACGTCGGAGACCAGGACCGGCCGGCCACAGGCCATGGCTTCGAGTGGGGCGAGCGCCATGCCTTCCCAGCGCGACGGCAGTACAACGAGATCGGCGGCTCGAAGCCACGGTCGGATGTCGGCGGCGGCACCCGCGAAGAGCACACCGGGCGGGGCCGTTCGGCGGAGCCGTTCGGTGTCGGGGCCGTCGCCGACGAGGACGAGGCGGGCGCCGGGAACCGTGTCGAGGACCTCGGGCCAGGCACGCAGCAGCACGTCCTGGCCCTTCTGCTGGCAGAGCCGGCCCACGCAGACGGCGAGCGGCCCGTCGCCCCGGAAGGCCTCGGGCAGCGGGAGTGCGGCGCGGGCGGCGGCCTTGTCCTGGGCGGGGTCGGGGCCGCCGGGGCGGAAGTGGTCCAGGTCCACACCGTTGCGTACGACGGCCCAGTGCGCGGTGATCCCGGCGGACTCGCCGGCCCGCCGTTCGGCCTCGCTGACGCAGAGCACCCGGTCGGCCCAACGGGCCCCGAACCGCTCCCATCTGAGGGCGAGTGCGGCGGTGGTTCCGCCGACCGCGTCGAAGGACCAGGCGTGCGGCTGGAAGAGGGTGGGCAGGGCGCCGCGGACGGCGAGCCGCCCGGCCAGTCCGGCCTTGGCGCTGTGGGCGTGCAGGACGTCGGGGCCGATCCGGCGGATCACCCGGGCGGCGGTGAGTGCCTCGACGGCCAGGCCCGGCCCGGGTGCGCGGCCGGCCCGCCAGCGGAGCACTTCGGCTCCGGCGGCCCGGGCGTCCTCGGCGAGCCTGCCGTGGCTCGGGCAGGCCACGACGGTGCGCAGGCCTGCGGCGGTCTGGGCGCGGACGAGGTCGGTGACGACCCGGGCGACGCCGCCCTCCACGGGCTGGACGAGGTGGAGGACGGTGAGCTGGCCGGGCACAGGATCTGACGACACGTCGAATGGCCTTCCGTGCTCTTCGTACGTTTCAGCTGCGCGCGTCTGTCTGCACGAAGAGCACGCCGAGGAAATGACCCTGGCTTTCGCCCGCGAACGCGAACCTGAGGCTGCGGGCGCCACTGGTCAGTGCGGGGCTCAAATCGAACACGTCCGCGTCATATCCCAAGTTATTCACATGTTCGGGTTGTCGCCTGAACGAGGGATGTCCGAATTCTGTGATAGTAGAATTCATCACATCATTGAACGGGTTTTCCGGATCACTGAGACCCACCCTCCGCCCGCTGTCGGCGGTCACGGTGAGTGAGTCCCCGAGGGTGCCGCGATCCCCGTCGTAGCCGACCACCCCGGCCTTCCCGGTCCCCCGCGCGGGCACGTCGAGCCCGTCGAGCTCCACGGTCGGCACGGCCTCCGCCTTGCCCGGTGCGGGGGCGGTCGGCGCCTCGAAGCCGTCCCAGAGCGAGATCCGGCGCAGTGGCTCCTCCGGGTGCTCGTAGGCGACCACCAGCGTCCAGCCACCCCAGGCGCCCACCTGCGAGTGGCCCATGGCGATGTTGAGCTGGGCCACCGTCCACATCCCGGCACCGCCCTTGCGGACCAGCGGGGTGACGTCGGCGGAGGCCTGGTAGGCGTCGCTGCCCGCGTCGGTCCGGTGCCCGATCACGGTGTCCGCCAGCACGTCCTTGTACGAGCCGCCCGGCTCGGCGACCAGCACCCGGCCGTTGTCCTCGGGCGGCTTCTGCTCGCCGACCCGGAGGTTGCCACCCCAGTAGAGCCGCGCGTACGAGACCTTGGCGCCGGCCGGGACCTTCAGCTCGGCCCGGGTGGAGTTGTAGGTGTCCGGGTCCTTGTCGACCTCGCTGTAGAACATCTCGAACTCGCTGTTGATCCCCGCCGCACCGCGCTTCACCTCGGCACACGGAGCGGCCCCCTCGGCCTCCTCCTTGCGGCAGCTGATCCCCGAGTTGGAGGCCCGGACCAGGCCGCCGTGCTGCACGGCCTGATAACGCTGGGTGAACGGAATCTTGGGCAATTCTTTAGGTGCCGGAGCGGCCGCGGCGCCCGTCACGGGCGCGTTGAGCGAAAGAGCGAAGGAGGACACAAGACCGAGTGCGCCGAGGATTCTGCGGGAGGAACCCATGACCCTGTCACCATTTTCGATCATTGGGACGAAACTGGTTCCGCACTTTGTCAGAAATCGCGCTCGAAATCACGTCGGACTCGCTTGTACGGCCTTTTGGGCGATCGCGCGCACCCTCGCGGAGGGCAGGTCGTTACGAGGGTGCGCCGCCGTTCGAAGCCCGGGAACACCCGGCCGTCAACGCGGACCCCGGGTAGCGGCATCCGGGTGAAGGCACGCAACCCAAACCACCGCCGGGCAGTTGATCCGGGTGCTCCTGTACCGGGCATCCTGCAGAAAAGGGACGACAGTGATCAAGAAGATGATGGCCACCGCGGCGGTCGCAGCCGGCGTCGTGGGCATGGGCTCGGCCCAGGCGATGGCTATCGGCAACGACAACGGCATCAACACCGTGAACGGCAACGGCGCGTCGCAGATCTACGGCAACCAGGCCACGTACGGGAACATGAGCCCCCAGATGGCGCTGATCCAGGGCTCGCTCAACAAGCCCTGTGTCGCCCTGCCCGTCAAGGGCAACGTGCAGTCCATCCTGGCGCTCGTCAACGTCGGCGTCCAGGACATCCCGGTCCTGTCGAGCCCGCAGACCCAGCAGTGCACCGAGAACTCCACCCAGGCCAAGGGCGACGAGGCTCTCTCGCACATCCTCAGCAACATCCCGATCCTCTCCGGCAACATCTCCTCCGGCAGCTGATCGCACCCCCACCGGCGAGGCCGCCGCGTCTTCGGGCGCGGCGGCCTCGCCGCGTGCGGGCCCGCATATCCGAATACCGCCGCACCATTGAGTTCCGCACGGCTTCCGAACAGCCCGGACGGCAACAGAGTGAATTGCTCCCGAGCTCCGAGAAATGCTCGGTTTCTTTTCCCGGCGCGGCTCGTTGTTATTTATGCAGCGACAAAAGGTCGCTGCGGGAAAGGATCGAAAATCAAATGACGTACAAGAAGGCAGTCGTGCTCGCCGCCGGTGTTCTGATGGCCACCGGTGCCGCCGCCCCCGCGATGGCCGACGCCCGCGCCGAAGGCTACGCCGCCCACTCCCCCGGCGTCCTCTCGGGCAACCTGGTCCAGGTCCCGGTGCACATCCCGATCAACGTCTGCGGCAACACCATCAGCGTGGTCGGCCTGCTGAACCCCGCGTTCGGCAACACCTGCGTCAACAACTGACCCGGGCGCGTCCAGCGCCTGTTGCCCGCAAGGGCAGACCTCCTCGGGGTGGCCTCGGAGTGCACGGCGGTGCACTCCGAGGCCACCTTCGATTCCGCACCGGCGCAGCGCCGGTAGAAACAGGGAAGGACCCATGCGACAGGTACTGAGCCGACAGGTACTGAGCAAGGGGGTGCTCACGGCCGCGGCCGCCTCCGGTCTGCTGTCGATCGCGGGCGGCGCCGCGTTCGCGCACGCCGGGACGACAGCCGAGGCCTCGCATTCACCGGGCGTGCTGGCGGGCAACAGTGTCGCGGTACCGATCACCTTCGCCCCGAACGTGTGCGGCAACACCGTGAACCCGGGCGGCGCACTGAACCCGGCGTTCGGCAACGAGTGCGCGAACACGACCGGCGGGGACGCAGACCACGACCACTCCCGCTACCTGAGCCCGGAGCACGCCGCGGCCGTCGAGCGGTACCTCGACGAGCAGGCACACGAGCCCGCGTACGAGCCGCCTCGGCCCCAGCCCCGGCCCGAACCCCGGGACGAGCCGAGGCACGAACCCCGCGACGAATCGCGTCACGAGCCGCGCGACGAGCCGAGGCACGAACCGCGCGACGAGCCGAGGCACGAGCCCCGCGACGAACCCCGTCACGAACCTCGGGACGAGCCGAGGCACGAGCCCCGGGACGAGCCGAGGCACGAGCCCCGGGACGAGCCGAGGCACGAGCCCCGGCATGAGCCGCGGGACGAGCCCCACCAGGGCGGACACGACGGCCCCGGCCGCGAAGAAGAAGAGTGCGACGATCACCCGCCGGCGCCCGAGGAGGCCCCCGCGCCCGCCCCGCCGCGCGGCAGCCAGGTCATCGAGCGCCCGGCGGCTCCGGTCGCCCCGCCCGCCGATCAGCCGCCGGCCGCACCGGCCGGTGACCGGCCGGTCGACCTGGAGCCCGCGCCTGCGCCCGCTCCCGGGGCAGCCCCGGAGATCGCCCCCGCACCGGCCCCCGCCCCGGCACCCGTCGTTGCTCCGGTGCTCGCGGAAACCGGTGCCGGTTCGCCGGAGGCGCTGGCCGCCCTCGCCACCGCGCTGCTGCTCGGCGGGTCCATCCTGTACCGGAGGTCCCGTATCAACTGATTCATCGGAAAACATGGGAAAAAACATGCGGCCGGATAATCCCCCGTCGGGATTCTCCGGCCGCATGAGTTTCCGCAGCGGCACGGGATCGTTAGCCAGGGCGATAGTGACGCGAAGGTCGTCACTGGAAAAGGATTCCGAAAATGAAGTATTCGAAGGCCGCCGCCGTCGTCGCTGGTTCCGTCGCCGCGCTCGCGGCATCCGCCGCCGCGCCCGCCCTCGCGGCCGAGGCGCCCGCGATGCCCCCCATGAGCCTGACCGGAGGGGTGACCGAGACCCTGAACGCCGCCGCTCCGCTGGCCCAGGACCTCCCCCAGCACGTCGGCAACGGCCTGGCCGAGCAGGGCGACACCGTCAACCACGTGGTCGGCACCGTGCAGGACGTGAACAAGGCCCGCAACAACGCCCCCGGCCAGGTGCTGGAGACCGCCAACCTGGCCGGCCAGGTCGCGCCCATGCTCGGCGGTCTGCACGTGAACGGCGGCCAGGGCTGACCCCCGCCCGAGACCCCGTACGACTGTGGGCGCCACCGGCGATGCCGGTGGCGCCCACATTGTTCCGAGTCGACGGATCCGAAGATCAGTCGTTGAAGCAGACGTTGCCGAACGCCGGGTTCAGGGCGCCGATGACGCTCACCGAGTTGCCGCAGATGTTGATCGGAATGTGCACCGGGACCTGGACCAGGTTGCCCGAGATGACGCCGGGGGAGCCGGCGGCAACGCCCTCGGCCTTGGAGTCGGCGACCGAAGCACCCGCGGCACCCGCGACGGCGAGACCGGCACCGGCCAGGGCTACGGCGGCCTTCTTGGCAGTGTTCATGGGAAGTGCACCTTCTGTTCGATGTTCTGCCCCGGTCCGGGGCTCACACCGAGCGAAACGTCCCACTCCCGATGACGACACGGCCCACGCCGCAATACGACCTGTTCAGCCCAATAGTCGTAACCACGACCGGCCGGAGCCGTTACGACCGGCCCCTGAACGGGGTCGCCGCGTCCGGCACGGTCTCCGGGACTTCCGGCACGATCTCCGGAAGCTCGGGCACGATCTCCACCGGCGTGCCCGGGGCGGGCAGCTGCGGCGGGGTCAGCCCGGGGATCTCCGGGATCTGCACCCCGGGGATCTGCGGCAGCTGCACGCCCGGGATCTCCGGCAGCTTGATCTCGGGGAGCTTGATCTCCGGGATGGTGATCGTGGGCAGTGTGACACCGGGCGGCAGGAGCCTCCTGATCGACTCGAGGATGCCGTTCACCAGGTCGTCGATCGGACCCGCGGCCGCTGCCCGGCTGGTCGCGGCGCGCTCTCCGTCGATGGCGCTCGCGGGGGCGGCCGCGCCGAAGAGTATGACGGCGGCAAGGGCCGAGGGGACGAGTGCGCGAGTCGCCTTCTTGGGGTCCATGGGCGTTCCTTCTCGTGGACGTGCGGGGGCGGACCACAGCAGTCCGCTTCCTCACCCACCGTGCGAACACCTTTCACGGAGCGCAACAGGATCTTGATGCCTTGCGGGGTGCGTACGGGCTTCGCGCAGCCGTCCGGGGCCGCCTCACCCGGCCTGACGAAATGGCCCGCCCGAACGCGCCGTTTGAGTGAAGCAGCGGAACCAACCCGCGGACCGGGCAGTTGATCAGGGCGCTCCATTAGCGGGCACTCGTGCGACAAAAGGACCAAAATGCTCAAGAAGATTATGGCCACCGCCGCAGTCACCGCTGCTGTGGTCGGCGCGGGCGCCGCTGTGGCCGCCCCCGCGATGGCCATCGGCAACGACAACGGCGTCAACACCGTCAACGGCAACGGTGCCCAGCAGATCTACGGCAACCAGAAGACCGAAGGCGAGCAGAGCCCGCAGCTCAGCCTGGTCCAGGGCACGCTCAACAAGCCCTGCATCGGCCTGCCCGCCAAGCTCAACGTCCAGTCGCTGCTCGCCTTTGTGAACGTCGGTGTCCAGGACATCAACGTCCTGTCCAACCCGCAGAACCAGCAGTGCACGGAGAACTCCACCCAGGCCAAGGGTGACGAGCCGCTGTCGCACATCCTCAGCAACATCCCGGTGCTCTCGGGCAACGGCTCGATCGGCAGCTGAATCCCGCTCCCCCTTCCGGTCCGGGCCCCTGACGCCCGTGGAGCGATGCGGTGACCTGACGAGGGCCCCGGCAGCCACCAGCTGCCGGGGCCCTCGCGCGGCGTCCGCCGCCGTCTAGCCCGTCCAGAACTCCCACCACCGGGTGAGGACCAGCATCCCGATCACCCCGAGGTGCAGGGCCGGCGGCGCCCAGCCGAAGTCCGCGAAGAAGGCCTTGAGCGGTGCGGGCGCGGGCAGGATCCCGGTCCGTACGGTGTGCGCGGTCACGGCCCAGAACATGAGCAGCGTCGCCACCCAGGCCAGGCAGCACCACAGGCAGAGCGCGTTGATCTCGTAGAGCGACTGGACCATCAGCCAGCCGCAGAAGCCGGTTCCGAAGAGGGTGCCGGCGTTCAGTCCCAGCCAGAACCAGCCCCGGTAGCGGGCGCCGGCCAGCAGACCCGCGCCGACGCAGACGACCACCGCGTAGGCGGCCAGTCCCAGCATCGGGTTGGGGAAGCCGAACGCGGCCGCCTGCTCGCTCTTCATCACGCTGCCGCAGGAGACGACCGGGTTCAGGCTGCAGGCCGGCTTGAAGGACGGGTCCTCCAGCAGGTGGAACTTGTCCAGGGTGATCACCCAGGAGGCCAGCAGTCCGGCGGCTCCGGTGAGGACCAGGAGCCAGGCCAATGCCCTGGGCGGGGCGGGCGGTTCACCGTCCCGCCGGCTCTGGGCCGCCCCCTGCTGGCGGGGGACGCCCACGGTGTTCGCTGCATTCGTTGCCATACGGCCCATACTCCACCGATCCATCCCAGACCGCGGTGAACCATGCTTATTCATAGGCAAGTTGACCTGAAGGGGTGGCGGGAACCCCTGATGCTTCCCGGACGTTTTACCGAACCCCGGACGTGATGTCAGGCCCAGGGGCTACGTTGAGCTCCCGCGAAGTGACAAGCTGCGACGGCCTGGAGACCCACCTTGAGCGATCCGTACGAGACAACCGAGGCCCACCTCGAACGACTCCTGGGCCGCGCCCTCAACTCCTTCGACCTGCCGGACCGTCTGGTCGAGCGCATCGGCACGGCGCTCGCCCACAGCTCTTCGCTGCACACCACGCACCACAGCCCGGCCTCCGGCCTGTGGCGGGAGACCCACCGGCACACCTACCTGCTGGCCGACGGCACCTCGGCCGCGGTGTGGGAGCTGACCTACCGGAAGGGTGCGGACCGGGCCGTCCGGCACGAGGTGTTCGCGAGCCGGTCGGAGCTCGCGCTGGCCGTGAACCGGCTGTTCGGCGATGCGGAACCGGCCGCACACGCGGAGTTCACGCTGCTGCCGGACGACCCGGACGGCATGGTGGACGATGTGGCGGTGCTGACCGCGCTGTTCGCGGCCGCCGCCTCCACGCCGTTGCAGCGGCACCGGGAGTACGCGGTGGACGACTCCCCCGACCACGCCCGCCGGGTGCTGCGCCGGGCGGAGAACACGGACCGGCCGGGCGAGGAGACGGCCCGGCTGCTGAGGTCGGCGTACGCGCACCGGATCACCCAGGCGTTCGGCACCCGGCAGTCCCTGGCGGACGGCCGGGACGCCGGATTCAGCCTCTACGAGCACGCGTTCGTGCTGCTGGACGGGGCCGAGCTCAGCCTGTGGGAGGTCGAGCACACGGCGACCCCCGACGGGCGGCACATGTGCGAGGTGTACGAGAGCGAGGCGGCCGCACGCGAAGCGATGGAGCTCCGCGCGCGGGTCCGCTGAGACCGCACCCTCCGGGGCAGGAGGATCAGGCCCGCCGGGCCTGCCGCTGCCGGTTGCTCCTTTGCGCCGGTTCGGAGAGCGGGAGGTCCAGGGGGACGTCCTGGGTCACCGTGACAGCGGAGGGGTTCAGGTCGGCGGGGGTGGGCATGGCGCTGCCCGGCAGCCGGACCGCTGCCGCGCCGTGCGCCAGGGCCGATGCCAGGGCGGCCGGGCCGGCACCGCCCGCGATCAGGAAGCCGGCCAGCGAGGCGTCGCCCGCACCCACGTTGCTGCGGACCGCGCCCGCCTCGGCCGTGCCGTAGTAGGTGCCGGACTCCTCGACCAGCAGCTGGCCGTCCGCGCCCAGGCTGGCCAGCACCGCTCCGGCGCCCAGCGCCCGGAGTTCCTCGGCGGCCTTGACCACGTCGCCCAGGGTGGCAAGCGGCCGCCCGACCGCCTCGGCGAGTTCCTCCGCGTTGGGCTTGATCACGTCGGGGCGGGCCGGCAGGGCGGACAGCAGGGCGGGGCCGGAGGTGTCCAGCGCGATCCGGGCGCCCGCGTCGTGGGCGCGGGCGACCAGGTCCGCGTACCACTCGGGCGGCAGTCCGCGCGGCAGGCTGCCGCAGCAGGCGATCCAGTCGGCCGCGCCGGAGTGGGTGCGGACGGTGTCGAGGAGGAGCAGGGACTCCTCCGGGGTGAGCTCCGGGCCGGGCGCATTGATCTTCGTGAGGGTACCGTCCGGTTCGGCCAGGGAGATGTTGGAGCGGGTCTGGCCGGAGATGGACACCGCGGTCACGTCCACGCCCTGGGCGGTGAGGAGTTCGGCGATCAGGATGCCCGGGGCGCCGCCCAGCGGGAGGACGGCGGTGGTGCGGACGCCGGCCGCGGCGACGGCTCGCGAGACGTTGACGCCCTTGCCCCCGGGGTCGACCCGGTCGCCGGTGGCCCGGAGCACCTCGCCGCGGTCCAGGGAGGGGACCTCGTAGGTGCGGTCGAGGGAGGGGTTGGGGGTGACGGTGAGGATCATACGAGCACAACTTCCGTACCGGCGGCCTCGATCGCCGCCTTGTGGTGGCCGGCGAGGCCGGTGTCGGTGATGAGGAGGTCGACGTCGGCGAAGGAGGCGAACCGGGCGAAGTGCTCCTCGCCCGCCTTCGCGGAGTCGGCGAGCAGCACCACCCGGCGGGCGGCCGCGACCACGGCCCGTTTGACGGCCCCCTCGGCGAGGTCGGGGGTGGTGAGCCCGCCGTCGGCGGAGAAGCCGTTGGTGGCGATGAAGGCGACGTCCGCGCGGATCTCCGCGTACGCGCGGAGCGCCCAGGCGTCCACGGCGGCCCGGGTGCGGTGCCGGACCCGGCCGCCGACCAGGTGCAGTTCGATGCCGGTGTGGCCGGCGAGCCGGGCGGCGACGGGCAGGGCATGGGTGACCACGGTGAGGGCCGCATCGAGGGGGAGGTCGGCGGCCAGCCGGGCGACGGTGGTTCCGGCGTCGAGGATGGCGGTGCCGCCGTCGGGGAGTTCGGCGAGGGCGGCGCGGGCGATGCGGTCCTTCTCGTCGGCGGCGGTGGCCTCGCGCTCCGTGAGGTCGGGCTCGAAGTCGAGGCGGCCGGCCGGTATGGCTCCGCCGTGCACCCGGCGGACCAGGCCGGCCCGGTCCAGGGCCTTGAGGTCGCGCCGGACGGTCTCCGCGGTGACCTGGAACTGTCCGGCGAGGGAGAGCACGTCGACCCGGCCGGCCTCGCGGGCGAGGCGGAGGATCTCCTGCTGGCGCTCCGGTGCGTACATGTGGGTTTGCTTCCGTTGGATGCCCGGTTCTGTGGGTTCGCTTCGAGAGTACGCCCGATTGCGCCGCAAAACAAACAAAACGGGCATGCCCGCCGACGGAGGCGGACATGCCCGTAGGCGTGGGGCGGGGTCAGGCCACCGGAGTCTTCTCCAGGGCCGGACCGGCGGCACCGGGTTCGGCGGCCGCGCCGGCCTCCGCCTCGTGGCCGACGCCGGTGACGATCTGCCGGCGGGGCAGCGCGTACATCACGGCGAAGATGACCACCATGACCGCGATCACCCACCACATCGCGAAGCGGAAGGCCTCGACGTACTGCTCACCGAGGACCATCTCGTCGTCGATCACGCCGAAGTAGACCACCGAGGTCAGACCGAGCCCGAGCGCGTTGCCCATCTGCTGGGTGGTGTTGATCAGGCCGGAGGCGGAGCCGGCGTCCTCGCGGGGCACCTCGGAAAGGACGGCATCCGTCAGCGGAGCCACGATCAGGCCCATGCCGATACCGAGCAGGACCAGCGGGGCGATCATCTGCCAGGGGGTGATCGCCATGCCGTAGTGCTGCGACTCCCAGATGTAGAACAGCAGGCCCGCGGCCATGATCAACGCGCCCGCCTGGAGCACCTTGCGGCCGAACCGGGGCACCAGCTTCTGCACGGACATGCCGGCGGAGACGGAGACCGCCAGGGAGAACGGGATACCGGTGAGGCCGGACTTCAGCGCGCCCCAGCCGAGGCCCATCTGCATCATCAGCGTCCAGACCATGAAGAAGATGCCGCTGGCGATGCCGAAGGTGACCTGGACGGCGATTCCGCCGGCGAAGCTCTTGATCTTGAACAGGGACAGCTCGACCAGAGGGGAGCCGTCCTTCCGTGTCTTGTACTTCTCGAAGGCGATGAACCCGGCGATCACGAACGGCACCGCGCCCATGCAGAGGAAGCCCCACAGCGGCCAGTCGTTCTCCCGGCCCTGGGTGAGCGGGTAGATCAGCATCACCATGGCGAGGGTGGCCAGGACCACGCCGGCCAGGTCGAGGCGGAGGGCCTTCGGCGCCTTGGACTCGGCGATGAACTTGCGGCCCAGGATCACACCGGCGATGCCGACGGGCAGGTTGATCAGGAAGATCGGGCGCCATTCGAGACCGAACAGGTTCCACTCGGTCAGCAGGGCGCCGAGCAGCGGGCCCATCACGGCACCGAGGCCGATGATGGCACCGAAGAGGCCGAAGACCTTGCCGCGCTCCTGCGGCGGGAAGGTGACGTGGATGATCGCCAGCACCTGCGGCACCATCAACGCCGCCATCGACCCCTGGAGCAGGCGGGAGGCGACGAGCATGCCCGGGTCCGCGGCGATGCCGCAGAGCAGGGAGGCGGCGGTGAAGCCGGTCATGCCGATCAGGAAGAGGCGCTTGCGGCCGTAGATGTCACCGAGGCGGCCGCCCGTGATCAGGCCTGCGGCGAAGGCGAGGGCATATCCGGCGGAGATCCACTGGATGGCGCTGGTGGAGGCGCCGAGATCGCTCTTCATGCTGGGGATGGCTATGTTGACGATCGTGACGTCGACCAGGTCCATGAAGGCGGCGGTCATCACGATGGCGAGGGCCAGCCAGCGGCGGCGGTCGGCGGGGGTGGTCGGCCCTTCTTCTGGTGCGGGCCCGGTCTCGTTCTCGGGCGATGTCTTGGACGTCTCGGTGCTCATGAAGAGAAACCTAGACGGCATGTAGGTCAGTTGGTGTCCTATTTAACTGGCAGCCTGGTGTCATGAACGACACCCCGGCGCGGCTCTTGACTCTGCTGTCCCTGCTCCAGACCCCGCGCGAGTGGCCGGGCAGTGAACTCGCGGAACGGCTGGGGGTCAGCGCCCGCACCATCCGGCGCGACATCGACCGGCTGCGGGAGCTCGGCTACCCCGTGGAGGCCTCGCACGGCGCGGAGGGCGGATACCGGCTGGTCGCGGGCGCGGCGATGCCGCCGCTGCTGCTCGACGACGAGGAGGCGGTCGCCATCGCGGTGGGGCTGCGGGCGGGCGCCGGGCACGCCATCGAAGGGGTCGAGGAGGCGTCCGTACGGGCCCTGGCCAAGCTGGAGCAGGTCCTGCCGGCCCGGCTGCGGCACCGGGTGGGCGCACTTCAGTCGGCGACCGTCGCGCTGACCCGGGGGGACGGGGCGAGCATCGACCCGCGCACGCTGACCGCGATGGCCGGGGCGGTGGCCGGCCAGGAACGGCTGCGGTTCGCGTACCGGGCGGGCGACGGGACGCGGAGCCGGCGGCTGGTGGAGCCGTACCGGCTGGTGAGCACCGGGCGGCGCTGGTACCTGGTGGCGTACGACCTGGAGCGCGAGGACTGGCGGATCTTCCGGGTGGACCGGGTGACGGAGCCGTTCCCGACGGGGGCCCGGTACGCGCGCCGGGAGCTGCCGATGGATGCGGTGGAGTTCGTGGCGCGGGGGCTGCGGGGTGGTGGCGAGTACGCGGCGGAGGTGGTGTTCTCGGCGCCGGCCGAGGCGCTGCCGGACTGGCTGGGGGCGCTGGAGGCGGATGCGTCCGGGGGGTGCCGGGCGCGGTTCGAGTCGACGGACGCGCCGGAGTGGCTGGCGGCCCGGCTCGCCCTGACGGGCCTGCCGTTCACCGTGGTGTCCCCGCCGGAGCTTGCCGCCTGCGCGGCCGCTCTGGGCGCTCGGCTGACCGCGGCCGCGGGTGCAGGCGCTGCCGCTGCCGCGGGCGCGGGCGCGGCGTCGGGGTAGCGGAGAGCCCCGGCACCTGGGGGGGTAGGTACCGGGGCGGTCTGGGGGCCGCCGGGTCCCGGCGGACGGGACAGGCGGCGCGCCGCTCTAGGCGACTGCGTCGAACCCAGTGTCGCGGGCCATCCGCTTCAGTTCCAGCAGCGCGTGCTTCTCGATCTGCCGGATCCGCTCGCGGGTCAGGCCGTGCTGCTTGCCGACCTCCGTCAGGGTCCGCTCGCGGCCGTCCTCGATGCCGTACCGCATCTT
Source organism: Streptomyces sp. NPDC051211 (assembly GCF_040689505.1). Classification (NCBI taxonomy): domain Bacteria; kingdom Bacillati; phylum Actinomycetota; class Actinomycetes; order Kitasatosporales; family Streptomycetaceae; genus Streptomyces; species Streptomyces sp. NPDC051211. Next base: position 107,787 of record NZ_JBFBAV010000010.1, read on the forward strand.
GATGATCGAGGCCGTGCGCTGGTCGAGCTTGCCGATGAGGTCTTCGAGCTCCTCGCTGCGGAGCAGCGAGAGCACCGACTGCTCGGGGGAGACCGCCGAGGTGTCCTCCAGCAGGTCGCCGAACTGGGTCTCGCCCTCGTCGTCCACGTGCATGTTGAGGCTGACCGGGTCGCGGGCCCAGTCCAGGACGTCGCCCACGCGCTGCTCGGTGGAGCCGAGCTCCGCGGCGATCTCGGCGTGCTCCGGGTCGCGGCCGTTCTCCCGGTTGAACTCGCGCTGCACCCGGCGGATCCGGCCGAGCTCCTCGACCAGGTGGACGGGGAGACGGATGGTGCGGGACTGGTCGGCGATGGAGCGGGTGACGGCCTGGCGGATCCACCAGGTCGCGTACGTGGAGAACTTGAAGCCCTTGGCGTAGTCGAACTTCTCGACCGCGCGCACCAGGCCGGCGTTGCCCTCCTGGATCAGGTCCAGCAGGGGCAGGCCGCTGCGCGGGTAGCGGCGGGCGACGGCGACGACCAGGCGGAGGTTGGAGCGGATGAAGATCTCCTTGGCGCGCTCGCCTTCGGCGGCGAGCGCCTCCAGCTCCTCGCGCGTGGCGGTGCCCCCCTCTGCCTCGACCTCGCCGTCGAGGATCTGCCGGGCGTACACCCCCGCCTCGATGATCTGGGACAGCTCCACTTCCCTGGCGGCATCGAGCAGCGGGGTGCGCGCGATCTCGTCCAGGTACATCCCGACCAGGTCGCGGTCGGCGATCTCGCCACCGACGGCGCGTGTGCTGCCGGCGGACTGACGACGGGCGACGGCGCGGGTTGCCATGCGTGCTCCCTTGCGATGAGTTCGGTCGCGGTGTGGCGTTGTGGGTGCCGGAACACTCTCCCGAGTGCCCGCATCCGAAGGAAACAACGACTGGAATCGGGACAGAATTCCCACACGTCTCCGCAAGTTCCGAGATCTTGCAGTATCCTGCCCCGCCACCGAAGGTGGCAGGATGCCGTCGGATCCCGTGGACCTGCAGGTCAGGCCGGGCGCGGAGGCCGGTCCGGAGGCTCTCGCGGACCCCGCAGACCGCGGCGTCCGTGAGACGGCCCTCACATGCGGCACAGCCGTTCTTCACCTCTGAAGACGGCCCGCACCGGATTCTGGTTGCCTCGGCGGCCGGGCGGAAACGTCGGACGAACGCCGGACGAACGCCGGACGGGCCGGCCCCCGGTGAGGGGGCCGGCCCGTCCGGCGTGTGAAGCGGGTCCTGGGGGCCGGGTCAGTGGGCGACCACCGGGATCTTCGGTTTGACCTCGTCGGAGCCGGCGCCGGAGGCCGGGCCGGAGGCGGCCGCCGGGCCGCCCGGGCGGCCGGTGTTGATCAGGGTGAAGGCGATGAGCGCGCTGGCCGTCAGGATGCCGACCGCCCACCAGATCGCCGAGGCGTAGCCGTGCACCATGGCCTGCGCCTGGACCAGCTGCGCGGCCGGGCCGCCCGCCGCGGCGTCGGCGGCGTGCGAGGCCAGGTACGCGGTGGTCGCCGATGCGGCGATCGTGTTCAGCAGGGCGGTGCCGATGGCGCCGCCGACCTGCTGCGAGGTGTTGACCATGGCGGACGCGACTCCGGCGTCGGCCGGGTTCACCCCGTGGGTGGACAGGGACATGGCCGGCATGAAGGCGGTGCCCATGCCGAGGCCCAGGAGGAGCTGGGCGGGCAGGATCAGGGCCGGGTAGGAGGAGCCGACCTCCAGCTGGGTGAGCAGCAGCATGCCGGTCGCCGCGATCAGGAAGCCGGGGCCCATCAGCAGGCGCGGCGGGACCCGGGTCATCAGGCGGGCGCCGATCTGGGTGGAGCCCGTGATCATGCCCGCGATCATCGGGAGGAAGGCGAAGCCGGTCTTGACCGGCGAGTAGCCCTTCACGACCTGCAGGTAGTAGGTGAGGAAGAGGAACAGGCCGAACATGGCGATGACGGCCAGGCCGAGGGAGAGGTAGACCCCGCCGCGGTTGCGGTCCAGCAGGACGCGGAGCGGGAGGAGCGGGGAGCGGACCAGGGCCTCGGTGAGGACGAAGGCCGCCAGCAGGACCGCCGAGCCGATGAACAGGCTCACGGTCAGCAGGTCCGACCAGCCCTCGGACTCGGCGCGGGTGAAGCCGTACACCAGGGCGACCAGGCCGAGGGTGGAGAGGACCACGCCGGGGATGTCCAGCGGGGCGCGGTTGCGGGTGCCGGACGGCTCGTGGATGACGAAGTACGCGCCGACGGCGGCGACCACCGCGAACGGGATGTTGACGAAGAAGGTCCAGCGCCAGTCGAGGTACTCGGTGAGGAATCCGCCGAGGATCAGGCCGACCGCGCCGCCGCCGCCGGCGATGGCGCCGTAGATGCCGAAGGCCTTGGCCCGCTCCTTGGCGTCGGTGAACATCACCGCGAGGAGGGACAGGGCGGCGGGGGCGAGCAGGGCTCCGAAGGCGCCCTGCAGGGCGCGGGCGCCGAGCATGGCGGCCTCGCCGGTGGCGGCGCCGCCGAGCGCGGAGGCCACGGCGAAACCGGCCAGGCCGATCACGAAGGCGCGCTTGCGGCCCCATTTGTCGGCGATGCGGCCGCCGAAGAGGAGCAGGCCGCCGAAGGCGAGGGCGTAGGCGGTGATGACCCATTGGCGGTTGCCGTCGGAGATGCCGAGGTCCAGCTGGGCGGACGGCAGGGCGATGTTCACGATGGTCGCGTCGAGGACGACCATCAGCTGGGCCAGGGCTATGAAGACCAGCGCTTTCCAGCGGCTGGGGTCAGCCTGCTGCGCGAGGGCGGGCGCGGCTGTTTTGGACATGGGGGTACCCACTTCACGGTGCGGATGAAAACAAAAGGGTGCAAAAGGGATTGAGAGCTTGAGGGCTGCTCGACGCCGAAGGGCGCGGCCCGGGAGCGTCACATGGCTCTTCGCCTCAGATCGTCGAGGGTGGCCGCGGCACCCGGCAGTTCGGAACGGGCCGGTGCGCGCAGCCCGTCGAGGAACACCTGGAGATGGCGGTGGACGAAGCGGTCGGCGTCGAAGCAGTCGGTGCCGGGGAGGGGGCGGCTGAGCTGGGCCAGGGCGACCATCAGGTCGCCGACGGCCACGTCGGTGCGCAGCAGTCCGGCCTCCTGGCCGGCGGTCACCAGCACCTCGACGGCCTCCTCCAGGGCGGTGCGGGCGGCGAGGAGTTCGGGGTGTTCGCGGTCGAAGTCGCCGGAGAGCATGGGGCACAGGGCGCCGATGCGCTCGTCGGCCGCGGCGTGCGTGAACCGTACGAGTGCGGCGAAGGCGTCGGGTTCCTCGGCGAGGGCCTGCTCGGCGTGGACGGCCACCCGGCCCATGACGTACAGGACGACGTGGTGCACGAGGGTGGCGCGGTCCGGGAAGTGCCGGTAGAGGGTGGCGTTGCCGACTCCGGCCCGGCGGGCGATCTCGTCGAAGGGCGTGTCCGCGCCGTGCTCGACGAAGGTCTCCCGGGCGGCGGCGAGGATCCGCTCCCGGTTGCGCAGCGCGTCCGCGCGCGGCCGCGGGACCTTGGAGGTCCCGGCTCCCGCCCGGCTTTCCCGCACACCCTGCACGACCGCTCCCTCGCTCGCTCCGCCGCGTCCCGCGACTGCACCCCGCGCCCCCAAACGGGGACTCGGTCCCCGCTTTCGAGGACATCGGGTTAAACGGGGACTCGATCCCCGCTTATTTCACCCTTGAGTGTGAGCCGGGTCACAGCCCCTTCCACGTTCGGACGCTCCCGGCGGGCGGGCGCGCCACGCCCGGCGGAGGGTGAATCGCACAGAGCGCAGACCGGGCCCGGCCGGCTGCCGCGGACCCGAAGGCGTCTCTCATGCCGCAGACCCGCCAGCGGATACGCAGACCCCGCCGCACCAGCGCATGCATCGGCATCACCGCGCTGGCCATCGGCATCACGGCCACCGCGAGCACCGGAATATCCAGCCGGACGCCCGCCGCGGCGGGCCCGGTGGCGGCCGCCGGCGAGAGCGCCCTCGCCCCCTGCAGGATCGCGGGGGCGATGGGCGTCCAGATGTCCGAAGGGCTCCCCACCCCGCCCGGGTACTCGCGCAGCACCGGCGAGGTCCGGGCCCTGAACCTGATGATCGACTTCCCGGACGCCAAGGGCGAGGGCACCGCGGCCGACCGGCTCGCGGAGTTCTTCCCGCAGACCTCCGACTGGTTCCGCACCAGCTCCTACGGGCGGCTCAGCTACAAGCCGGAGGCCCCGGTCCGGACCTGGCTGCGGATGCCGATGCCGTTCGCGGCGTACGGCATCGAACGCGGCTCGGCCTACGAGCCGGGCTACCGGCAGCTCGTCGAGCACATCGCCAAGGCCGCCGACCAGGAGGTCGACTTCAGCCGGTACGACCTGGTCAACATCCTGGTCACCCCGAACGCCGGCCCCTCCGCACTGGACACCGTGCTGTCGGTGACCTTCTCCGGCAACGGTGAGGCCCCGGTCGCCGACGGCGTGCCGCTGGCGAACACCTCGTTCGTCTACAGCCGCCAGGACGACGGCTCCGGCTCCTACCCGGAGACCGGCTACCGGGTGCTGCCGCACGAGAACGGCCACGTCTTCGGGCTGCCCGACCTCTACACCGCCGACGGGGGCGGCGCCGTCGGCCACTGGGACATCATGAGCGAGGACTGGGGCGCCAACAACGACCTCCTCGGCTGGCACAAGTGGAAGCTCGGCTGGCTGGACAGCACACAGATCAGCTGCGCCTCCCGGTCCGGAACCAGCAACCACGTCCTGTCCCCGCTCGCCCTGGAGGGCGGCACCAAGCTGGCCTTCGTACCGCTCTCGGAGAACTCCGGCTACGCCGTCGAGGTCCGCACCCGGGCGGGGAACGACGAGGCCGTCTGCAAACCGGGCGTACTCGTCTACAAGGTGGACTCCGCCGTGGACACCGGGCAGGGCCCGGTCACCGTCTCGGACAGCGCACGGACCAGCGGCGGCTGCACCCGGCGCGCCAACGTGCACGCGGAACTCTCGGACGCGCCGTTCGGCCCCGGCGAGACCTTCACCGACGAGGATGCGGGCATCAGCGTCTCGGTGGTCGGCGAGCTGCCCGACGGCAGCTACCGGGTGCGCATCACCCGCCCCTGAAGCCGGCCGCCCGGCGGACCCGACTGAGAGGAAGAGGTCATGACCACCACCCCCGAGGACCGGCTCGCCGCGGCCGGCTTCACCCTGCCGCCGACCCCCGAGCCCGTCGCCGTGTACGTGCCCGCCGTACGCAGCGGGAACCACGTCTACACCTCCGGGCAGCTCCCGATGGTCGACGGAGCCCTGAAGCTGACCGGCAAGGTCGGCGCCGAGGTCTCGGCCGGGCAGGCCCAGGAGCTCGCCCGGCAGTGTGCGCTGAACGCACTGGCCGCCGTGGCCTCGGTCGCCGGCGACCTGTCCGCCGTCAAGCGGATCGTCAAGGTGGTCGGCTTCGTGGCCAGCGCCCCCGACTTCACCGGCCAGCCGGGCGTGGTCAACGGCGCGAGCGAGCTGCTGGGCACGGCCTTCGGCGACGCCGGCATCCATGCCCGCAGTGCGGTCGGGGTGGCCGTCCTGCCGCTGGACGCGCCGGTGGAGGTGGAACTCACGGTGGAGCTCCACACTCCGATGGGCGCCTGAGGCGTGCACCGGCGGGCGCCCCGCCTGCAGGATGCCGGCGGCTTCAGCCGGTGATGTGTTCCGGGCGGACCGGGACCCGGCGCAGCGCCCGCCCGGTGGCCGCCCGGATCGCGGAGACCACCGCCGGGGTCGGCGACAGGGTCGGGGCCTCGCCGATGCCGCGCAGCCCGTACGGGGCATGCTCGTCGGCCAGTTCCAGCATGTCCACCGGGATGGCCGGGGTGTCGAGGATGGTCGGGATCAGGTAGTCGGTGAAGGAGGGGTTGCGGACCTTCGCCGTCGCCGGGTCGACGACGATCTCCTCCATCACGGCCAGGCCGAGGCCCTGGGTGGTACCGCCCTGGATCTGGCCGGCCGCCGACAGCGGGTTGAGGGCCTTGCCGACGTCCTGGGCCACGGCCAGCTCGATCACCTTCACCAGGCCCAGCTCAGTGTCCACCTCCACCACCGCGCGGTGGGCGGCGAAGGAGTACTGGACGTGTCCGTCGCCCTGCCCGGTCTGCCGGTCGAAGGGTTGGGTGGGGCGGTGCCGCCACTCCAGTTCCAGGTCGATCGGCTCCTCCCCGTCGAGCAGCTCCGCCAGGCCCGCCAGCACCTCCCCGCCGTCGGTGACCACCTTGCCGTCCTCCAGCCGGAGTTCGGCGTGCGCCCAGGCCGGGTGGTACGAGCCGTACTTGCGCCGGCCCAGCCGGAACACCGCCTCGCGGACGGCCTCGCAGGTGTGCTTCACGGCGCCGCCCGTCACATACGTCTGCCGGGACGCGGAGGTGGAGCCGGCGTTGCCGGCCCGGGTGTTCGCGGGCTCGATGGTGACCTGGGTGACCCCGAGTTCGGTCCGGGCGATCTGCGCGTGCACGGTCACCCCGCCCTGGCCGACCTCCGCCATCGCGGTGTGCACGGTGGCCACCGCCTCGCCGCCCGCCACGGCCAGCCGCACCCGGGCGGTGGAGTAGTCGTCGTAACCCTCGGAGAAGCCGACGTTCTTGATGCCGACGGCGTAGCCGACCCCGCGCACCACCCCCTCGCCGTGGGTGGTGTTGGACAGGCCCCCGGGCAGCGCCCGCACGTCCGCGCCCTCGCCGGCCGAGTCCCACTGGCGCTCCGGCGGCAGCGGACGGGCCTTGACCCGGCGCAGCAGCTCGGCGACCGGGGCCGGGGAGTCGACCAGCTGGCCGGTGGGCATGCGGGTGCCCTGCTCCATGGCGTTGAGCTGCCGGAACTCGACCGGGTCCATGCCGAGTTCGGCGGCCACCCGGTCCATCTGGGACTCGTACGCGAAGCAGGCCTGCACGGCGCCGAAGCCGCGCATCGCACCGCACGGCGGGTTGTTGGTGTAGAGGCCGACCGCCTCGATGTCCACGTGCTCCACGTCGTACGGGCCGAGGCCGAGGGAGGCCGCGTTGCCGACCACCGCCGGGGTGGAGGAGGCGTACGCGCCGCCGTCGAGCACGATCCGGGCGGTGACGTGGGTGAGCTTGCCGTCGGAGGTGGCGCCGTGCTCGTAGGTCAGCTTGGCGGGGTGCCGGTGGACGTGCCCGAAGAAGGACTCGTACCGGTTGTAGACGATCTTCACGGGCTTGCCGGTGCGCTGCGCGAGCAGGCAGGCGTGGGCCTGCATGGACAGGTCTTCGCGGCCGCCGAAGGCGCCGCCGACCCCGGAGAGGGTGAGCCGGACCTTGTCGACGGGCAGGCCGAGGACCGGTGCGACCTGCTTCTGGTCCACGTGCAGCCACTGGGTGGAGACGTAGAGGTCGATGCCGCCGTCCTCGGCGGGCACGGCGAGACCGGACTCCGGGCCGAGGAAGGCCTGGTCCTGCATGCCGACCTCGTACTCCTCGCGGACGATCACGTCGGCGCGGGCGCGGGCCGCGGCGACGTCGCCGCGCCGGACCGGCTGCCGGTGGACGATGTTGGGGTGCGGGGTGTGCGGGGCGTGGTGGTCGTCCCGGTCGGGGTGGAGGACCGGCGCGCCGGGGGCTGTGGCGCTCGCCTCGTCGGTGACCGGCGGCAGCACCTCGTACTCGACGAGGATCTTCGCGGCGGCCCGGCGGGCGGTCTCCGGGTGGTCGGCGGCCACCAGGGCGACCGGCTCGCCGTGGAACCGGACCCGGCCGTCGCAGAGCACCGGCTGGTCGGCGAACTCCAGGCCGTACCTGCGCCGGGCGGGCAGGTCCTCGTAGGTGAGCACCGCGTACACGCCCGGCACTGCGAGGGCCTCGGACACGTCGAGGCGGGTGATGTTCGCGTGGGCGTGCGGGGCGCGCAGGGTCTGGCCCCACAGCATGTCCTCGTGCCAGAGGTCGGAGGAGTAGGCGAACTCGCCGGTGACCTTGAGGGTGCCGTCGGGGCGCAGCGTGGACTCGCCGATGCCGCCCTTGGTGTGCTTCTGGGTGACGTTCGTCGGGGTACCGGAGGGCGCGGTGCGGGTGTCGGCCATGATCAGACAGCCTCTTCCTGGCGGCCCTGGCGGCCCTGGCGGCCCTGGCCTTGGCGGGCGGCCGCCAGGCGGACCGCGTCGAGGATCTTCTCGTAGCCCGTGCAGCGGCAGAGGTTGCCGGACAGGGCCTCACGGATGTCCTGGTCGGACGGGGACGGGTTGCCCTCCAGCAGGGCGTCGGTCTGGACGAGCAGACCCGGGGTGCAGAAACCGCACTGCACGGCGCCCGTGTCGATGAAGGCCTGCTGGACCGGGGACACGGTGCCGCCGGCCCCGTCGGCCAGGCCCTCGACGGTCACCACCTCGCGGCCTTCCGCCTGGCCGGCCGCGACCAGGCAGGAACAGACCGGCACCCCGTCGAGACGGACCGTGCAGGAGCCGCATTCGCCCTGCTCGCAGGCGTTCTTGGAGCCGGGCAGGCCGAGCCGTTCGCGGAGCACGTAGAGAAGGGATTCGCCCTCCCAGACGTCGTCGGCCTGCTGCGGGCGGCCGTTCACGGTGAGGTGGACGCGCATGGTCACGCCGCTCCTTCCATGGTGGTGCCGGTGGGGCCGCGGCCGGCGCGGTACTCCTCCCACGTCCAGAGCAGCTGGCGGCGGGCCAGGACGCCGAGGGCATGGCGGCGGTACTTCGCGGTGCCGCGGACGTCGTCGATCGGATTGCAGGCGGCGGCAGCCAGGTCGGCGAACTGCTTGGCCACCGACGGGGTGATGACCTTGCCGGACTCCCAGAACCCGCCCTCTTCGAGCGCGGCGGTCAGGAACTCCTCGGCGACCCGGGCCCGGATCGGGGTGGGGGCGGCCGAACCGATGCCGGTGCGGACGGTGCGGGTCTCGGGGTGCAGGGCGAGGCCGAAGGCGCAGACCGCGATGACCATCGCGTTGCGGGTGCCGACCTTGGAGAACTGCTGCGGGCCGTCGGCCTTGCGGATGTGGATCGCCTTGATCAGCTCGTCGGGCGCCAGCGCGTTCCGCTTCACCCCGGTGTAGAAGGCGTCGATCGGGATGAGGCGCGAGCCGCGGACCGACTCGGCCTCGACCTCCGCGCCGGCGGCGAGCAGGGCCGGGTGGGCGTCTCCGGCCGGGGAGGCGGTGCCCAGGTTCCCGCCGACCCCGCCGCGGTTGCGGATCTGCGGGGACGCGACCGTGTGCGAGGCGAGCGCGAGACCCGGCAGTTCCACCCGCAGGTGGTCCATGATCCGCGTGTACGGGACGGAGGCGCCGAGCCGTACGACCTCCGTGCCGGTCTCCCACTCGTGCAGCAGCCCGATCCGGCCGAGGTCCATCAGGTAGTCCGGACGCCGGTGATCGAAGTTGATCTCGACCATCACGTCGGTGCCACCCGCGATCGGCACGGCCGTGGGGTACTCGGCCTTCGCGGCGAGCGCCTCCTCCCAGCTGGCGGGGCGAAGGAAGTCCATCTGGCTCTCATTTCGTGGGGGTGGGCCGAGCACAGCCGTCGCCGGGGTGGTTCGGCGGACACCGATCCCATGAACCGGGACCGGGCGCGCGAAACCGATCTCGGTGGAATTCCCCCGATACGCCCCGCGCTCGCGGCGGCGCTGCGGATGTGGTGACCGGTCGGCCGGCCCGTGCGCCCCTAGGAACCCGGCGGCGTCCAGTTGGAGGTCCGGTAGTCGATGTTCTGGCCCTGGAAGACCGGGCTGTTGTAGGTGCCGCCGCTGATGGTGTTGTTGACGGTCACCGACCCTGCCGCGGGCGCCTCGGGGGCGATCTCGGCCAGCAGGGCGCGCAGTTCCTCGGCGGCCGCCGGGTCGGCGCGCAATGCGCGGCTCAGCCGGAGCCGCCACTCGCTCTCGATGTCCTCGGCGAGCGCGGTGTCCTGCTCCGCCTCGGCGGCCACCAACTCGGCTCGCGATTCTTCCAGTTCGGCCGAGACGGCCTCCGGGTCCCGGCCGCGGCGGCCGAAGAAGCCGGTGATCCGTTCGCTGGCCTGCGTCCACGCCTCGCCGACCATCGCCGACACCATTGCGGTCGCGGCCGACATCGCCAGTGCAGTCAGCTCCGGTTCCATGCGGTCACGGTAGCCGTAGGCTGAGGCGGCCGGGGGCGGATCGGGAAATGCGGGCGCGGACAGGAAAGGCACGGGCACCGGATGCGGGCGGAGCGGGGACTGCCGGACCGGCGCTGGCTGACCGTACCCGCCGAACGCACCGTCCTGGGCGTGATCCACAACGTGACCTCGGCGACCCGGCTGCTCGATCTGCTCACCGCGTTCGGGGACGACCCGCGGGTGCGCGTGGTGTTCACCTGCACCGGCTCCTCCGCCTTCGACAAGGGCATTGCCGAATTCATCGCCGAACACGACCTTTTCTTCATTCCGTGGGAGGCGGCACTGCGGGAACGGTTCGACCTGGCGGTGAGTACCAGCCGCGGCGGGGAATTGGAAAAGATTTCCGCACCGCTCGTGAGCGCCCCGCACGGCGCTGGCTACAATAAGAAACTCAGCAAGAATCCGGAATCCGGAATCCGGGGCAGGGGTCGGGGCAGGGGCATTCGGGCTGTCCGCCGAATGGCTGCTGCACGACGGTGAGGTCATCCCGTCCGCGATCCTCCTCTCGCACGAGGAACAGCGGGTCCGGCTGCGCCGGGACTGCCCGGAAGCCCTCCCGTACGCACAGGTGACGGGCGACCCCGTCCTCGACGAACTGGCCGCCTCGCGCCCCTTCCGTACGGAATACCGCGCGGCCCTCGGAATCCGCCCCAACCAGAAACTCCTCCTGGTGACCTCGACGTGGAGCGAGCGTTCCCTGCTCGGCGCCTCCTTCGAGCTGATGGGCCGGGCCGTGGCGGAATTGCCGTACGGCGAATACCGGGTCGTCGCGGCCGTCCACCCCAACGCCTGGTACGCCCACGGCGGCTGGCAGATCCGCACCTGGCTGGCCGCCTGCCGGCGCGCCGGGCTCCTCCTGCCCTCGCCCGCCGAGCCCACCTGGAAGGCCGCGATCTGCGCCGCCGACGCCTTCATCGGCGACCACGGCTCCCTCTCCCTCTACGCGGCCGCGCAGGGGCTGCCGGGCCTGCTCGCCGCCTTCGACGAGCGCACCGTCGCGCCCGGCTCCCCCATGGCCTGGCTGGGCGAACAGCTCCCCCGGGTCTCCCCGACCACGCCGCTGGCCCGGCAACTGGCCGACGCCATCCGCCTCCCGGACGCAGCCGGCCGGGTCAGCTCCCGCCCCGGCCGGGCCCTCGCCGTGTTCCGCGAGCTCTGCTACCGGCAACTGCGGCTGCCGCCGCCGGAGTCCGGCTGCCCGCCCCGGCCGGTACCGCTGCCGGAACCGCCGGCCGCGCCCCGCAGCCCGGTGGGCCGGGCCCTGTACGTCGATGCGGTCGTGGCCGGCGCGCGGGTGGTCCTGCGCCGCTACCCGGCCGAGGTCCAGGGCCGGGTCACGGCCCACCTCGGCGCCGAACCCCACCTGCTGGCCGACGAGGCCGAGCCCGAGCCCCGCTGGCGCGACTCCGCCGAGATCCTGCTGGCCCGCGGCTCCACCCCGGCCGAGCTGTTCGCCCGCCACCCCGGCTGCGAGCTGGTGGTCGCGGCGGGCCGGCTGCACCTGCGCGGGGGCGGCGTCTTCACGGCCTCCGGCGCGGAGCCCGGGCTCGCCGCGTCGGCCCTGCTCGCCGGAGCGGAGGGCAGGTGCACCCTGGAGGCCGGCGGCCGGGTGCACCGGCTCACCCTCCGGCCCGCCTGACCCCGCCTGCCTTCGTCTGACCCCGCCTGCCCCCCTGCCCGCGCCTGACACCGGTCGCCCCTCATCGAGCCCGATCGCCCCCGATCGCCCAGGTCACCCCGATCGACGCCGTCAGGCGCCCTGTTCCGGGGTTCCGGCGAGCAGCCGGCGCGCCTCCTCCGCCCGGATGCTGCGTACGGTCTCGTACTGGGCGAGGGCCGCCTGCCAGTCGGCCCGGGCCGCCTCCGGTTCGCCCAGCGCGGCCCGCAGCCGGCCCCGGACCAGCAGGGCGTCCGCCCGGTCCACGCCGGGCCGGCCGGTCGCCTCGAAGTACTCCAGCGCCCGCCGCAGGGGCTCCGCCCCCTCCTCCGGGTGTCCGGCCGCCAGCCGTGCCGCGGCGTACCGGACGCGGATCTTCGCCTCGTTGTGCGGGTCGCGCTTCGCCAGCGCCTCGAACCCGCGCAGTGCCTCGGCGAGTTGCCGGGCGGCCCGCTCGTGGTCTCCGGCCGCGCTCGCCGCCCGGCCCTGGTGGTACGCCAACAGGGCCCGGCCCCGCGGGTGTTCGAGGTCGCCCAGGGCGGCCAGGGCGGCCGCGTAGAACTCGGTGGCCGCCGCCGGGTCGCCGTCCCGCTCGGCGATCTGGCCGAGCCCCTCCAGCGCCGAGGACTCGGTTCGTGCGTGCCCGATCCGGCGGGCCGTCTCGCGGGCCGCGTCGTACTGCTCGCGGGCCTCCGCCAGATCCTCCGCCGAGCCCCGGTCGAGCAGGGCGAAGCCGAGTTCGAAGTGCATCCGGGCCAGCGGCAGCCCGCCGAGGCCGGGGGTGTGGGCGGCCGCGTCCACCGCGAGCCGGTTCACCCGCACCCACAGCGAATGGTGGCCGCGCCGGAAGAAGAAGCCGTGCAGGGCCTCGGCGAGCAGGCAGAGTGCGGCCGGGTCGTGCACCCGGCACAGTTCGGCCACCCCGACCAGGGTGTGCCGTTCGGCCTGAAGCGCGTCCAGCGCCTCCTCCGCGTCCGCGAACACCTGCCCGCCCGTGTCCGGTTCCGCGTACCGGTCCCCGTACCGCCAGCGCCCGGAGACCAGGGCTTCGGCGGCCGACGCCCGGCGCAGGTACCAGTCGGCGATCAGCGGCACGGCCTCCGCCTCCTCGGCCCGGCCGAGCTCCGCCGCGTACGCGTGCAGCACCCGGTTCATCCGGTACCGCCGCTCGCCCGCCTGCTCCAGCAGCCCGGCCTCGTGCAGCTCCGCCCGGACCCCCGGGCCGCCGGCCAGCCGGTCCACCAGGGCGGCGGTGAACTCGGCCGTCGGATGCACCCCGAGCAGCCGGAACGTGCGCCGGCCGCGTTCGCCCAGTACGGCGTACGAATCGCCGAGGAGCGCGCGGGCGGTCTGCGCGTAGTACTCGTCGTCGGGCACGTCCAGAGCCTCCAGCACCGAGCCGCGCGGGGCGAGCCTGCGGACCAGCCCCGCGAAGCCGTCGAGCATCGGGTCGGCCGCCTGCGCCGCGGCCAGGCGCACCAGGCCCGGCAGGCCGGCCGAGGCCCGGACCACCAGCCGGAAGTCCTCGCGCCCGGCCACCTCCATCCCCGCCACCGCGCGGAACAGCTCGGCGCAGGCCGACTCGTCCAGCCCGTCGACGGTGAGCCGGACCGGCACCACCCGGCCGCCGCGGCTCAGCAGGTTCAGCGGACTGCGGCTCGTGAGGACCACCATGCTCTCCGGGTGCCCGGGGAGCAGCGCCGGGACCTGGCCGGGACGGACCACCCCGTCGAGGACCACCAGGCAGGGGCGGTCGGCGGTCAGACTGCGGAAGCGGGACGCCAGGGCGCTCACGTCGAGGCCGGCGGGCGGGCGGTCGTGGTCGCGCGGGGCGCGGAGCTCACCGATGAACGCCTCCAGCACGGCGGCCGCGTCGGAGGGGTCGGCCGCCGCGCCGAGGTCGGCGTAGAAGACCCCGCCGGGGAACCGCCGCTGCGCGGCCGTGCGGCCCCAGTACACGCACAGGTCGCTCTTGCCGGCCCCGGGCGCGCCTGCCAGGAGCACCACCTGCGGGGAGATCCGGCCGGCCAGGCCCGCGGCGAGTCGGTCGAGATCGGCGCGGAGCGCGTCGCGGTCGACGAAGACGTCGGGGACGTGGGGCAGCATGGAGGGCACGCGGAGGGCCATGACGGAAGCGTCCTGCACGACGACGGTCGCGGCCTGGACGACGGGGCCGTAGTAGGTGCCGTCGGAGATGTGGTTGTCCACCCGGCGGAGTGTTCCAGGCGGGCCCGGCCGGATGGATCGGTTCCGGACACATCCGACCGGTATGACGTGCCGATTGACCTATTGTCAGATCCTCGGGTTGCCCTAGGGGGTGCGGAGCCGGAGCGAGGCGGCCACCGGCAAGTGGTCACTGGCGGTGGCGGGAAGGGTCCAGGCGGAGACCGGTTCCACGCCCCGTACGAGGATGTGGTCGATCCGCGCGAAGGGGAGTGCGGCCGGCCAACTGAACCCGAGACCCGCTCCGGCCTCCTGCTGGGCGGAGCGGAACCGGGAGAAGACGGGGGCGAGGGCCCGGTCGTCGGTGGTGCCGTTGAAGTCGCCGACGAGGAGGGTCCGGCCGGGCGGGGCGTCCTCCAGCTCGGCGGCCAGGCGGGCGGCGGCGGCATTGCGGCGGGCGGTGGCGAAGCCGGTGGCGGGCCGGATCCGGACGGAGGCGAGGTGGGCGACGTACACGGTGAGCGGCCCCTGGGGGGTGTCGACGGTACTGCGCAGGGCCCGGGTCCACGGCATGATCGGCACCGGGCGGGTGTCCCGGATCGGGTACCGGCTCCACAGCCCGACCGTGCCGTGCACCGCGTGGTGGGGGTGGGTGGCGGCCAGGACCCTCTCGTACGTCCGGGTCGCGGGCTGCACGAGCTCCTCCAGGGCGATGATCTCGGCCCCGCTCCCGACCAGCCGCCGGGCGGTCCCTTCGGGATCCGGGTTGGCGTCGTCGACGTTGTGCGTGACCACGGTGAGGTCGCCGGCCCGGGCCGCCTCGGCCCGGTCGAAGAACGCGGGCCCGAACAGCGACGTCCAGACCACGGCCGGCACGAGGACGGCGGCCAGGGCACCCTTGGACCGCCGCGCCCCGACGAGGACGGCACCGACCAGCAGGAGGACGATCACCCCGCTCCACGGCAGGAAGGTCTGCACGAAGCTGCCGAGATTGCCGACCCGATTGGGAACCAGGTCGTTGAGCAGGAGCACCAGCGCAACCACCACCCCGACAGCGCCGATGCCCCGCGCCCGGCCCTCACGGGTGGTCAGGTACATGGTCATGACCTGGGGGACGCCGGCAACGGGACATCGGTTCTGCCCGCCTTTCGCGCCGCGGCCGCCACGGCCGTCGCAGTAATCCCCGCAGACCCGCCCCCGGGGATCCGCTAGGCTGTCAGCGGTCCATCTGGTCCAGCTTCGCCTTCGTAGCTCAGGGGATAGAGCACCGCTCTCCTAAAGCGGGTGTCGCAGGTTCGAATCCTGCCGGGGGCACAACTAGGAAACCGCAGCGCATAGGCGGTATGGGGCCCTCCAGCCGCGCCAGGCTGGAGGGCCCTTCTGCTGCCGGATGCCACATGGATGCCACATCCCGAAAACACGCTGCGCCGTCACTCAGATCCGACCGAAATCGGGGCTGCGGGGTGCACGGCGCCGGCGGATTCACGAACGCCGGCCGATGCATCCCGCAGACGGCCTGGACCCTCATGAACCCCAGCCGCCCGGCGGGGGCGGAAACGGCGGGCGCAGTCCCTGCCGCTCCTCTTCCTCCCAGCGCCGCAGGCGGGCGCGATGCACCTCGGCTGCGGCCAGGAGGTCACGGATCACCCGTGCCAGAGAGACTGTTTTCCCCCACGGCCCGGTGGCCGCGTCGGCGGGGTTCAGAGCGGTGGCTGCCTTCCAGTTCGCGAGGGCATTCTCGGCGGCTTCGGTGCGGCGGCCCCGCTCGTCGAACGACCCCACGACGTAGAAGTAGACAACGCCGCCGTAGTAGTCCAGGCAGCTCAACTGCTGGGCGGCCTCCTCCTCTGGCGGGGGTTCCACCGCCGCGAGTACGACGTCGACGGCTGCCACGAGGTCCTCGTGCCACACCTTGGTCAACGGGACCGCCTCCCCGATATCTGCTGGCGACACGGTTTCCGTGTCGGGGCGTGACGAGGGCGAGCAGCCAGGGTGCGCGTAGAAGTCCGGCCGGGCGCCCGAAGCGGAGTGGCTCACCATCCGGTTCTCGGCCGTCGCGGCCACCGGCTCGTCGCAGTAGACGCAGAACTCGCCGGCCGTCATGGATCCGTCGCCGGGGCGATCGGGGAGAAGCCGGGGCGGCCGATGTAGGGGGCTCCGTAGGAGGTGTGGCAGACACCCATGGCGTTGTGGAACCGCCTGACGGTACGTGCGAGCGCGCGAAGGTAGTCCCAGTTGCCGAGGGCGTTGTCGCTGGGGCCCTGCTGGGTGATGCTGTGCCAGTCCTTCAGCGCCGTGGCTGCGGCCTCAAGACCGACGACGTGTGCGAGGAGGCTCTCGCCGTAGGTGAGGAGGTCGTCCGTCAGCCGGGAGACCGTCGTCGAATCCGGCTTCCGGCCGTAGTCGACGAGCGCTTTCGAGACGAGGGCGGTGCCCACGTCCAGGTCAAATGACGTACTCATGCCGGGTGCTCCTTACCACTGTCAGCGGGTGGTGCGACCGGGGTGGGGCGCGACAAGGCCCCAACTACCACGAGTTGCCTTCGGCTGCGGAGGCTGGGCCAGCACCACCATCGCGGCCGCAGTGTCGACGGGAATCCGACGCATGACAGATCACTCCTCGTTCGCGAGACCGCCCCGAGGCGACCTCTCTAGAGATGTCACCACTACAGCGGATTCCGGCGGGCGCGTCAACACCTCTCTAGAGATGTCCGCGAGATGGGTCTCAACGCTGGTGCGTGCAGCGGCCCACCCCTGGCCCTAGGGTGTCTAGAGAGGAGAAGGAGTGATCGTTCAATGACCAGCCAGGGCAGCAGCCGCCAGCCGAAGTACCAGCGCATTGCCGACGCGCTGCGGACGGCCATCCAGGCGGGTGAGTACGGCCCAGGCGACCGCCTGCCCGGCGAGAACGACATCATGGCCGCCTACGAGGTCGCCCGGATGACCGCACGCCAGGCACTCGGAGTACTGCAGAACGAAGGCATCGCAGAGGCCCGGAAGGGGGCCGGCGTCTTCGTTCGCGACTTCAAGCCCCTGCGGCGACGAGGCATCCAGCGGCTGGCCCGGGAGCAGTGGGGATCCGGCCGGTCCGTCTGGTCTTCCGACACCGGAGATCGGGACCTCGTCGTCGACCAGATCGACGTACGCGAGGAAGAGGCGAGCGACCGGGTCGCCGACGTCCTCAACCTGGCCGCAGGATCACGCGTTTGGGCACGCGGCCGGCGCTTCGTACTCGACGGGAAGCCTGTGCTCTTCGCCACGTCCTACCTGCCGTCGGACATCGTCGCAGCCTCCGCGATCACCCAGGCCGACACGGGGCCCGGAGGTACGTACGCCCGCCTTGCGGAACTTGGCCACAAGCCCGTCCACTTCCGCGAGGAGATCCGATCCCGCATGCCGTCGACCGACGAGGCCGAACGGCTCGCACTCTCCATGGGCACGCCTGTCATCCAGATCGTCCGGACCGCGTTCGCAGAAGGCGGGCGCGCAGTCGAGGTGAACGAGATGACCCTGGACTCCGCCTCCTACGTCCTTGAGTACGACTTCGATGCGTAGTCCGCGGTGCGCGTGAAGCACTCCGTATCGGTTAGCCGGCGCGGTCGTTCGTGACGACGGCCGGCTGCTGGCTGGCGCGCAAAACCGATCCGACTGCTGGACGCCCTGGACGGGGACGGGCCACACGTCCGGAGCCATGACGGGCGCCAGCTCTTCACGGTGCGGTGAAAGTTTCCCTACTTCATCAAGGGCGCTTCCGCCGCCCAAAGCGGCGTCGTGCGCCCGCCGCCCCGGGCCTGCGCTCCTGTCTACGCCCCGCTCCAGCCCGGACCGCCGGCCGTGCGCCAATGGCTAAGCGCTTGAGGGGATGGGCCCGGCTGTTCGGTCGGCTACCTGCCAAGACTGATGCCTCCGGCGGGGGCGCTCAGGCTCCGGGATGACCAGGGCCAATCCTGCAGCTGCCGGTCGGTTCGTGGTGTGGGTGGGGAGCTGTCATCCCGCCTGCCGTCGACCCAGGCAAGCCATAGCAGACCAGCCGTCTGGGGCTCAGGTCGTTCGTCCAGCAGGGCGCTCCACCTGGGCCCCAGACGACTGCCCTGCGCCAAGTCGCAGGCCGCCCAGGAGATCTGGTTGCTTCGGGACGAAGGGGTCGACTGCAAATAGTACAGAGCTGCGGTAGCGCCTCCGTTAAGGTGCGCCGCATGACCAGCGACGCTTCCGCCTGCCCCGAGTGCAGCCAGCCCTTGAAGTTTGGTGGATTCGTGCTCTGTGGGCGGGAGGACGATGGCCAGCGGGTGTGTCGGGCGCTGTGGAAGTGTGGCCGGCGGCATGTGTGGTGGCACTGGGCCGATCGGCCGGGCGATCCGTTGGAGGTCTGTCCCATGCCGCAGTTGTTCCGGTGACATCCAGTGCTGACATCAACGGCCTGCACGGCAGCAGTGTTCGGCGGTTGTCGACGAGCCGAGTGCGCGCCGGTGGGGCGCGCGCTGTGGTGGATAGATCGAACTCCTAAAGCGGTGTCGCAGGTTCGAATCCTGCCGGGGGCACCAGTGGGAAGACCCCCAGCCGGTCACGGCTGGGGGTCTTTTTTCACGGGTTGCGCAGGCGGGCCGCGCGGGCGTTGAGTTCGGTGTGGAAGGCCCGGGCGCGTTCCGACTGTTCCAGGCGGTAGGCGTGTTCCACCGAGTCCATGCGGTTCGCGGCCTCCCGTTCCGAGCGGTGGCGGCGGGCCTCGTGGTCGGAGGCCTCGCAGGCGTGGCGGACCTGGAGTTCCTCCGCGTGCCGGCGGCGGCCCGCCTCCAGGCGGGCGGTGAGGGCCCGGTCATAGCTGGTGGGGCCGCTCATCAGCTTGGCCAGGACCGGCATCGCGTCCACCGTCAGCAGCAGGATGTGCAGCAGGACGGCCACGAAGCCCGCGTACCAGTCCGACCAGGCGACCGCGCCCAGGGCGTGGGCTCGGGTCAGCAGGCCGTCGTCGTCCAGCGACCGGGCGTGGCTGCGGGTGCGGTCGTCGATGGCCTTGACCAGGGCGGGGCGGTACGTCTCACCGGCCGTGGCCTCCTGGGCGGTCAGGTCGCGGCCCTTCTGGATCAGTGCCGTGAGGTCGCTCTGGTGCTTGTCCGCCTGGCTCGACTCGCTGTAGGCCGTGGCGTCTTTGCGCGCCCGCTTGCAGGTCTCGGTGACGTCCCGGCCGCCGTTCTTCCAGACGTACTTCGTCCGGTAGTCGCATTCGCGCTGCTCGGTGGCCATCTTGTCGGCGAGGGTCTTGTTCATCGCCGTGACCTGGGCCTGGCGCTCCTTGACCTCCGCGGCGTTGCGGGTGATCTGCTCGCGCAGTGCGCCCGGCGAGCCGGGTACGTTCAGCTGGAACCCGGCGCACTCCGGCCGGCCGGCCGTCGCCGTGCCGTCGACCGGGTTGCAGGCCATCAGGCTGCCCCGGTAGGACTCCACCTCCCGCTGGTGGCCGACCGCGATCTCCTGCTGTATCTCCTTGTCGAAGATCTGGAACAGCAGCGGCTCGGCGATGGCCAGGCCCAGCAGGACCGAGAGGAACAGGCGCGGCAGGAGGGAGCGGAGCCGGCCCTTCGCCGGGACTCCGTGGGTGCTGGACACCAGCCAGCTGTCCACGGCCAGCACCACCCAGAACCAGATCACCGCCACCACCAAGGCCACCGCGAGCGGCAGCTCGTCCCTGATCGTGGCGATCGCCAGGGCCATGGAGGCCCCGCCGAGCAGCGCCGTGTTCAGGACGATGGCCCCGTACCAGGTGTAGCGGGTGCGCTCCTCCGGGACCCAGCCGAGGACGTCCTCGCGGACCCCGATCAGGCTGCGGAGCAGGACCGCCGGGCCGGGTCGACGGCCACCCGTGCCCCGCCGGCCGGACGCACGGCGCGGGCGGGCGCGGCGCGCCCCCGGAACCACCCCCGGTACCGCCCCCGGAGCCGCCACGGGATCCCTCTCCGGCGCGGGCATCCAGTCGAGGCCGGCCGGCCGGTCCGTGCTGTCCGGCCGGTCCGGCCGGTCCGTGCGGTCCGTGCGGTCCGTGCGGTCCGCCAAGTCCATGTCGTCCGCCGGGCGGATCGGTGCGTCAGCGGCCACCTTCCTCCCTCCCCCACTCGCCGAGGTCGCGGTCCCCGTCGCCGTCCTCGGTGACCGTCACGTCCACCGTCGGGCCCCGGTCCACGCCCGCGTCCCGCCCGGCGCCGGAGCCGGTGTCGGCGCGCTCCACCCGGTGCTCCTCGCCCGGCACCTCGGCCAGCGCGTACGCCGCCTGCGCGGCCGCCAGGTGGGACTCGCCGACATCGTTGATCAGGCTGGTGACGTCCAGGTGCGCGTCGTCCCCGTGGCCGCGGTCGATCACCCGCTTCGTCAGGTCGTACTTCGCGGTGAGCATCTTCTCCCGCCACTCGCGCTGCTCCTGCCGCTGAAGCAGCGCGTCCTCGCGCTCCTCCAGCCGGCGCTGCCGCTCGTCCTCCCGCTGCTGCTCCCAGCGGCGCGTCTCCTCCTGGCGTTTGGCCGCCGCCTCCTCCCGGCTGTCCTGCCGGGACAGCTCCTTGAGCCGGTCCTCCCGTTCCAGCCGGACCCGGAGGGCCTCCCGCGTCTGCTCCTCCTCCCGCTCCAGCTGCTGCCATTTCCGCTCGGACTTCACCGACCGGCGGGCGGCCTCGGCCGTCGCGGCCTCGTGCAGCCGCTGGGCGAGGGTGTCCGCGGAGATCTCGCCGCGCCGGAAGGCGTGGTAGTGGGCGGCGAGCGGGTCGTAGCCGAACGCCCTGAGGTCCTCGTCGGTCTCCTCGCGGCCGTGCGCGTTGGTCTTCCGCTCCCCCTTCAGCCGGTGCTCCAGCTCTTCCTCCTCGGTCCGGTGCTGGTACTCGGACCGGAGCTCCTCCATCTCCTGGCGGTGCCGTTCCTCGGCCAGCGCCTGTTCCTGGCGGTACCGCTCCTCGGTGAGCCGCTGCTCCCGGAGCAGGTCGCGCTCCAGCAGCTGCCGTTCGTGCTCCGCCCGGGCCCGCTCCTCGGCGAGCGTCGCCTCGAACCGGTTCTGCTCGCGGGCGCGTTCGGCCTCCTCCACCGCGCGCCGGTGCGCCGCGAACTCCTCGGGCGTGAGGACGTCCACGGTGACGGGCCGGATCCGCAGGCCCGACACGGGCTGTGGCACCAGCTCCGCGTACGCGCGCAGCCGGCTCCACACCCGGTCGCGCATCTCCGGCGACTGGTTGACCGGCAGGTCCTTGCCCTCCTCGGCCAGCCCGGGGATCTCCCGCAGGTAGCCGAGGACCAGCGGCTCCGCGTCGTCCACCCCGTCGCGTACGACGGCACAGGCGTCGGTCACGGTGCAGTGGAAGGTCACCCGCAGGGTGAACGCGCCGGTCTCCGCGGACGGTACGGGCGTCTCCACCACCAGCGGTACGGCCACCCGGCGGTCGACCACGCTCACCGAGCTCGCCCCGACGACGACCTCGTCGTCCGGCCGGCGCAGCCCGTGGTCCTCGACGTACTCCTCGCCCACGCGGTAGACCAGCACCTGGTGCGCGCGGAGCCGCGGCAGGTCGGCCGGCTCCCGGCTGGCCCGCTTGTGCAGCCAGTTTCCCCGTTGCCCCGGCGGGCCGAACTCGCGCTGCTCGACCAGGGGGTATCTGTCAGCCATGGCGCCTCAGTCCTTCGTTCTCGCTCCGCTGTACGGCCGCCAGGAACCCGTCGACGATCTCGGCGACCTGGGGGCGGGGGCGGCCCGCGACCCTTCGGAGGACGAGGTCCAGGCGTGACCGCTCATCCGGGGGCAGGAGCGCCCCCATCTCCCGCCCCAGCCGCCCGGCAGCGGCCCGCGGGTCCTCGCACACGGCAGGCAGCGCGCACAGCGCCGTGTACAACGAGGCCAGTGCCGCGCTGCGGAACGGGCGGTGGCACAGCACGCCCGTCCACAGCTCGGCCACACTCCTCAGCGCCGGCGAACCGCGGCCGGCCAGCACCGCCACCGCCGGCGCCCGGGTCCGCTGGTCCACCGCGGCCAGCACCAGGCCCACGGTCCCGAAGGTCACCACCTTGAGGTGGGTGGCGACATGGGTCCGGGCCTGCTTCCGCAGCCGGTACACCAGGGCGTCCAGGACGACCCGTACGTCCTCCTCGTACTCGGTCAGCAGCGCGAACAGCTGCGCCAGCGCGAGCATCGGCTCGGTGGACAGCGGCGCACCCTGCCACTGGCTGATCAGGTGCCACAGCCACTTGACCGCATCGGTGGGGAAGGTCATTCCGAGCAGGCCGCTGAAGGCCAGCAGCGCCGTGGTCCGCAGCTCGCGGTCCCCGGACTGCGCCCAGCTGCGGACCAGGGTGAGCGCCGCGGCGCCCAGGCCGGTGTCCAGCGCCATCCACGACAGCACCTGCACGGCCATGGACCGGCCCGCCGGTCCGGCCTCGCCGCGCGCCCAGGGCAGCAGGTAGCAGTCGGCGACCTCGTCGAACGCGGGGTGGGCGAGCAGGGCGAGACCCGAGGCCACGGACATCTGGAGCCCCTGGCCGGGGCCGGCGGCGACCACCTGGCCGAGCCATTCCCGTACGCCGTCCCAGTAGGCCGTCGAGTGGTTGGCCCACAGTTCCTGCAGCACCCACAGGCGGTACTGGGGGCTGGGGAACACCACGACCGTGCGGGTGGGCGAGCCCTGCTCCTGGACCTGCTCCTCGGTGGCGACGAGCGCATTGCGGCGGAGGGAGCGGCGCCGGTCGGCGAACCGGTGCGCGGGGAGGGGAGGTTCTGCGGCCGGTGGCGGCGGCGATGTGGCCTCGCCGGGGGCGGTGCCCGGGGCGGCGCCGGGCGCGGCGGGCGGCGGCGGTTCGGGCGGGAAGGCGGACACCAGCCGGGGTTCCAGCAGTTCCTGCAGCGATTCGAAGGTCCGGCGCCCGGCGCCGGTCACGAAGGCCAGGGTGGTGATCTCGGCGATCTCCTGGAGGGACCGGTCGGTTCCGGTGAACCAGTCGCGCACCGGGCGGGCGGCGTCGCTGCCGTACTCGCGCCACACCAGGGCCGGTTCGGCGCCGGCGAGGATCCGGCCGGCGGCCGCCGCGACTTCGGCGACGGTGCATTCGGCGGGCATCAGGGCGGCCGCCGCCGCCACCTCTTCCTCCTCGTGGCCGCCGGTACGCAGCCGCAGCCGCAGGACGGCGGCCAGGTCCGGGCCGCTCCAGCCGATGTGGCGGACCGCCTCGGGCGGGCCGCCCTCCGGGTCGTGCACGGTGGTGACCACCAGGTGGGCGCCGTGGCCCCGGACCTGGTCGCGGACCCGCCGCCAGTCGAAGTCCGCGGTCTGGGCGGCCGCCGGGCCCTCGCTCGTCCGGTCCAGCAGCACGTACCCGATGCCCTTCTCGAAGGTGCGCTCGGCCAGCTGCTCCAGGCTGTTGTCGGGGGACAGCACCACATAGGTGGCGCTGTCGGCGACCTCCTTCAGCAGGGCGACGGCCCCGGACCGCTTGCCGGTCCCGGGCGGCCCCACCAGCACCACCACGGTGTCCTCGGCCAGCGCCGCGACGGCCCGCTCGAAGGGGTCCGGCGGGACGTAGGAACCGATCAGGGTGTCGATCTCGCCGGCGTCGATCCGGCCGGTGGCCCGGCGGCGGCCGCCGGGGGCGGACCCGGTGTCGGTGGCGATGCCGAAGTGGGCCTGGGGCGCGTTCAGCGGGCCGTGGAAGGACTGGCTGACGTAGTTCAGTACGGTCGCGAACTCGCCGTCGGGGGCCGACCGTTCGCCCGCGGGCTGTTCCCGGCGCGGCCGCGGTGGGCGCGGGTCCGGGCGCGCGTCCGGGCGCTGGTCTTCGCGTAACCGCGCGTCCGGGCGCTGGTCTTCGCGTAACGGCTGGAGCTTTTGGGGGTCCTGGGGCTCAGGTGGCTCGCCCGGGGGTTCCGCGCCCGCGGTCCGCACCGGCCCCCGGGCGTCCAGCTCCCGGTCCTGGTCCTCCTCGCCCGGGCCGCTCACTTGGAGATCCCGAACACACTGCCGGCGCCGGCGTCGACGGTGCCGTGGAAGTGCTGGACGACCGAGTCACCCGCGGGCGGTCCGGGCTGCGCCGGCGCCGACGGTGCGGGCTGGTCCGCCGCCCGGCCGGCGGAGCCGGGCCCCTCCCCCCATCCGGGGCCCGGCTCCTCCCCCTCCCCCGGCTCCCGCCCCGCGAGGGGACGGGGAGCCGGAAGCTCGCCGGTCCGCGCCGCACCGTCCAGGTCCAGGAGGTGTACGTCGTACCCGGGCACCCAGATCCAGGCCCGGCCGGAGTGCTCCTTGGCCTCGATCCGCACCTCCCGGAACTCCTTGACCCGGATCGTCGTGTAGGCCTCGCGGACCACGTCGTTGAACACGGTGGACGAGACGGCGACGGCCAGACAGGCGTCCTCGGCCGCCGCCAGCGCGGTGCGCAGCGGGACGCTGTCGAGGATCCGGCCGATCTCGACCGGCGCCTTCCCGACGAACCCGTTGGCGCCGGGAGTCACCGACCCGAAGTGCACGGCGGCCCGCAGCTCCAGCCAGGCCTCCCGCAGCCGGGTGCTGTTGAAGGCCCGCAGTCCGGCTTCGAGCGCCCGCATGAAGGTGTCCACCAGTGCGGGCTCCGAGGCCCCTTCGGGCAGCACCGCGAACTCCGAGTCGCCGGCGAACTGCCGTGCCCACCGGGCCCGGTCCAGTCCGGCGGCCTCGGCGGCCTCGCCGAGCAGCCGCGGGATGGCCTCCTGGTACTGGCCCTGGAGGAGCGCTCCGGCCCGGCCGTAACCCTTCGCGTCGACGGCCAGCAGAAGCCTGCGCCCGAACACTCCTGCGGTGCCGCCGCCGGCCCCGGTGCCGCTCACTGTCATCACGCACACTCCTCCACGTGGTCTCGGGAGAGAAAGGATGCCGCACGCCACAACTCCCCCAACCCGTATGGCTGTTACAACTGCCGCACAGAATCGTTCCGGGTCTGTCCCGGTTTTCCGCCCGTGCTACGGCGGCTCACGGCCAGTGGTACCGGGCGCTTCCCGGCCACACCACGTGGAAGTACGGGATGCCGGGATCCCGTACAAGTGACTGGTCTCGGCGGCCGGGTCGGCGCCCACTGGGGAGTACGCGGATCCGTTCCCCCAGGAGGTGGCCCCATGCCTGACCGGCCCGACCCGACCGAAGCAGCGACCGGAGCAACGACCGGAGCAACGACCGGAGCAACGGCCGCTGCCGCGGCCGGACCCGACCGGTTCAAAACGGCCGAGTTCATGCTCGGGTCGCTGCAGAGCACGCACCAGCACGCGGACTCCAAGGCGGGCATCCTGGCCGCGGTCCAGGCCGCGCTCGTCACCACCGCCGGGGCCTGGAGCGGCCGGGCCGTGGACGGCTGGCAGCGCGGCGGGGTGTCCGGGCTGCTCGCCGGGGCGCTGCTGGTGCTGTTCGCCGCCGGGCTGCTGGGCGGGGCGGCCAGTCTGGCACTGGCGCTGCGGCCGCGGGTGTGGGAGCCGGCCGAGGCCAACCCGTACAGCTTCCGCCGGCTGTCGGCGGGTCCGGACATCCTGCCGGCGGGCGGCCGGAGCGCCGAGGAGCGGCGCCCGGACGGGGAGGCGGCCCGTCGCGAACTGTCCTCGGCGGTACGGTTCCTGGCCGGGGTCGCGGTCGCCAAGTACCGCTGGCTGGCCGCGTCGGTGGTGTGCACGGCGGTGATGGGGGCCAGTGCGGGGCTGTGCGTGCTGCTGCGGCCCTGGTTCGCCGGCTGAGCCTCCTCGTACGCCGGGCCCGTACGCCGGGCCCGTACGCCGGGTCGGTACGCCGTACCCCTCAGCCCGCGAGGTCGGCGAGTTTGCGGAGCCTCGCCAGGTCCCGGATGGTCGTGGTGCGGTAGCCGGTCTCCAGCAGGCCCTCCTCCCGCAGCTCGCGCAACCCCTTGTGGATGGTGGTCTCGGCGGCCCCGGTCAGCGCGGCGATCTCGGGCTGGGTGAGCCGGCAGCCGACCACCACCCCGTCGGACCCCTGCCGCCCGTACCGCTCGGCGAGTTCCACCAGCAGCCGGGCCATCCGCACCTTGACCGGGTAGCCGCGGAACTCCAGCCGCCGCCGGTTCGCCCAGCGCAGCCGGTCCGCGACCATCCGGGTCAGCGCCATGGCCACCTCGGGCCGGCGCACCATCAGGTCGTTCAGCGCGGCCGGCTGCATCACCCGCGCCGTCAGCGGGCCGCACGCGGTCACCGTCGCCGAGCGCGGCGCCCCGTCCAGGGCAGCCATTTCGCCGACCGTGTCCCCGCCGACGCGCACCGCCAGCAGCGAGGCCTGCCCGTTCTCCACGGTGGCCGTGACCTTGGCCAGGCCGGTCAGCAGCAGGAGGGCGTGCCGGTCCCGGGCGCCCTCGGTGAGCAGCACGGCACCCGCCCCGAACCGCACCTCGGTGCCGGTGGCCAGCAGCTCCCGGCGGGCCGGCGGCGACAGCAGGGCCAGCAGACTGCGCGCCGGCCACTCCGGGATCGGCTCGGGGCCTGGCTGGAGCGGCACGCTGGCCCCCTCGGCAGTCGCATCGGTCACCGGGCCCGGCATCGGCACGGGCACGGGCATCGGCCGGGCATCGGGTCGACTCCCGGACAGCGACAGGGTACGGCCGCGGCCGGGCGGAGAGCAGGCCGGCGCAGCCTCGTCTCGCGACGGGCGTACGGAGACGATGTGTGCGCAGTGCGTAGGTTTTGTAACGGTTGCCCGGTATGCAGCTGCAAAGCCGTTAAAGCCGGACGGGCGCGGAAAAAGCCCTTCCGCCCACTGGGCCGGAAGGGCTCTGGGCACGCGCCGGGACTAGCTCAGCCCCTTGCTCCGCTCTCCGATGCGGTCGCCCTGGGGTGAGCCGGACCGCTTCAGGGCCGCTTTCGTATGCACTCCGCCCTTGACCTTGCTCCGCACCGGACCTTCGAAGCCGTGGCCGTGCCCCTGCACCCGTGGGGGACGAATCGGATCCTGGGCTTTCGGGGGCGCCGCAAGGTCCTGCCGCTTCTGCTCTTTAGTCATCCCGCCGTCACTCCCTCGGGGAAGCACTCAATCGGACTATTCGGATCGTATGCACACCTCTCCCCAGAATGCACCCGGTCAGGAAGCGGACCAACGCTGAGTGAGGACGGATATCGCCTCGGTGACGTCGTCGAGGCGGCCGTCGTCGGTCCGTACGCGCCGGCTGAGCTCGATGTGCAGGAAGCGCAGCCTTTCCTCGGCCGCCACCTGCCCCTGCTCGTTCGACGTACCCGCGAGCTTGCATTTGCGGGCGTACGCGCGGCAGACCTCCAGCCCCTCCCCGGACAGCCCCTTGGACAGCAGCTTGGCGTCGGAGACCGCGCGGTCCCCCGCCCCCGTCGAGATCACCGCGTCGAACTCGGGGAAGGACTCGTTTGCGAACCCGTGCAGCTGGACCCCCGGCAGGCGGCGCTCCATGAGTTCCCCGATCACGCTGTGGAAGACCGAGTCCGTACGGTGCGCCACGTCGGCGGCGTCCCCCCGGCCCGCCGTACGGTGGGCGCCGGCCAGCACCATCACTCCGCCGGGTGCCCCGCGCAGCACCCGGGCCCCGAGCCGCTCGGTCTCCTGGTCGGCGATCGGGTGCGGGACCTGTACGATCCAGCTCGGCTTGGCTCCGAGGTCCAGGTACACCCGACCCCAGCCGCGGTTCGCGCCGTCCCCCCGGGCGGCCCCGTCCGCCACCTCGGCGAAGCGGCGCCCGCTCACCGTGTCCGTGAACGAATGCACGACGAAATCGACCTCGGCCAGTCGCTCGCGCGCCTCCTCGGGCCGGCCGTCCAGCAGCAGCGCGACGCCCTGAGTGATCGTCAGCCGCTCCTGCTTGGTGGGTATCCGGTACCCGCCCCTTTCGCCGAATCCCAGGGTGAACTCGGTAATCCGCTTTTCCAGGTCGACCCCGGCCGGCTGCTGTGACGCGGGGTCGACACGCTTCTCGTCGGAAGGTTGCCCCCCAAAGAGCATGACGTACACCACAATCAAGCCAATGACGGCGAGGGCACCGAAAGTTATTGCAATCGTTATTCGTTTTGCGGGGGATGGAGTCATGGTCATATAAAAATAGACCGAGTGAAGAACTCCGCCTCCACCGTCACGCTCCGCACAGCGGCGCTCACCGTCCTCCTGGCCACCGCCCTCACCGGCTGTGGACTCCTGGGAGACTCGGGCGACTCCGCGGACGGCGCCAAGGCGGGAGGCGGCAGCGGGCGATCCTTCACCGTGGCCGCGGCCGGGGACGTCCTGATCCACCCCGAACTGACCACGCAGGCGGAGCAGGACGCCAAGGCGGCGGGCAAGAAGGGCATGGACTTCGGCGCGATCATGGCCGGGGTGAAGCCGGTCATCAGCAAGGCGGACCTGGCGATCTGCCACATGGAGCCGGTACTGGGCAAGCCCGAGGGCCCGTTCCAGACCTTCCCCGACTTCCTCGCGCCCCCGCAGATCACCACCACGCTCAAGGACATCGGCTACGACACCTGCTCGACCGCGTCCAACCACGCGCTCGACCACGGCGAGGGCGGTGTGGGGAGCACCCTGGCCGCCCTCGACAAGGCCGGCCTCAAGCACACCGGGTCCGCGCGCAACCAGCAGGAGGGCACCAAGCCGCTGATCCTGGACGTCAAGGGCGTCAAGGTCGCGCAGCTCTCCTTCGCCGGCGGCTTCAACGGCCGCCAGGTCCCCGCGGACAAGCCCTGGCTGGTCAACAAGACCTCGCTCGACGCCATCTCCGCCGCCGAGAAGGCCGCCCGCGCCGCCGGCGCCGAGGTCGTCATCCTCAGCATCCACTGGGGCACCGAGCACCAGCCCGCCCCGAACGGCCTCCAGCTGAGCCTCGCCAGGAAGATCGCCGAGAAGACCGGCATCAACCTGGTGATCGGGCACCACGCCCACGTCGTCCAGCCCATGGAGAAGGTCGGCGACACCTGGATCGCCTACGGCCTCGGCAACCAGCTCGCCCGCCACGCGGTGCCCAGCGGCCTGTCCGAAGAGGGCGTCATCGGCTGGTTCGAGTTCGCCGAGAAGAACGGCACCTGGGACGTACAGCCCCGCTACGTGCCCACCTTCGTGGAACTGCCGCCGGACGCCGAGCAGACCGACACCGGCGTCAAGCCGCTCGAGGCCGGCCAGGTCAAGGACCACCGTCTGCTCGACCTCGCCACCGCCCTCAAGGACGGCCGAGACCTGAGCGAGCAGCGGCGCGCCCGCTACCGGCTCGCCTACGACCGCACCCAGGGCACCCTGCTCAACCGGGGCGGCGGCAAGGACGGCCTGAAGCCCCTGGCGGGTCTGCCGGACTGAGTGACCGAACGCCCGGACCCGCCGACGCGGGGAACCGGCGCCACCGCATCCGCTCACCCGGCCCCCAGCGGCTCGAGCCGCCCAGCCACATCACGTAGAGGAGTGTCCGTTGTCCGCGTCGCGCACGAAGCGGCAGCACAAGGTCCGCCGCAGGGCGGACATGTCGCTGTTGGGCGGCATCCGGCCTCCCATCGCCGCGCTGTCCGCACTGCTGCTCGCCCTCGCCGCGCTCACCGCCTTCCACCTCGGCAGCGTGGGCAAGGACTCCGTCCCCGAGGCGGTCCGCACCTCGCAGCAGCACTTCGCCGAGGACGGCTCCATCGCTCTGCGCGCATCGCTGGACGAGTCGATCACCGACCTCTCCCGCACCGCCAACCTCTTCAACGCGGGCGCACCGGTCTCCGCGGACACCGTGCTCGACAAGCTCGGCAACGTGTACCAGAAGTGGCGCGGCACGGCCGTCATCGAGATCAAGTCGGGCCGGCTGGAGGCCCAGCGCGGCGAGAACCTCCCGCTGACCGCCATCGACCGCACCAAACTGAACGACGAAGACGGCCTCGCCCCGCGCATGGTCCGGCTGGAGAACGGCGAGACCCGCCTCCTCACCTTCGCCGTCCTGTCCTGGCCCGGCCAGCCCCAGAAGCTGCTCATCGCCTCCAGCAGCCTGAAGTTCCCCGGCATCAGCCTCGGCAAGTTCCGGGCCATCGCGGTCACCGACTCCAGCGGCCAGATCCTCAGCAGCGACGGCCTCGCCAACGACGAGCAGATCCAGTCGGACGAGGTCAAGGAAGACACCGAGCGGGCCCGCAACCAGCTCAAGAAGTACGCCAAGACCGCCGCGAAGAAGTCCAAGGCCCACCCGCTGACCACCAAGGAGCCCGGTGGCGGCGGGTTCCTCGGCGTCAGCGGCAGCCTCCTCGGCCCCTCCCACAACGGTGAGCGGACCGTCGTCGGCTACGCCTCCCTCACCGGCCCGGAGGCCGGCAAGGGCACCGACGCCACGGCCCTCGGCCTGACCGTCATCTCCCTCCTCAACGTCACCGAGGACGAAGGGGCGGCCAACAACCGGTTCTTCGGCATCGTCGCCGCCGGCGCCCTGCTGGTCATCGGCTTCCTCGCCATCGCGCTGCTCATCGGCACCGTGCAGCGGCCGCTGCTCCAGCTCTTCCTGGAGAGCCGCCGGCTCAGCCGCGGCGACCTGAAGCGCCCCGTCACCCGCCCCAAGTACGGCGAGGCCGCCCGCATCGGCACCGCCCTGGAGCGGCTGCGCCGCCAGCTGCTCGGCGAATCCTCCGAGGAGCAGGCGGCCCACGACCCCGGCCGCGTCCGGGGCCGGATCGGTGCCCGCTCCCTGCTCGCGCTCTGCGGCGCCCTGCTGCTGCTGTGGTCCGCGCCGCTGGTGCTGCTCCTCAACCGGGCCGGCGAGTCCGTCGCCGTACCGCAGACGATCATCCACGACCAGCTCGACCGCACCGACACGATGGCCGACCGGGTCCGCCGCGCACTCAACGAGGGCCACGCCGACCTCACCTCCGTCGGATCGCTGCTCGGCGAGGGCACCACCCCCGCCGACATGACGGCCGTCCTGGAACGCACCCTCACCCAGCACGGCCGCTACCAGTCCGTGTACGTCCTGCGCGCCGACGGCACCATCGCCGCCAAGGCCGGCGCCGCGCCGCGCCACCCGCGCGGCAAGGGCCCCTCCGCCGAACCGGTGGTCCTGACCGAATCCGGCAACGAACCGCTCATCACCGAGTACGCCGCGGCACCCGGCCTCAAGGGCGCTGCCGTCGTCGGCGAGCTGCGCATCGACTTCCTCAACTCGCTGCTCAAGCGGCCGGGTCTGGGCGAGGTCCGCGTCGTCGACGGCCAGCAGCGCGTCATCGGCGGCAACAACGGCTACCTGGCCTTCAAGCCGCTCCAGAACGACGACCTGCGGGCCCTGGTGACCGGCGCCAACCAGAAGGTCGGCAAGGGCCCGCGCCCCAGCAGCGTGCTGCTGCGCGGCGACGGCATCACCATCGCCGCCGCCGCCCCGATGTCGGGCGGCGGAGCCGCCAAGCCGCTCAACTGGACCGTGGTCAGCTGGCAGCCCGCCAAGGGGCTCGCCATCCCCGAGTACAGCCTGCAGAACCGCACCGTGCTCGCCGGACTGCTCGGCCTCACGGCCGCCGTGGCCTGCCTCGGCTGGCTCCACATCATCGTGGTCCGGGCCCTGCGCGAACTCGCGCAGCGGGCCGAGGCCCTCGCGGACGGCGACCGCCGGACCGTCCTGTTCCCGCGCCACCACGACGAGGTCGGCGCCGTCACCCGCAGCCTGGAAGTGATCCGGCAGCAGCTGCAGGAGCTGCGCAAGCGGGAGGCCAATGGCACCACCGACCGGTCCGGACGGGCCGCCCAGGCCGGAAGGAACTGACCCGCCGTGCTCTTCCTCTACACCGTGCTGGTGGTGTGCTGCGTGCTGATGCTGGTCGCCGGCATCATCGAGCAGCGGCGCCACTTCGCCAACCTGGACGAGATACCCACCCGGGTGCTCGTCAACGGCATCCGCGGCAAGAGTTCCATCACCCGGCTGGTTGCGGGCGCGCTGCGCGGCGGCGGACTGGTCACGGTCGCCAAGACCACCGGCACCGCGGCCCGCTTCATCCACCCCGACGCCACCGAGGAGCCGGTCTACCGCAAGTTCGGCATCGCGAACGTCGTCGAGCAGATCGGCATCGTGCGGCGCGCCGCGGCCTACCAGCCCGACGCCCTGGTCATGGAGTGCATGGCGGTCATGCCGCCGCTCCAGGAGCTCAACCAGGCCAAGCTGATCCAGTCCACGATCGGCGTACTGTGCAACGTCCGTGAGGACCACGTCGCCGAGATGGGCCCGACCCTCGACGACATCGGCCGCTCGCTGTCCCGCTCGATGCCGCACGGCGGCATCTGCGTCACCGCCGAGAAGGACCGCTTCCACGTCCTCCAGGAGGAGGCGGACGCGCGGAACTGCCAGCTCATCTACGCCGACCCCGAGATGGTCACCGACGAGGAGCTGCGCGGCTTCAGCTGGTTCACCTTCAAGGAGAACGTGGCGATCGCGCTGACCGTCGCCGACCTCCTCGGCATCGACCGCAAGACCGCCATGCAGGGCATGTACGACGCCCCGCCGGACCCCGGCGTCCTCTCCGTCGACCGCTACATCGCCCCGGGCGACAAGCGGCTCCGGTTCGCCAACGTCTTCGCGGCCAACGACCCCGAGTCGACGCTGATGAACATCAACCAGCTGCTCGACCTCGGAGCGATCAGCCGCCCGCTGAACGTGGTCATCAACTGCCGCCCCGACCGGGTCGAGCGCAACGGCCAGATGGGCCAGATCGTGCCCGACCTGCAGCCCGACAAGGTGTTCGTCATCGGCCACCCGGCCAAGAGCGCCATCGACGCGATCCCCGCCGAGTGGCGTGACCGCGCGGTCGACCTCGGCGGCGAGCGCGACGGCGAGGAGTTCATGCACGAGCTGCTCGACCACCTCGGCCCCGAGTCCTCGCTCGTCGCCATCGGCAACATCCACGGCCAGGGCGAGATCCTGCTGGAGCACCTCGCCGAGCTGCCCTCCTTCGAGGAGGACGGCGACGCGCGGCCCGCCCCGGGCGCGCCCACGGACCACGTCCGGCACGACGAGACGATGGGCCTCTACGTCCGGCCCCTCGACCCGTACGGGAACCTGGCCCCCGCCGAGGAAGCCCGCCGGGCATGGGACCAGGTCCCGCACCAGCGCACCCCGCAGTACCCGTACCAGCAGCAGGGCTTCCACCCGGAGCCGTACCAGCAGGAGCCGTACCAGCAGGAGCAGGGGCAGCCGTACGGGCAGACGTACGGACAGCCGCAGGGGCAGCCGCAGGACGCGGCCCCGGTGCCGTGGCCCGCCTTCCAGCCTCAGCAGCGCCCCCAGGGACCGCCGCGGCCGCAGCTCCCGCAGCTTCCGCAGTCCCCGCAGCAGCGCCAGATCCCGCAGCCCCAGCAGCAGACCCAGCCGTGGCAGAGCCCAGGAGAACACCGTTGATCCCCGCCGTCCTCACCCCCGAGATCGCCGCCGTCGGCATCGCGCTGGGCCTGCTGTTCTCCCTCGTCTGCTACCTGACGACCAACCTGTCCCCCGGCGGCATGATCACCCCCGGCTGGCTGGCCCTCACGCTCATCGAGGACCTCCAGCGGGCCGCGATCGTCGTCGGCGTCACCGTCCTGACGTACGTCCTCACGCTCGTCGTCCAGCGCTTCGTGATCCTCTACGGCAAGCGCCTGTTCGCGGCCGTCGTGCTGATCGGCGTGATCCTTCAGGGCGGCGTCGTGATCCTGCTCCAGATGGAGTTCCCGCTGCTGTACGCGAACCAGACCCTGGGCTTCATCGTGCCCGGCCTGATCGCCTACCAGCTGGTCCGCCAGCCCAAGGGGGCCACGCTGCTCGCGACCGGCTCCGCGACGCTCATGACGTACGTCGTGCTGACCGCCGGCATCCTGCTCGGCGTCATGCCGCACGCGTGACCGCCCCTTCCCGCCGACCCACCCACCTCGCCCGGAGCGACCGATGACCGCCTCGTCCAAACGCCGCACCCGACCCGTCCTGCACGCGGCCACCGTGATCGCGCTGCTGGCCGGAAGCGCGTACTTCACCATCGAGCTGCGCAAGGAGGAGCAGGCCAAGGCCCCCGCCATCGTGAGCATCAAGGACACGCCCGTCGGCGGTGCCACGAAGGCGGGCGACGAGAGCGCCCAGAAGTGGGAGCGGCTGAAGAACCCCGAGCGCTCCGTGCTCCGCGACGGCAAGGGCGCCATCCTCGCCACCTTCACCGACGGCGCCCGCACCGCCACCCTCACCGGACCCAGCCGCACCTTCACCGAGCCGGCCACCACCAAGACCCGGGTGGTCACCGACAACTGGGTGCGGCTGATGCCGGAGCCGTGGCGCAACGGCGCCGAGCGCGAGCAGTGGTTCAAGGACTGGTTCAAGAAGTACTTCGGCAGCCAGGAGGACGACCTCTTCGCGATGGCCTTCCAGTACGGCGACCAGGCCCCGGTGAAGAAGGACGCGGAGGGCGTCCCCTACGCGGGCGACGCCAGCTTCGGCCCGCTCAACCCCAACGGATCGGTCGGCAACGACTACCGCCTGGAGGAGTCGGACTTCTACGACTACCTCGGCATCCCGTACACGTTCCGCAGCGGCGTCACCCAGAAGCCCGAGACCGCGCGCTACCGCTCCATGGACTGCTCCGGCTTCATCCGCACCGTCTTCGGCTACCGGGCCCGCTTCCCGCTGATGGCCTCGGACACCGCCGGCGACGGCCTGCCGCGCACCGCCAACGGCATGGCCCGCTCCAAGGCCGGCGTGAACGTCATCCCGCTCAAGGGAGTCGGCGCCGCGGACCGGCCCACCACCATCGACGTGCTCCAGCCCGGCGACCTGCTGTTCTTCAAGCTGGACGGGCGCACCGGGGAGCGGCTGGACCACACCGGCATCTTCCTCGGCACCGACACCGAGGGCCACAAGATCTTCATCTCCAGCCGCGAAGAGGCCAACGGCCCGACCATCGGCGACAAGGGCGGCACCTCGCGCCTGGACGGCAACGGCTACTACGCGACGACCCTGCGCAGCGCCAAGCGCCTCTGAGGCGTCACACTCCGGCGACCACCGCCCCGTACCGCGAGACTCAGCGTCCGCGGTGCGGGGCGGGCCTGTCTGCCGGGGAGGTCCGCTCCGGCAGACCGGGCCGCTCCGGCGCCCCCAGCGCCTGGTAGATCAGCGACTCCGGGCAGGGCGTACCGCGCGGGAGCTGGTACTTCGCGGCCAGCCGGTACTGGCCGGGGGCCGGGGCCAGCAGCTCCGTCCACACGTCGCCCTCCAGGTCCGGCGCCGCCTTGAACAGGCACCCGGCCGTGTTCTCGTACTGCTTCACTGGCGTCCCCCCGGCCTTCGACAGGGGCGTCTCCTGCGGGGGCTCCACCGCCTTGCCCGCCTCGTCCACCAGGCCCAGCCACGGCGAGTGCGGCACCTTCACCAGCACCCGGCCGGACTCCTTGACGTCGATCACCATCCGGTCGGCGCCCGCGCGCACCACCTGGGCCGGCCCGCCCACCAGCTGGGTCGGCTCGTGCACCTTGAACAGCTGCCAGTTCGCGTCGCCCCACACCTGCTGGAGGTAGGGCAGTCCCTCGCGGACCAGGACCGCCTCGTCCACGCCGCCCGAGTCGGGTTTGTCGGCCGGCAGCACCACGTAGTGCACCGCCCAGCGGTCCAGCCAGGCCCGGTAGCTGTCGGCGGTCAGCGTGTCGTCGTAGAAGAGCGGGTTGCGTTCCAGGTCCGCCTGCCGGTTCCAGCCGCGGGCCAGGTTCACGTACGCGGGGAAGGCCGAGGACTCCCGGTGGCTGCTGGCCGGGACCACCTCGACCCGGCCCCGGTCGGCGCCGGCCTTCTGCAGCTGGTCGACCAGCGGCGCGAGCTCGCGGTTCCAGGCGGCCACCGGGGTGGTCCGGACGATGTCCATGACGCTGTTGGCGGTGATCCAGGACATCAGGCCGGCGAACGCGAGGAGCACGGCGTACCAGTGCCGGGAGCGCCGGACGGAGTACGGGAGGGCGGCGAGCAGCACCGCGCCGCCGAACAGCATCACCAGACGGGTGACGTTCGAGCCGACCTGGGAGTCGATCACCCAGGTGAGGAAGACGCCGAGGGCGTACACCGCGGAGGCGATCCGGACCGTCTTCCACCGCTTCGGTACGAGGAAGAGGATCACCAGCGCGAAGAAGAAGGGCAGCCAGGCCGAGCCCACCTTCATCGGCTGGGTGCCGGAGAACGGGAACAGCCAGGACGAGAGCCCGACCACGGCCACCGGCGCGAGCCCGATCGCGTACGCGCCCGGCCGCCGGCCGCTCAGGAACAGCGCGGCCGCCACCACCCCGAGGAACAGCCCGGCGACCGGACTGGAAGCGGTGGCGAGCCCGGCCAGCGGCGCGGCGACGGCGGCTTTCGCCCATCGCTTCCGCGCCCATTTCCGGGGCCAGCAGAAGGCGGCGGCGACCGCGGCGAGCGCGAACAGCACGCCGAGTCCGAAGGTGACCCGGCCGGACAGGGCATTGCAGAACAGCCCGTAGACCCCGGCGAGGGCGGGCCACAGCGGCTCGCGGACGGCGCCCCGGCAGCGGGTGAGGATCAGGGCGAGCAGGGCCGCCGACAGGGTGCCGGCGATCATCATGGTGGTCCGGACGCCGAGGACGTGCATCAGGTACGGCGAGACCACGCTGTAGGAGACCGGGTGCATGCCGCCGTACCAGGCGAGGTTGTACGCGGAATCCGGATGCCGGCCGACGAACTCGGCCCAGGCGTCCTGGGCGGCGAGGTCCCCGCCGCTGTTGGCGAAGAAGAAGAACCAGACGACGTGCAGGACGGCGGCGGCCGCGGTGGCGACGGCCACGGGGTGCCGCCGGGCCGTGTGGAGCGGCCCCCGACGGCCCGCGGGGTCGCCGGGGCCGCGGGGGCCGGCGGGGCCGCCGGCCGCGGCCGGGGCCGCGGAGGAGGGGCCGGAGCCGGCCGGGTCGGGCGTGCGGCCGGCTGCCGGCCGCCGTATGTCCGGCCCTGCGGGCACGCCGCCGACGCCGGCCTCGGCCGCCGGCTGCGGCCCCTGCTTCTGCTCAGCGGTGGTCACTGCGCACTCCCCATACTGCGTCCCCGGGCACTGGCCCCGAAGACGCGTACCGGCGCCCCGGGGTTGCCCGGGGCGCCGGAGTCGTCACCTTCGTCCTTGCCGGTCGGCCGGTCGGCCGGCCGTTCTCAGCCGACCCGGGTCAGCTTGCTGCCGATGCCGGGAGCGATCAGGTCGCTCTTCAGCACCACCGGCACCTTGACCTGGCTGGCGCCCTCGCCGACGGTCAGCATGCCTACCTCGGTTCCGGCCTTGGCGGACTGCGGCAGGCTGCCGCCTCCGTCGCCCAGCTTGATGGCCACGGTCACCGACGGCCAGCCGACCGCTTCCACGTCGGCGGTGGCGGCAACCGGGGTCCGGCCGCCGAGACCGTCGTCCACGTAGCCGACCACCTGGCCCTTCTTCACCACGGGCTCGCCGGTCAGCATCTTCTGCGTGGCCAGCATCATGTCCTTGCTGGCGGCGATCGCGGTGCCGAGGATCGGAGTCTTGTGCTGGCCGAGGACCGCGCCCACGATCAGCTGGTTGGTCTTGCCGACCTTCTTCTCGGCGGCGAAGAGCAGGTTGCCGCCGCCCTTGGTGGTGGAGCCGGTCTTGATGCCGAGCGAGCCGTTGAACGGAACGAGGTCGTTCCAGTTCCGCCACTCCTTGCCGGAGGCGTCGGTCCACTTGGGCAGCCTGGTGATCGCGACCAGGGCTTCCATCTCGACGATCTTCAGACCGAGCTTGACCTGGTCCTCGGCGGTGCTGACCGTGGTCGAGTCCAGACCCGAGGGGTCCGTGTACGTGGTGTTGGTCATGCCGAGTTCCTTGGCGGTGTCGTTCATCTTCTTGACGAACGCCTCCTGGTCACCGCCGGTGTCCCAGCGCGCGAGCAGCCGCGCGATGTTGTTGGCGGACGGGATCATGAGGGCCGCGATCGCGTCGTACTCCGAGATCTGATCGCCCTCCTTCACCGTGTTGAGGGTCGACTCGTTGTCCGACTTGTCCTTCTTGCCCTCGGACTCGGCGAGCTTGTCGATCGGGATCATCGGACCCTTTTCCCCCTTCTTGAGGGGGTGGTCGCGCAGGATGATGTACGCCGTCATGGCCTTGGTCACGCTGGCGATCGGTACGGGCTTCTGCTCGCCGGAGGAACCGACCGTGCCGAGACCCGCGGCCGCCATGTACGACTGGCCGTCGCTCGGGTAGGGCAGGCTCGGCTTCTCGCCGCTGAAGGTGAAGGTGTCCTTGGCGGTCATGGTCAGCTTCGGATCGGGCAGCGGGCGGACCAGCTGGACGATGCCGAGGATGACGGCGAGCAGCGCGAGCAGTGGCGCGTAGATCTTGACCCGCCGGACGGCGGTCCGCATCGCGCTCGGCGGCGGGGGCGGATTGTTGGTGAGCTCGGCGAGCATGTCCAGCGGCGGCCTGGGGGGCAGCGGCTGCTGCGTGGTCCGCTCGGGGCCGACCGCGTCGACGGCGGGCCTGGGGGCCGGCTTGGGAGCCGCCGGGGCGGGCTTGGGGGCCGTCGGCGCGGGCTTGGCCCGGGGCGCGTCATCCGTACGGAGCGGCACGAAGGTGCTGCTGCGCTCGCTGCCGGACGCGGAGGGCGCGGCGGGCCGGAACCACTCCTTGTCGGAGGGGGTGGAGGGCGAGGAGGGCGCGGTGGGGGCCGCTGCTCCGGGGCGGACGGCGCGGAAGACGGCGGTCTTCTCGCTGTCCTCCGGACCGGAAGCGGAATCTTCGGTGGCGGGTGCGGAGTCTTCGCGCATGCCACCGAGAACGCCGTCGCGCTTCCCGGAGTCACCGCCCGAAGCGGAACCCGGCTTCGGCTTCGCAGCCGGGGCCGCTCCACCGGAAGCGGAACCCTTGCCGGCCCCATCGGGCCGCACCGCACGGAACACCGCGGTCCGCTCCGAGTCGGCCGGGTCCGCATCGTCCGCGGGCTTGTCCGCCGCTGCCGTCCCGGCGGAACCGGAACCCTTGCCGGGCGCGTCGGGCCGCACCGCGCGGAACACCGCGGTCCGCTCCGAGTCCGCCGCAGCCGACTCGGCGGCGTCGGACGACGGCTTCGCCGAACCGGCAGCAGCCGGGGCCGCATCGCCCGCGGGCTTGTCCGCCGCTGCCGTCCGCACAGAAGCGGAAGCACCCGCAGCCGCCGTGGGCCGCACCGCGCGGAACACCGCCGTGCGCTCCGAGTCGGCGGCAGCCGATTCTGCGTCGTCGTCGGCAGGCTTTGCCGAACCCGCTTCGGCCGGGGCCGAGGCCGCGGGCTTCGCGGCGGGGGCAGCAGAAGCGGAACCGGCAGGCGGTGCGTCGGCAGCAGCCGGGGCCGCATCTTCCCCGGGCTTGTCCGCCGCTGCCTCACCGGCAGAACCGGAACCCTTGCCGGGCGTGTCGGTCCGTACCGCGCGGAACACCGCGGTCCGCTCCGAGTCCGCCGCAGCCGGCTCGGCGTCGTCGTCCGCAGGCTCGGCCGAACCGGCGTCAGCCGGGGCCGGGCCCGCAGGCTTTGCGACCGGGGCCGCGGAAGCGGAAGCGGAAGCGGGAGCGGCAGGCGCCGCGTCGGCGGCCGCCGGGGCCGGCTCGGCAGCATCGGCGGCAGGCTTCGCACCATTTGCAGCGGCCGGCTCGGCGGCGTCGGACGACGGCTTCGCCGAACCGCCGTCGGAGGACGGCTTCTCGGAATCGGCGTCGGCCGGGTCCGCGGTGGCCACCCACGCCGCCACCGCCGCCCGCAGCGGGTCTTCCGACCCGGCCTCGCGCGGGCGCAGCACGGACAGGCGGGGGTCACGCTCCGGCGACGCAGAAGCGGCAGACCCCTTGGGCCCGCGCTCCTGATCCGCAGAGGCCGCCGCCGCTCCCGACGAACCCTGCTCTACCGACTTGTCGGGGGACTCGCCCGCCACCAGTTCCTCCTCCATCGCTGTCCGAACCGTCTAACAGTGTCCCGTCTAGGGGGCATCGCCCCCGTGCTAGACGAGAACGACATAGCTGCCGGTTCCCCCACAAAGAAGACAGGCACTCTCGACAGATGAATGTGAGAGGGGTCACCCTGTCACTCATCCACGCGGGGAGGCATGGATGGGCAGGAGCCGCAGAACAATTCCGGAGGAGCTTCTGCTGCTCGCCTTGGACCCGGCCACGGGAACCACGGCGCAGCCGCAGTCGCTCGACCTCGGCCTGGCCGGGGCACAGCTAGTAGAGCTGGCTCTGGCCGGACGGATAGCCCCTGATGGGGATCGTATCGCCGTGGTGATGCCACGGCCGACAGGAGATCCGACTCTGGACTCCGCACTGGAACTGCTGCGCAGGCGCGGCAGCCCGGTACGGGCCGTCCACTGGATCGGTGGACCCCGGCTGGGGCTCCGCCAGATTTACCTCGCTCATCTGGAGCGTTGCGGCATGGTCCATGCCGTCGCGGGACAGATGTGCGGGGTGCTGCCGACGACTCGCTACCAGGCGACCGACACGGCCATCAGCCGGGAGATCCGTGCCCGGCTCGACACGGCGATCCGCACCGGCGTACCACCGGACCCGCGGACCGCGGCGCTCGCCGCGCTGGCCCATGCGGTCGGTCTCGGCAAGCACCTGTACCCCGGTAACGAGGGTCGTTCCTCCAGGTCCCGGCTGCGGGACCTGATCCGGCACGACCCCATGGGCGGCCTCGTGGCGCATGCCGTGATGGACGTCCAGAACGGTGTGGCCGCCCAGCCGCGCCGCGAGCGTGCCGCAACGGCAACGGCCTCCGCACCGGCCGGCAGCGTTCCGCTGCAGCCGCGTCGGGGTGCTCCGATGGCCCGAGCCGGCGCCGCGCACTGATCCGCACGACCGGCACGACCCGTACGACCCGTACGACCCGCAACACCGGCAGCATCCGCACGATCCGCACCAGCAGATCCACCGCACAGCCATCGGCGCCAACGCGCGGGGTGGCGAGGCCGGTCCGCCGGCCCCGCCACCCCGCGCATCTGTTTTCCTGCACATTCCCGAGCGCTGACGCACCGTTCGGTGGCAGTCTGCTCATCATCAGACACGTAGCGCTCACAGAGCACGCACAGAGACAGAAGGCGGAGGTGCCGTTCCCGTGGCGTCCAATGTCAATCCCACCGTCCGACGGCGCCGACTCGGCATGGAGTTGCGCAAGCTCCGTGAGGACAAGGGCATGACGGCCGAACAGGTGGCCGAGCGCCTGCTGGTCTCCCAGTCCAAGATCAGCCGACTGGAGAACGGCCGCCGCTCGATCAGCCAGCGGGACGTCCGCGACCTGTGCGAGGTGTACGAGGTGGAGGACCGGAGGCTCGTGGACTCGCTCATGCAGATGGCCAAGGACTCCCGCCAGCAGGGCTGGTGGCACGCCTTCGGCGACATTCCGTACAGCGTCTACATCGGCCTGGAGACCGACGCGGCCAGCCTGCGCGTGTACGAGCCGCAGGTCGTGCCGGGTCTGTTGCAGACCCCGGAGTACGCCCAGGCCATCATCCGCGGCGCGCTGCCGGAGACCGCGCCGGTGGACATCGAGAAGCGCGTCCAGGTCCGGATGCGGCGGCAGGACCGGCTCTCGGAGACCGCCAACAACAATCCGGACCTCGGTCCGCTGCGGCTGTGGGCGGTCATCGACGAGGCGGCACTGCGCCGGCGGGTGGGCGACGAGCAGCTGATGATCCGGCAGCTGGAGCACTTGATAGAGCAGTCGGAACTGCCGCACGTCACCGTCCAGGTGATGCCGTTCTCGATGGGCGCGCATCCGGGGGTGAACGGGCAGTACGCCATTCTGGAATTCCCGGACGCATCCGACTCGACGGTCGTCTACATCGAGGGCGTGACGAGCGATTTGTACCTGGAGAAGGCCAATGATGTGCAGAAGTACAGCGTGATGTACGAGCATCTGCGCGCTCAGGCACACAATGTGGAACAGACCCGGGAGTTCATTTCCGACATCATCGCCGAATATGCGGAGAAGGCCTGACAAGAGCCGACATGCACGGCGGCAGGCGTGCGACCGGCGCGGCAGGGATCCGGGGAAGGCCGGTACGGTACACCGTCACCTCCCGGCCACAGAAGGCCTGAATGGAATATGCCACCCGGTCGAGTGAATGCCCTCTTCACCCGTCGGGCGGTGCGAGTAGCGTCGATCACGCCAACCGGGAAAAGGTTGGCGCCACATCGGCAGAACTCGCTGGACCGGAGAGAACATGGCTATTCGTCAGGGTGCAACGGAAAACTGGACCAAGTCCTCCTACTCCACCGGCAACGGTGCGTGCATCGAGGTCAAGTCCCCCGTCATGGAGGCCATCGCGGTCCGTGACTCGAAGGTGCAGGACGGTCCGTCCGTCACCTTCGCGCCGGCTTCGTGGAGCTCCTTCGTCAACGGAGTCACCGAAGGCGGCCTGGGACGCCTCGCCTGAACAACACGGCGAACATCCCGGCAGTCCTCTTGGAATTCAACAGTGTCACCGAAAGAGCCCTCTCGACTGGTCCGCCGTCCCGGCCGAGGGGGCTCGGCCATGTTCCGGGCCCCCGCTACCGCAGTCGGTCGACGTAGCGGTTCGTCCCCGGCACGGTCGGGATGAACGGCGCCACCAGTTCCACCCGGCCGCCCGTACCGGACTCCGCGAGCTCCGCGTCCAGGCCCCGGAAACGGTCCCAGCAGGTGCGCGGGTCCTCCTCCAGGAACCAGAGCAGGGTCAGCCGGGTGTCGACCCCCTCGACCTGCTTCACGTACGTCATCCGGTCCCCGGGCAGCGGCGTCGGCCGGAACACCGTCACCATCGCCGCAGGTCCGCCCGCCAGCCGCTTCGGCAGGGCCCGCGAGCGCAGCCACTCCAGCACCTCCGCCCGCTGCTCCGGCCCCTCCGCGTCGACGACCTGGACGACGAGCCCCTCGTACGGGTGGTCCAGCGCGTGGAAGTCGCGGGGACCGGCGGCGCCGTCCCGGTAGACGGTGGCCTCGTGGTCCTGGAAGGACGTGAAGACGTGCGTCCGGTCCTGGTAGACCCGGGCGTCCCGGTTGAGCCGCTTGTTGATCCCGACGGTCCACTTCATGTGCTCGTCGTAGCGGCCGTCGGTGATCCAGTACGTCGAGATGTAGCAGCCTGCGGTGACGGGCTGCGCGACCGCCGACTTCTCCGGGTACCGCAGTTCCTGCAGGTCGCGGGTGGCCACCCAGCGCCGCCCGGCATACATCCAGGGCATGGCCATCGCCCCGGCGTAGTAGTGGTCGTCCTCGTACCAGCGGTTGTACGCGTACTCGTGTCCCGGGTGCGGCTCCACCATGGTGATCAGCGCATGGCCGGGATGCACGCCGTACGGGCCCACGGCCGCGAGTTCGGCATAGTCCTCGACCCGTCGGTTCTGCTCATCGGTCGTCATGGCACCGGTTTAGCTGATGCCACGTCAGATGGGGAGGGGTCGGGACCGGGCGGGGAGATTGCGCGGCAGCGGTCCGGCCTCAACGGGGCTTTCCCACAAGGGAGTCCAGGTCACAGACAAGTGATTGGCGGATACACATTTCTTCACTAGTGTGTCCGCCACCCACCGATCCGTTTTCAGCCAGGGAGACCGTATGAGCGTCCAGCAGCCGCCGCCCGCGTTCGCCGCCCGCGCGCGCTCGGTCGGAGGGTCGCCCGTACGGGAGATCCTCGCGCTGACCGAACGGCCCGGGGTCATCTCCTTCGCCGGCGGCCTGCCCGCGCCCGAGCTGTTCGACGCGGACGGCCTGCGGGCCGCGTACGACGCCGCCTTCACGGCCGCGCCGCGCCGGGCCCTGCAGTACTCGACCACCGAGGGCGCGCCGGAGCTCCGCGAGGCCGTCGCGGCGCGGGTGACCGGGCGCGGCCTGCCCACCGGCCCGGACGACCTCCTGATCACCACCGGCTCGCAGCAGGCCCTCACCCTGATCACGGCGACCCTCGTCGAGCCGGGGGACGTCGTCCTGGTCGAGAACCCGACCTACCTGGCCGCCCTCCAGTGCTTCGGGCTGGCGGGCGCCCGGGTGGTCGCCGTCCCCTGCGACGAGAACGGCATCCTCCCGGAGGCCCTGGAGGAGCTGGTCCTGCGCGAGCACCCCAAACTCCTCTACTCCGTGCCCACCTTCCAGAACCCCACGGGCCGCACCCTCCCGGCGGCCCGGCGGGCGGCGGTCGCGGAGATCGCGGCCCGGCTCGGCCTGTGGCTGGTGGAGGACGACCCGTACGGCGAACTCCGCTACGAGGGCGCCGAGGTGCCCTGGGTGGCGGCGCACCCGGGCGCCGAGGACCGTACGGCGCTCCTCGGCAGCTTCTCCAAGATCATGGCCCCGGGGCTGCGGCTGGGCTGGCTGCGCGCCCCGCAGGCGCTGCGCCGCGCGGCGGTGGTGGCCAAGCAGGCGGCCGACCTGCACACCTCGACGGTGGACCAGCTGGCGGCGGCGCACTACCTGGCGGCCGCGGACCTGGACGCGCACGTGGCGCGGATCCGCGGCGCCTACCGCGCCCGCCGCGACGCGCTCCTCGCGGGCCTTCCGGGGGCCCTCCCGGCGGGGTCGGTGTGGAACCGGCCCGAGGGCGGCATGTTCGTGTGGGCCCGGCTCCCGGAGGGCTGGGACGCGACGGCCTTCCTGAAGTCGGCGGTCGCGAACGACGTGGCCTTCGTCCCCGGCGCCCCCTTCTTCAGCACGTCCCCGGACCCCCGCACCCTGCGCCTGTCCTTCACCACCCACACCCCGCAGGAGATCGCCGAGGGCCTCCGCCGCCTGTCCCGCGCCGCAGGCTGAGCCGTCCGGTCAGACCTGTCGGACGCGGCCGCGTACCGGTCCGGCCGCGGGACGCCCTAGCTCTCGGGCGAGTACCGGGGCAGTCCCCCGGTGGAGATCGTCCAGTCAGGCGATGGTGCGGTGCTGGCTCCTCGTCTGCGCCCTGAGGCCCGAGTCATCACCTTCATGCTAG
The DNA here is from genome assembly GCF_040689505.1 of Streptomyces sp. NPDC051211. Lineage (NCBI taxonomy): Bacteria > Bacillati > Actinomycetota > Actinomycetes > Kitasatosporales > Streptomycetaceae > Streptomyces > Streptomyces sp. NPDC051211. Next base: position 152,601 of record NZ_JBFBAV010000010.1, read on the forward strand.
GCAGCCTGCTTCCCACCGGCCCCGCAATCCCGGCACCGGCCCGGCTCGGGGGCGCGGAAGGCGCGTTCGCAGCCGTCGCAGGTCCGGAGGGGGTGGGGACGGGGCAGGTCCGGGGGTTGCGTCGGGGGCGGGCCGAAGGCGGTGGCCGGACCCGGCGGCGGCATGAGCTCGCGGAGGCGGTGGGCAAACAGGGCGGCCGGGTGGCGCAGGTCCGTCGGGAGGCCCGCCGTCAGGGTGTGGCTGATGGCGGAGGGGCGGGCGCCGCGCTCCAGCCAGCGGGTCACGTGCGGGGCCAGCCAGTGGATGTCCTTGATCGACAGCGTCTGGTCCACGGGCTGGTCCGCCGCCTCCGGCGCGGGGTCCGGCACCGCGGTCGGGCCCGGGGCGGAGTTGGATGTAGAGGGCCAGCCCACGCGCAGTCAGCGACAGCTCGGCGTGTTGCGCGAGGTGGTTGCCGACGACGGTGAACTGCATCTTCTGGTCATCGTTCACGTGGTTGACACCGGATCGGGGGGTCTCGGCAGGAATGCGGGACTGCGCGGACGCGGCCGCGCTAAAGTGCTGGAAAGCCATCGGGAAGGTGCTTCTTCCTCGTTGGTCAGGCCCTCGCTCGGGAAGCCACTCCCGGCGGGGGCCGACGCATGTCTGGGGTTGTCGCGGCGAGCACATGCCCGCAACCCATGCCGATTTCCAGCCCAGTTGGGACAGTTCACCCGTGTGAGCGACGAGCCGCGGTTGGTTGGGTTGGTGGGTTCTTTCCCCCGGTTCTTTAGGGGTTGATGGCGGGCCGCACCATGCCGCGCACCACCCGCACCGCGCTCAACCGGACCCGGCCGGCAAGTGGTTGATCAGCAGGCGCACGAAGGGCCGGGCCCGTGCGTCACGGGACCGGCCCTGCCGTCAGGGATGGGTCAGACGCGGTCGGCGGCGATCAGGACGTACTGGAAGGAGCCGTCCTCGTAGGAGTTGATGAACGCCTCTTCGATGCCGGTGACCAGCGAGGAGGTGGCCCGCAGCTTCCAGTACGGGAGGGTCGCCGGGGTCAGGTCGATGACCGCCTGGGGGACGAGGCGGTTGTCGGCCATGGCGCGCAGGTACTCGCGGCGGGAGTGGATGTTGCACTCGAAGTGCGCGTTGATCTGGGAGACCCACTTCGAGGGCTGGCCGTAACGGGGGTTCCAGCAGCCGGTGATGGTCACGTACCGGCCGCCGACCGCCAGGACGCGGGAGTGCTCGGCCATGAGGTCCTGGAGGTCGACGTACATGCTCGACTCGTTGTTCCACGAGGCCGCGGCCTGCCCGGTCTCGAAGGGAGTGCTGAGCATGTTGCAGACGCGGGCGCGGACATGGTCCTCGATGCCGAGTTCACCGGCGCGCTGGTTGGCGAAATCGGCCTGCTTGGCCGACAGGGTGACGCCCTCGACCTTGCATCCGAACCGCTGGTGGGCCATGACCATCGAGCCGCCGCGGCCGCAGCCGGCGTCCACGAGCGTGTCCTCGCGCCCGATGGGGCCGAGGTGGTCCAGGAGGACTTCGGTCTGCGCCGACTCCAGGCGGTGGAGCTCGGCGATCAGCTTCTTCTCGTATTCGCTGTCGTCGGCGTCCCCGAGGGCGGCGTGGTCGACGTCGCCGATGCCGTAGTGGTGGTGGTAAAGGCCGTCGACGTCGCCGAGACGCAGGTTGACGGGCCTGGCCTCGTTGTTCCAGTAGCGGGCGATGTCGCCCTGGTAGGGCGTCACCGGGGCGGGGATGAACAGGGAGGTGCCGGCGGAAGAGCCGTTGGCGGTGGTGAGTTCGGTGCTAGTCACGGATAAGTCCATCCTTACCAGAAGTCGGGCAGGCTGTAGCGGTAGGTGTTGGTCTGGTGCCAGTAGTGGTTGCCGTCGACCCATGCGGCGACTCCGCGCAGGAAGCGCAGCACCCGCGGATCGGGGCAGGAGGCGGCCAGTTCGGCGGCCGCGGCCTCGAACTCGTGCATGAGGTCGTTGTGGATCCCGACCGCCTTCAGGTAGGCCTCCTTGTCGGAGAGGCCCTCCCGTTCGGCGATCACCACCGGCAGGTTCAGGTGCAGGCCGGGGCTTTCGAGTTCCTTCGTGTACGAGTACAGGTCGTTGGAGATGGTGGTGGCGTTGCCCGCCAGCGCGATCACCCGCTGCATGGCGGGCAGGGCGTGCAGGTCCGCCGGGAGTTCGTAGCCGCCGACGGTGTCGGTGATGGTGGGGCAGGGGCGGAAGTTGTTGAACTGGCGCATCGCCAGGTACTCGGAGACCTCCGGGACGTATTTCGTCTCGGCCCAGGCGGCCTCGGCCAGGTACCCCATGTGCAGCCGGGCCATGTCGTGCCGGAACCGGTCTGCCTGCGACGCGGTCGCCGCCTGGACGAAGTACGCCATGGCGGACCGGTAGGAGCGCCGCGGGGCGTCCGAGAGGAGCGACTCCGCCCACGCCGGGTGGTACTCCTCCGTCGTGTGGACCGGGTCGAGGGCCGTGTGCGCCAGCAGGAGCCTGCCGCCGAGGCCGACGGGCGTGCCGCCGTGGTCCTCGCAGTAGCAGTCGTCGACCACGTTCTCGGCGACCATCAGCCGCGTGGCGATCATCAGGTGGTCGAGGGTCGGGGCGTCCGGGTGGCAGGCGACCATGTAGCGGCCCACGGAGAAGCCGTCGAACTGGTCCTCCCACTCCGGGGGGTACGCCTGGACCTCGTCCACCGCCCATCGCTTGATCCGGCGGCTGACCTCCTCCACGCGGGCGGGGTCGGGCTCCGGAATCGGGTGGTGGTAGAGGCCGGGGATGGGCCTGCCCCCCGCCGCCGGCGGCGCCGAAGGCCGCTCCGGCGCGAGCGGCTGCTCGCGCGGTGCGAAGTGCAGCCCGGCCGTCCCCAGGCCGCTCGGGCCGCGCCGGAGCCGTTCCACGAAGGCCTTCACGTCCGGCACGGTGGCGGCGCCCTCCCGGACGGGTTGAGCGAGCAGGTCGCCACCCGGGCCGGCGGCGGGCGCGGGCGCAGGCCCACCCGCGTCCGCCCACGGCCCCGGAACGGCCACATCCACGGGCACGGCCACGTCCACCGGTCCGGGCACGGCCACGTCCACCGCCCCGGGCACGGCCACGGCCCCCGCGTCAGGGGCGGTGACGCGCGCGAAGGGCAGGGAAGGCCCGGAAGGCAGGGCGGGCCGGCCGCTGCCGGCGGCTTCGACCTCGGCGGGTGCGTGGGCGCCGGCGTCGGCGAGGACGTGGGCCCCGAAGCGGGCCGCAGCGCCAGGCAGGCTCGACTGCAGAGGGGAAAGCCCGGGCTCGGGCATCCATGGCTCCTTGGTGAGGGGGTCGGTCCGTCCCGGGCCCCGGGCCCCCGGGCATGCCCGGTCGGCCCGGGAGGGTCCGGGCTGTGGCCTTCGGGAGGTCGCTGGGGGGTGTCCGGCGGATCAGGGCCGCCCGGCACATGACCCCCTAGTCGCGGCTGCGGGCGATCTGTACGTTCTCCAGCACACCGAGCGCGTCGGGCACCAGGATCGCGGCGGAGTAGTAGGTGGTGATCAGGTACGAGATGATCGCCTGCTCGCTGATGCCCATGAAGCGCACCGACAGGCCCGGCTCGTACTCCTCCGGCAGACCGGTCTGGCGCAGCCCGATGACGCCCTGGTTGTCCTCGCCGGTTCGCATGGCGAGGATCGAGCTGGTGTTGTCCTTGCTGATGGGGATCTTGTTGCAGGGCAGGATCGGGACCCCGCGCCAGGCCGGGACCTGCTGCCCGCCGACGTCGACGTGGTCGGGGTAGAGCCCGCGGGCGTTGAACTCGCGCCCGATCGCCGCGATGGCCTTCGGGTGGGCGAAGAAGAACTTGGTACCGCGGCGACGGCACAGCAGCTCGTCGAGGTCGTCCGGGGTGGGCGGGCCGGAGTGGGTCTGGAGCCGCTGCTTGAAGTCGGCGTTGTGGAGCAGACCGAACTCCCGGTTGTTGACGAGTTCGTGCTCTTGCCGCTCGCGCAGTGCCTCGATGGTGAGCCTGAGCTGTTCCTCGGTCTGGTTGTGCGGCTGGTTGTAGAGGTCGGCGACCCTCGTGTGGACCCGCAGCACGGTCTGCGCGATGGAGAGTTCGTACTCGCGCGGCTTGAGCTCGTAGTCGACGAACGTGCCGGGGATCTCGGGTTCGCCGGTGTGGCCGGACGACATCGCGATCTCGGCCTCGCCGTGCTTGTTCTGCCGCTGCTGGGGGAGCGAGCTGAACTGCTCGATGTGGGCCTGGAGGGCGGGCGCTGCGGCCTGTACGGCGGCGAAGTCCGCGCGGGACAGGGTGAGCAGGGTGCCGGAGGTGTCGGCGGTGGCGGTGTAGTCCCAGCGGGCGTCGGCGTCCAGCAGGGCGTTCTCGCCGAACCGGTCGCCGTCGGCGAGCACCGCGACGGCGACCTCGTCGCCGTACTTGCCGACGGAGGTCTGGCTGATCCGGCCGTGGGCGATCAGGTGGATCTGCTCGGCGGGGGCACCGCGCTCGACCAGCACCTCGCCGGTACGGAACTCGCGCTGGACGCACCGGGCGGCGATCGCGGCCAGCACCTCCTCGTCTTCGAAACCGCGCAGCAGGGCCAGTTCGCCGAGCTCGCGGGGGATGACGCGGACGGCGGCACCGTCCTGGACGAACTCGATGCGCCCGTCGCCGACGGTGTAGGTGAGCCGACGGTTCACCCGGTAGGCGCCGCCCTTGGTCTCCACCCAGGGGAGCATCCGCAGCAGCCAGCGGGAGGTGATCTCCTGCATCTGCGGGGCGGACTTGGTCGTGGTGGCAAGGTTGCGGGCGGCTGCCGTGCCCAGGCTGGACTGCCGGGGCGGTTCCAGCTGCGCCTCCGGGCCGGTGTCAACGGTCATCGGACAAGCTCTCCTTCGTACCTTGGTAAGGGCGGTGAGCGGCGTGCCTGCGCGTCACCGGTTGAAAGAGGAAAAAAGAGGGCGAACGCCCGGGCAGTGCGCCATCCGGGCAATCCGTCCAGATCCCGGGGAACAGTAACGGGCGGTAAGCCCGTTCGACCCTTGGATGGGGCCGGTATTACCTCGATGCGGTGATCTTGTTCGGCGCGGCGTTTGCCTGATTGACCAGCGACATTCAGGCCGCGTCGAACATGCGCCCGGCGTGCGGTGCAGATGCCCGACCTCTTCCCTCCTCGGCGCCGCAGCCCTAACCTGACGCCTCGTCAGACAACGGTCGGACGCCGGGAGGCGATCGCACATGCTGCTGCAAGGGAAGACCGTCATCGTCTCCGGAGTCGGAGCCGGGCTCGGGCACCAGGTCGCCGCCACCGTCGTACGGGACGGCGGCAACGCCGTCCTCGGCGCACGGACCGAGGCGAATCTCGCCAAGTCCGCCGCCGAGATCGACCCCGACGGCACCCGCACCGCCCACCGCACCACCGACATCACCGACGAGGCCCAGTGCGAGGCCCTGGCGGCCCTCGCCGTCGAGCGGTTCGGCGGCATCGACGCCGTCGTCCACGTCGCCGCCTGGGACTCGTACTTCGGCGGCCTTCAGGACGCCGACTTCGGCACCTGGCAGCAGATCATCGACGTGAACCTGCTCGGCACCCTCCGGATGACCCGCGCCTGCCTGCCCGCGCTGAAGGCGAACGGCGGCTCCGTCGTCATCATCGGAACCCAGTCGGCGGTCGCCGCGCCCTCCCAGGTCCAGCAGGCCGCCTACGCCGCCTCCAAGGGCGCCCTCACCTCCGCCATGTACTCCATGGCCCGCGAGCTCGGCCCGCACCGCATCCGCGTCAACACCGTCCTGCCGGGCTGGATGTGGGGCCCGCCGGTCCAGGCGTACGTCACCTTCACCGCGCACAGCGAACAGGTCGGCGAGGACGAGGTGCTGGGGCGGCTCACCGAGCGCATGGCGCTGCCCGAACTCGCCACCGACGGGGACGTCGCCGACGCCGCCGCCTTCCTCGCCTCCGACCGGGCACGGGCGATAACCGGCCAGTCCTTGCTGGTCAACGCCGGTGAGCTGATGCGGTGACCCCGTCCGCGCCCCGAACAGCGGATCGTATGCTCGCACCATGACCACTCCGGGCACCCCGAGCCACACCCACCCGACCGAGAACGCGATGCGCCGCGCCCTCCGGCGCGCCCGCGACGGCGTCGCGCTCGACGTGACCGAGGCCGCGGTCCTGCTCCAGGCCCGGGGCGCGGACCTCGAAGACCTGGCCGCCTCCGCCGCCCGGGTCCGCGACGCGGGCCTGGCGGCGGCCGGCCGGCCCGGCGTGATCACGTACTCGAAGAGCGTGTTCATCCCGCTCACCCGGCTGTGCCGCGACAAGTGCCACTACTGCACCTTCGTCACCGTCCCCGGCAAGCTCCGCCGGGCCGGCCACGGGATGTACATGTCCCCGGACGAGGTCCTCGACATCGCCCGCCGCGGCGCCGAGCTGGGCTGCAAGGAAGCGCTCATCACCCTCGGCGACAAGCCCGAGGACCGCTGGCCCGAGGCCCGCGAGTGGCTCGACGCGCACGGCTACGACGACACCCTCGCCTACGTCCGCGCGATGTCCATCCGCATCCTGGAGGAGACCGGCCTCCTTCCCCACCTCAACCCCGGCGTGATGTCCTGGGCCGACTTCCAGCGCCTCAAGCCCGTCGCGCCCTCGATGGGCATGATGCTGGAGACCACCGCCACCCGGCTGTGGTCCGAGCCCGGCGGCCCCCACCACGGCTCCCCCGACAAGGAGCCGGCCGTACGGCTGCGCGTCCTGGAGGACGCCGGTCGGTCCTCCGTCCCCTTCACCTCCGGCCTGCTGATCGGCATCGGCGAGACGTACGAGGAGCGCGCCGACTCCCTGTTCGCGCTGCGCCGCATCTCCCGTGCCTACCACGGCATCCAGGAGCTGATCATCCAGAACTTCCGCGCCAAGCCGGACACGGCGATGCGCGGCATGCCCGACGCCGAGCTGGACGACCTCGTCGCCACCATCGCCGTCGCCCGCCACATCATGGGCCCGTCCGCCTGCCTGCAGGCCCCGCCCAACCTGGTCGACGGGGAGTACGTACGCCTCATCGGAGCCGGGATCGACGACTGGGGCGGCGTCTCCCCGCTGACCCCCGACCACGTCAACCCCGAGCGCCCCTGGCCCCAGATCGACCTGCTCGCCGAGCAGTCGGCGGCGGCCGGCTTCGCGCTCCGCGAGCGGCTGTGCGTCTACCCCGAGTTCGTGCAGCGCGGCGAGCCCTGGCTGGACCCGCGGCTGCTGCCGCACGTCCGGGCGCTCGCCGACCCGGAGACCGGGCTGGCCGACGAGTCCGCGACCGTCGAGGGCCGTCCGTGGCAGGAGCCGGACGAGGCGTTCACCGCCGCCGGGCGCACCGACCTGCACCACACCATCGACACCGAGGGCCGCACCGGCGACCGGCGCGAGGACTTCGACCACGTCTACGGGGACTGGGAGGCGCTGCGCGAGGCCGCGGCCCCCGGAATGGTGCCCGAGCGCATCGACACCGACGTACGGGCGGCCCTGGCGACGGCCGCCGACGACCCGACCCGGCTCACCGACGGCGAGGCGCTGGCCCTGCTGCACGCCGACGGGCCGGCCCTGGACGCGCTCTGCCGGATCGCCGACGACCTGCGGAAGTCGGTGGTCGGGGACGAGGTCACCTACGTCGTCACCCGGAACATCAACTTCACCAACGTCTGCTACACCGGCTGCCGGTTCTGCGCCTTCGCGCAGCGCCGCACGGACGCCGACGCCTACACCCTGTCGCTGGACCAGGTCGCCGACCGGGCGCAGCAGGCCTGGGAGGTGGGCGCGGTCGAGGTGTGCATGCAGGGCGGCATCCACCCGGACCTGCCGGGGACGGCGTACTTCGACATCGCGCGGGCGGTGAAGGAGCGGGTCCCGGGCATACACGTGCACGCCTTCTCGCCGATGGAGGTGGTGAACGGCGCGACCCGTACGGGGATGTCGGTACGGGAGTGGCTGACGGCGGCCAAGGAGGCCGGGCTGGACTCGATCCCGGGGACGGCGGCGGAGATCCTGGACGACGAGGTCCGCTGGGTGCTCACCAAGGGCAAGCTGCCGGCCGCCGACTGGATCGATGTCGTGACCACCGCCCACGAGCTGGGCATCCGCTCCTCGTCCACGATGATGTACGGGCACGTGGACCAGCCCCGGCACTGGCTCGGCCACTTCCGCACCCTGGCCCGCATCCAGCAGCAGACCGGGGGCTTCACCGAGTTCGTGACGCTGCCCTTCATCCACACCAACGCGCCCGTGTACCTGGCGGGCATCGCACGGCCGGGTCCGACGGTCCGCGACAACCGGGCGGTCACGGCGATGGCCCGGCTGCTCCTGCACCCGCACATCACCAACATCCAGACCAGCTGGGTGAAGCTGGGCGCGGAGGGCGCGGCCGAGATGCTGCGGTCCGGGGCGAACGACCTGGGCGGAACGCTGATGGAGGAGACCATCTCCCGGATGGCGGGCTCGAGTTACGGCTCGTACAAGTCGGTTCGCGACCTGGTGGCGGTGGCGGAGGCGGCCGGACGTCCGGCGAAGGCCCGGACCACCCTGTACGGGGAGGTGCCGGCGGAACGGCAGGAGGCGGCCGCCGCGTCGGACGGCCACCTCCCGGAGCTCCTGCCCCTGGCCGACTAGCCGACGAGGAGGTCCTTCTTGAGGCGCTTCAGCTCGCGGGCGTCGATGCCGAGGCCGTCCTCCAGGTAGCGGTCGAAGGAGCCGAACCTGGCCTTGACCTCGTCGTATCCGGAGTTGAGGTACTCGGGCCGGACGTCGAGCAGCGGCTTGTAGACGGCTGCCTGCTGCGGCGGCAGGTGGCCGAGTATCGCGTCGTTGGCGGCCTTGCGGTAGTCGTTGCTGGCCAGGTAGTCGGCCATGACCGTCTCCTGCGGCACGCCGAGGGCGGTGAGCAGGGCGGCGTTGGACCAGCCGGTGCGGTCCTTGCCGGCGGTGCAGTGGAAGAGGACGGCGCGGCTGTCGTCGCTGCGGATGCCTTCGAAGACCCGGGTGTAGGCCTTCCGGCCGCCCTCGCCGCCGACCATGGCCTTCTCGGCGTCGACCATGGCCTTGACGGCCTCGTCGGGGGTCTTCGGCAGGGTCTGGAAGGAGCCGGAGCCGGCGAACACGTCGGCGACCACGTACTGGGCGCCGGCCGGGACGCGGTCCGGGTCCTCGGCCCGCTCGTCCGCCATGCGCAGGTCGAAGACCGTCTTCACGCCGAGCCGCTGCAGCTTGGCCAGGTCGTCGGCGGTGAGCTTGTCGAGGGCGTCGGAGCGGTAGACCTCGCCCATCTTGACCCACTGGCCGCCGGCGGTGCGGTAGCCGCCCGTGTCACGGAAGTTGACCGTGCCGTCGAGCTTGATCAGGCGGTCGGCGAGGCGCAGGCCCTGCCCGCGGTCCGGGGTGAAGTCGAACCACTGGCGGTCGGCGGCGGGCAGCCCGGTGACCACGGCCCGGCCGGTGGCGCCGCCCTTGGCCACGACCTTGCCATTGGCCTTGATCGCAACGCGCTCGGTGCCGTGGGCCTTCCACTTCAGGGTGTACGAACCGTCGGCGCCGGCGGTGACGGTGGCCTCGGTGAACGGGATGGCGGCGTGCCTGGTGTGGTGGTGCCCGTGCCCCTGCCCGGGGGCGGTGGTGGCGGTGGCGGCGGTGGCGGCCGGGGCCACGGCCAAGGAGAGGGTGAGAGCGGAGGCGACGGCGGTCGCGGCGAGGGTTGCCTTCTTCATGACACCGAGGCTGGGCGGCGCGGGGAAACCGGGTGTGAACGAGACGTGGCCTGAACCAGCCACCCCGACGACAAGTGGCAAAACGTGCCACTCGCCTGGTGGTGAGGGCCAGAGCGGCCGGAAGTATTCGCTTTCCGGCCTTTCTGCGCTCGGTTACGGGCTGCTTGACGGAGAGCTTCCGATTTCGACCGAACCTGTCCACTACAGTGCGCGCCAGAGCGAGGGTGGGGGAGACTGCATGGACGCGGTGGCGGAGAGCACGGCGCAACGGGCGGACGGCCACGGCGCCGTGGCCGTGACGAGCGCCGTGACCACAGGCCTGTGGGGCCGGTCCGAACAACAGGACTTCCGCAGCCGGGTCCGCGGCACCCTGCTCGGCGCCGCCATCGGCGACGCCCTCGGCGCACCCGTGGCCGGCCTCTCCCTGGACGGCATCCGCGAGACCCACGGCCTGGAAGGCCTCACCGAACCCGCCCCGGCCTACGGCCGCCGCGGCGCGGTCACCGCCTCCACCCAGCTCACCCTGTTCACCGTGGACGGGCTGATACGGGCGCACGTACGCCGGGACACCGGCGCCTGGCACCCACCCACCGACATCCACCGCGCCTACCTGCGCTGGGCCGCCACCCAGCACGACTGGGGGCCGGACGAGCGGCGCAAGGACAACGGCTGGCTGGCCCACGAGGAATGGCTCTACGCCCGGCGCGGCCCCGACCGCGCCTGCCTGACCGGCTTCGGCGACGAGATCCTCGGCACTCTGGACAAGCCGAAGAACCCGACGGCACGCGACGCCGCCGCGACCGTCCGCTCCTCCCCCTTCGGACTGCTCGTCGGCTGGGATCCCGCACTGGTCCTCCAACTGGCGGTGGAATGCGCGGCGCAGAGCCACGGCCACCCCACCGCCTACCTGTCGGCCGGCGCCTACGCGGTGATCGTGCACGGCCTGACCCGGGGCGACTCCCTGGACGCCTCCGTGCAGCGGGCCCTGGAGCTGCTGGAGGCACGGCCCGGCCGGCAGCCGGTGGCGGACGCGCTTCAGCGGGCGGTGTCGGCGGTCACCGCGGGCCCGCCCTCCCCGAAGGCGGTCGAGTCCCTCTCGCCGGGCGACGGCCGGGACGCGGAGGACGCCCTCGCCGTCGCCGTGTACTGCGCGCTGGTCGCCGAGGACGTCCGGCACGGCCTGCGCCTGGCCGTCAACCACGGCGGCGATTCGACGGCCACCGGCGCACTCTGCGGAGCCCTGCTGGGCGCCCTGCACGGTGAAACCGCCCTGCCCGCACCCTGGCTGGCCGACCTGGAAGGCCGGGCGACCATCCTGGAGCTCTCCGACGACTTCGCCCTGGAGATGACCCAGGGCCCGACCCTGCACGGCCCGGCGGTCTCCTCCCCGGGCTGGCTGGCCCGGTACCCGCGGGGATAGCGGCCGGGACAAGCCTCTGCGCCCTCTCGGCAATTGGATGCCCAGACCGTACGGTGAGGCATCCACTCGACGGAGGTGCCAGCACATGAGGATCGCCGCCACCATCTTCCTGACGGACCGGACCGTGTCCCCCGTCCGTATCGCCCGCAGCCTGGAGGAACGCGGGTTCGCCGGCCTGTACCTGCCCGAGCACACCCACATCCCGGTCTCCCGGGATTCCCCCGCCCCGATGGGCGGGGAGCTGCCCGAGCAGTACGGCCGCACCCTGGACCCCTTCGTGGCGCTCGGACAGGCCGCGGCCGTCACCGAGCGGCTCCGGCTCGGCACCGGGATCACCCTGGTCGCCCAGCACGACCCGGTGGACCTGGCCAAGCAGGTCGCCACCCTCGACCACCTGTCCGGCGGCCGGTTCACCCTCGGCATCGGGTACGGCTGGAACGTCGAGGAGGCCGCCGACCACGGCGTCGACTGGCGCACCCGCCGCGAACTGGTCCGGGACCGGATGGCGCTGATGCGGGCCCTGTGGGCCCCGCAGCCGGAGGGCTACATCGGCGAGTTCGGCTCGGTCCGGGCCAGCTTCGCCCACCCCAAGCCGGCCCAGCCCGCCCGCGAACTGGCCGGCGGCGCCCCCCTGCACGGGCCGCGCACCCTGATCGGCGGCGCGGCCGGCCCCAAGCTGTTCACCCACATCGCCGAGTACGCCGACGGCTGGCTGCCCATCGGCGGCCGCGGCCTGACCGACTCCCTCCCGGTCCTCCGGGCCTCCTGGGAGCTGGCCGGCCGCGACCCGAAGGCGCTCCAGGTGGTCCCGTACGCCGTCCACCCCTCGGCCGGGAAGCTCGCCCACTACGCGGACCTGGGCATCGAGGAGGTCGTGGTCCAGCTGCCTTCGGCCGCGGAACCGGCAGTCCTGCGCGCCCTGGACGAGTTCGCGCAGTACTTGTAGCCCCGGCCACCTCCAGCCGCGGCCGGACGGGAGCAAGTCCTGGACCGTCCGAGAACGCGCCCTCCGAGAACCCCCCTGGGAGGACGTCATCTGAGTACCGGCCTGAGTACCTCCACTCAGGCCGGAGCGGCCCCGGCCCGCGAGACTCGACCCATGACTACCCCGCCGCCCCCAGCAGCAGCTTTCGGTCCGCCGCCGTCGATGCAGCCGCAACGCCGCACCCGCCGCACGGCAGTCGTCTGCGCCCTGGCACTCGTACTGGCGCTGCTCGCCGCGGCCGGCTGGTGGCTGCTGGGCGACCGGGACGACGCCCCGCTGGCCGGCCGCCCCCGGGTCACGGACGCGGCCGCGGGCATCTCGTACGGCATCCCCGAAGGCTGGAAGCAGCCCGAGGAACAGGGCAAGCTCATCAACGCCTTCACCTCGACCATCGGCAAGACGGACAAGGACACCAAGACCGGCGCCACGGTCCTCGCCGGCCGGGCCGGAACCATCCCGGAGGCCGAGCTGAAGCAGCGGGCGGAGCGCTCCGCCCGGTCCAACGCGACGTTCTTCTTCCCGGACGGCCGCTCCACGATCGACGAGTCCCACCCCACGACGGTCAGCGGCCGCCCCGCCCACACCGTCACCCTCAAGATCGACGACGGCGACGGCGGCACCGCCCACCTCCGCCTCACCGTCATGACCCTCTCCGACGCCCGCTCCGCCTTCCTCCTCGGCGTCACCCAGCCGAACGGCCCGGCCGAACGCGAGGAGATCGCGACGATCCTGGCGAGCGCGAAGGCGGCGTAGCGGCCGCTCTGGCACATTGGCTGCATGAGCGAGCCCGTGATCGCGGCGATGGCCTATGTCCGCAGCCAACTCGCGGACGTCGTCGAACGCGCACACCAGGACGGCGTCCCCACGATCATCACGCGACGGGGGCAGCAGGAAGCCGTCGTCATCGGCATCGACGAGTACCGGCGACTCCGTCGCCTCGCCGAGGACGCCGAGGACGCATGGCTCAACGGCTTGGCCGATGCGGCGGAGGCCGAACCCCGCAAGGAGTCCGTCTCGCTCGAAGAGATGGACGCCCTCCTCCGCAACCACCACACCTGACGCCCGGCCGCATCGAGGAAAATCGGGGCCGGGTCCCAGGCGGGGAGAACATGGGCTGGCCGGCGCCGGGGGTCGTACGCTCAATCCATGATCGACTCACACGCGCACGTCCGCGTCGCCCGCCCCTCCCTCGACCTGGCCGCCGCCGAGCGCTTCTACGTCGACGGCCTCGGCCTCGACGTGCTGTGGCGGACCACCGAACGCACCCCCGGCGAGCACGACCTGCTCATGGTCGGCCCCGCGGGCGGCGCCTGGCACTTCGAGCTGACCCTGGACCCCGAGAACCCCATAGCCCCCACCCCCACCGTCGACGACCTGTTCGTCGTCTACCTCGGCCAGGCGCCCGACGAGGCCCTCGTCGAGCGCCTGGTCGCGGCCGGCGGCACCCGCGTGCCGGCCCACAACCCCTACTGGGACGAGTACGGAGTCACCGTCGCCGACCCCGACGGCTACCGGCTCGTACTCTGCTCCCGCACCTGGGGCTGAGCCTCACCGGATGACCGGCAGCTCGGCCCACACCGTCTTCCCGACCACCCGGTCGTGCACCCCCCACCCGGCGGCGATCGCCTCCACGATCCGCATGCCGTAGCCGGCCTCGGCGCCCCGCTCGTGCCCCCGCACGACGGGCCGCCGATCCCGGCGCGCATCCGACACCTCGACCCGGATCAGCCCGTGCACCAGGACGATCCTCAGCTCGAAGTCCCGCCCGGGCACCAGCCCGTGGGTGACGGCATTGGCCACCAGCTCGGCCACGACCAGCGCGGCCGCATCGGACGCACCGGTCCCGAGCGGCACGCCCCAGTCGGCCAGCTGAATGACCGCCAGATGCCGGGCCAGCCGGGCGCCGCGCCGCGTGGCACTGAAACGCTGAGTGAACGTGTGTACGGGGGTCGCAGCAAGCTCATCCACTGGTGTCATGGCGTCAAGTTCCCGCGTTGACCAGGTAGTTCTACAGCAGGGGCGCTCGTACAGATGCGACTGTACGAGCCTCGGGACTGGACAGTCCGAGTCACTTTCCGTGAGCATTTCCGCCGGGGAGGTGACCGCCATGACGAGTGTCGAGAACGACAGTGACGGTGACTACGGGGCCGAGCCGGAGCCGGACAACAGCCTGCGCAACTTCGGCGAGATGACAAAGGCCTTCCGCAAGCGGGCGGGCCTGACACAGGAGCAACTCGCCCCGAGGATCCGGTACTCCGTGCAGTACGTCGGGTCGGTGGAACAAGGCCGCCGGTTTCCGTCCGACCGGTACATCGAGCGCGTCGAGGAGGCACTCGACGCCTTCGGCGTCATCCGCCTGGCCGCCAGGCAGGCGACCCGCCAGCGCGGCCTGGCCTCCTGGTTCCGCAAGTGGGCCCTCCTGGAGGAGGACTCGGTGGCCCTGAACACGTACGAGTGCCGGGTGATCCCGGGACTGCTGCAGACAGAGGCCTACGCCCGGGCCCTCATCGCGAACGTCCCACCGGTCAAAACCCACCAGCAGGTGGAAGCCAAGGTTCGCGCCCGTCTCGAACGTCAGCGGTTGCTGGTCCGGGAGCCCTTCACGGCCTTCAGTTTCATCCTCGATCAGCCCCTGATCGACCGGCAGACGGGCAGCCGCGACATCACCTTGGAGCAGATCGACCACCTCCTGATGGCCGCCGAACTCCCAAGCGTCGAGCTCCAGCTGATCCCCACGGTCCAGCCGGACCACGCGGGCACCGACGGCCCCATCCAGCTCCTGGAAACAGCGGACCACACGTGGCTCGCGTACAGCGAAGGCCAGCGGTCCGGCCAGCTGATCTCCGACCCCAAGGAGATCAGCATCCTCCACCAGCGTTATGCCAAACTGCGCTCTCAGGCTCTCAATCCCGCGGACTCCGTGAGCCTGTTGAAGCGATTGCGAGGAACGCTATGAGTGGCAACTCCGATCTGCGGTGGTTCAAGAGCAGTTACAGCGGCAGCGACGGCGACAGCTGCGTCGAGGTGGCCCTCTCCTGGCGCAAGTCGACATACAGCGGCAGCGACGGCGACGACTGCGTCGAGGTGGCGGCCTGCACGGACGCCGTCCACGTCCGGGACTCCAAGGTGACGGCGGGACCCGAGCTGGCCCTGTCCCCCACCAGCTGGACCAGCTTCATCAGCGGGGTCACGGCGACGGCCCGATAGGCACACTCCCTGGACCGGGGCCGGAAGAGCGCCCGGAGGCTGCCCGCCAGTCCAGTGTCCGAGCGTGCCGGCCCGGGCCGTCAAGGGCGCTCCTTCGTCGCGTCGCTTCGCGATTCCGCTCCGCTCCACCCTTGACAGCCCGAACCGGCCCGCCCAGACAGAGACTGTCGGGCGGCCCCCGGGGGGATGGCATGGGGGGAGCGATATCCATGCGGCCATGCTCCGCAGCTTCCGCGGCGGCTGCCGCCCGACCGGCCGCCCTGCCGGGCGGACAGCTCCGATTCCCCGAAGCCAGACCCGGGCAGCAGGACCGAACGACAGGGCGCGCCAGATCGCTACGCGCTTCTCCCGTCTCAGCGTCCCCGGACCGCCTGTGGCCGGACATAAGCCGCCAACGATCGCGGCACGCTTCTCCCGTCTCAGCGTCCCTGGACCGCCTATGGCCGGACATAAGCCGCCAACAGCCATTTCTCACGCAGGCCGTGGCCGGGCATGGGGTGGCGGCAATCGGACGGAGGGGGTGCCCTACAGTCTGTCCGCACCGCCGGTGGGCGGACGTCGAACAGATCAGGTGGGATTGTGCGGATACGCAAGGGATGGGCGGTGCTCGCGGTCGCGGCAACGGTGGTGTCGGCGGGTCCCGCCGCTGCGGCCGACGCTTCGGGCGTACGCAAGAGCGACTTCAACGGGGACGGGTACAACGACTTCGTCACCAGTGCCCCGGGGGCGGCGGTCGGCGGCAAGGCGGGCGCCGGCTATGTGGCGGTCATGCCGGGCGGCCCGGACGGGCTGGTCACCGCCCAGCGCAAGGTGATCACCCAGTCGAGCACGGGCATCCCGGGTGATCCCGACGTCAACGACAACTTCGGCTACTCCCTGGCCGTCGGCGATTTCAACGGCGACGGTTTCTCGGACCTGGCCGTGGGCGCCCCGAGGGACCGCGTCGGCGCGGTCGCCGTCGACCAGGCGCCCGGATCGGTGACGGTGCTCTTCGGCAGCCCCACGGGTCTCGGCAAGGCCTCACGTCTGATGGGGACCACCAAGCAGTTGGGCCTGGCCGTCACGGCAGCCGACATGGACGGCAACGGCCGTCCCGATGTGGTGGCGACGGAACGGGCCATGCCCGAAGGCGGCATGCGCCGTTTCACGGTGGCGGCCGGGGCCACGACGCTGACGCGCACGACGGACGCCACCACGTTCGGCTTGCACGGTCTGGCCGCCGGTGACGTGGACGGGGACGGGCGCGACGACGTCGTGTTCCAGTACACGGCTTTGGGCGGTGCGCCGATGTTCGGGGTCTCCCACGGCGGGAAGGGCAAGCTGGACGAGTCCGCGACCTGGTGGCCCGGGGGCCCGTACCAGGGTGGAAGCGACGCGGCCGTCGGGGACCTGGACAAGGACGGCAAGGCCGAGATCGTGATCGGCCGCCCGACCAACGAGTTCGAAGCGCCCGGCGGCGAGGTGGCCATCTACAAGGGCCGTGTCGGCGGTATCACCGACGAGCCCCAGAAGGTGATCACGCAGTCGACCGCGGGTGTACCGGGAGTCGCGGAGGACTACGACAAGTTCGGCTCGTCCGTCGCGATCGGCGACGTCACCGGGGACGGGCACCCGGAACTCGCCATCGGAGCCATGGGCGAGGACCAGGGCACGATCCAGGACGCCGGCTCGGTCACCGTGCTGCGCGGCAGCGCGACGGGCATCGTGACGGCCACCGGCGGCATGCTCCTGACCCAGGACACGGCGGGGATGCCCGGTGTCTCGGAGATCCACGACAAGTTCGGCTACCAGGTCGGCCTCGTGGACTACACGAAGGACAAGCTGGCCGAACTGACGGTCTCCGCCAACGGCGAGAACAACACGAGTACGGAGTGGCCGTACTACGGGGACGGCATGGTGAGCTTCGTGCGCGGCTCGGCCACCGGCCCGACGGTCACCGGCGCCCGCAACCTCTTCGCCGGCACCTTCAGCTCGCTCCCGGCCGGCAGCCCGTTCGGCTACGCCCTGGGCCGCTGACCCTGCTCCGAGTTCCGTCTCCCCGTCATCCGCCCGCCACCGAGCCGCCGCACCCGCGGTGGGGCGGTGCCCAACCACAGACGGCCCGTCCGACGCCTGACCGCCTGCACCCGTCGCGGCATGTCGGGCGGCCTATGCCCGGCCACAGGCGATCCGTCTGCCGACTGACGGCCTGCACTCGTGATGGCCGGTGGGCGGCCTATGTTCGGCCACGGACGGGCCGGGGACGCTTGGCCGGGAGAAGCGCGTAGCGATCCGGCGCGCCCTGTCGCTTGGCTTGCTGCCCGGGTCTGGTTTCGGGGAATCGGAGCTGTCCGCCCGTCAGGGCGGCCGGCCGGGCGGCAGCCGCAGGGCAAGCTGCTGGGCGGGGCCGTATGGGGTCCTGTCCCCCTGCCCTTCTTTCGGGGCTTCCCGACAGTCCTTGTCTTTCCGGGGCCGGCCGGTCTGTCAAGGGTGGAGCGGAGCGGAATCGCGAAGCGACGCGACGAAGGAGCGCCCTTGACGGGGCGGACGGACACGGAATGACACTGGGACTGCCGGGAAGGCCCCCCGCCTGTTCCTTCGATTCCGTCCAGGCGAAGCCCCGGCACCCTGTGGCCCCGCCCAATAGACCAGCCCGGCCTGGCCGAGCCCGCCCCGGCCAGCCGCCGCTCCAGCAGTAAGCAGGGTCGCGGCCTGGTGGGCCGCTGCGCGGAGCCTTTCCCCTACCCGCCCCTTCCCGCAGTACCTGATATGCGGCTCCGCCGCGTGCGGGGCTCCGCCCCAGACCCCGCGCCTCAAACGCCGGCGGGGCTGAAAGCGGGGTCGCGGCCCGGCCCCCGCAACCACCCCGGCGGGGCTGGCAAGCGGGGCTCCGCCCCAGATGGGGCCGGGCGGTGCCGCCCAGCAGGCCAGTGGGCCCGCGCCGTGCGTCGCGAGAGCCCGCCCAGAGTCGGGACTCCGTCCAGCCGAAACCCCAGGGGGCGGGCGGGAAGCCCCGACCCACCCCGGCCCCGAGAAGGGGGCAAAGAAGCAAGCCCGCACCGCGCGCCCCGTACGCCCAGCAGCAGCAACGCAGCGTCCCGCGTCCCGCCCCGCCCCCTACTCCCCCGGCCAGAACTTCGCCAGGGCCGCCTCCTTGTACGGGGCCGGGCTGACGCTCAGTTCGCCGGCGAACGGGCGGTCCAGGACCATCACCAGCAGGAGGCTGAAGGCGATCAGTGCCGCCACTGCGGACACGAACAGGAGCTGCATCTTCAGGCTGCGCAGACCGAACAGGAAGGTGAGCGGCAGGATCACCAGCGCGCCTCCGTACACCAGCACTTGCAGCAGCGTCGGCAGGGCGGTCTCCGCCATGGTGATGCGTGCCCGGCGTTGCTCCGCCACGTCGTTGAGGCGGGCAGCGGCCTCGTCGTAGAAGGTCTGGGCGCGGGCCGTCGTCGGCTCGTACGACTGCAACGCCACGTACATCTCGTGGGTCTGCCGGGCCGTCGCCTCGTAGCTGGGCCGGCCGGCCCGCATCAGCGGCCACTGGACCTCGACCACCGCGTGCGCGTACTCGCCCACCGCCTTCTCGATGCGGGCCCGGTCGGCGGGCGGGAAGACTTCCGCGCTGCGCACGACCAAGGCGAGGTCGGTCGCTTCCGTCGCGACGATGGTCTGGGTGTTCTCCAGCTGGGTCCAGAGGGTCACGACCACGAAGGCGAGGATGATCCCGTAGATCGCCCCGAACATGCCGAGGGCGACTCCCACCATCTCGTTGTGCTCGCCCGCCGCGAGGTGAGGGAAGCGGCGGCGGGCGGCGAGGCTGCCGGTGATGGCGAGGGCGACGATGCCACCGACGAGGAGGAAGCCGAGCGCGAAGGTACTGACGTGATTGAGCAACCAGAGAACCATGCACTGGTCAACGATCAGCCCGCCGCTTGGGCTTGGCCCTCCGCCCCGCCCCTCTCCAGCCCCGCCTCACGCGCGTCGATCAGCTCGTCCCAATGTTCCCGCGTCCATGCGCAGGCAACGTCCAGCGGTCCCAGCAGCCCGCGGCCGAGGACGGTGAGGGCGTAGCCGCCCACCGGCTCCCGCACCACGAAGCCGTCGCGTTCCAGTCCGCGCAGCGACTGCGTCAGCGACTTGGCGGTGATGCCGCGCAGCGGCACCTTCAGTTCCGAGAAACGCCTCGGCCCGCCTTCCAGGCAGCGCAGGATCATCGGCGCCCATTTGTCGCCCACCCGGAACGGCACGAGCGTGGACGGGCAGACGGGATCGAACATCTCCGGGTCCAGAGGCTCCTGGGACTCCGGTCTCAGCGGTGTCGGCGGCGTCATGATCCACACGGTACGGCGGTATCCGATCGGTAACCAGGCCCTTCCCTACGCTCCCCACCATGAACGCGAACACGCACACGGACACCAACACCGACACCGACACCAACACCGACACATTCAGCCGCACCCGGCTCCTCGTCCTCGGTGCCGCCGGGCGGGTCGGCCGGGCCGCCGTTGCCGAGGCGCGGCGCCGGGGCCTCCCGGTCACCGCGGCGGGCCGGGCGGACGCGGACGTGACCTCTGCCGAGGCGGTGGCCCGGGTGGCGGCCGGGCACGATGCGGCAGTCGTCGCCGTGTACGACGGGACGGCCCGGCCCGGGGAGTTCTTCCCGGCGGCGGCCCGGGCCGTCGCCGCCGGGCTGGCGGCGGCCGGGGTGCGGCGGGTGGTGTGGGTCGGGCTGGCGTCCGTACTGCCGACGGCGGGCGGGGAGCTGCTGATGGACACCGACGGGTATCCGCAGGAGTGGCGGGAGTTCTACGTCGGCCACGGCGCCGGCACGGAGGAACTGCGGGCGGCGGCGGCTGCGGCCGGGCTGGACTGGGCGGCGCTGAGCCCGGCCGGAGACTTCGACCACGAGGGCGCACCGGCGGGGCGGTACGCCTTCGCCCCGGCCGAGGCGGCGGCCCGGATCACGCCGGGCGACTTCGCGCGGGCACTGCTCGACGAGGTGGAGCGGCCGACGGTGCACGGAAAGCACGCGGGGGTCTCGGCATGAGGGCGGGTCTCGACATGAAGGCGGGTCTGGGCATGAAGGCGGGTCAGGGCATGAAGGCGGGCACACGGGGCGGACCGGACCCACAAGGCGGACCGGACGCGCAAGGCGGACCGGCAGCACCGGCCACCCCGGCCGGACCGGCAGCCCCGGGCGCACCGTTCGCCCCAAGCCGCGAGCCCGTACTCGACAGCCCGGCGCCCTGGGTGGCCGAGCACATCCGGCGCTTCGAGGAGACCGGTGGGGTGCCGCGACCCGGGGTGGACGATCTGCTGCTCACCACCCGGGGCCGGACCTCGGGGGTACTGCGCCGGACGGCCCTCGCGTACGTACGGGACGGCGGGGCGTACGTCCTGACCGCGT
The DNA here is from genome assembly GCF_040689505.1 of Streptomyces sp. NPDC051211. Classification (NCBI taxonomy): domain Bacteria; kingdom Bacillati; phylum Actinomycetota; class Actinomycetes; order Kitasatosporales; family Streptomycetaceae; genus Streptomyces; species Streptomyces sp. NPDC051211. The sequence goes on from NZ_JBFBAV010000010.1 coordinate 173,322, forward strand.
CCAACGGGGGTTCGGACCGGCACCCGGCCTGGTACCTGAACCTGCTGGCGGATCCGCGGGCCGTTCTCCAGGTGGGCCGGTCGACGTTCCCGGCGACGGCCCGCCCCGCCACCGCTGCCGAGGCGGCCCGCTTGTGGCCGAGGGTGGTGGCGTCGATGCCTTCGTACGCGGCCTACCGCACGGCCACCACCCGCGAGATCCCGCTCCTGCTGCTCACCCCGTCGAGCTGAGCCGAGCCGGGCCGAGCCAGGCCGAGCCGAGCCGAGCCGGGCCGAGCCGAACCGAACCGGGGCTGAGCCGGGCCGAACCGAACCGACCAAGCCGAACCGGCCGCGCATCCGGAAGGCTCGGCTACAGCCCCACCGACGGGGCCTTCGGGAGGCCGCTGTCGAGGGCGCCGCCCGCGCCGGTCAGGGAGGATTCGGCCGCCTCGGTGGAGGTGCCGAGTGCGGAGGTGGCCACGCCGACGGCGGTCTCGGCGTCGGTGACGGCCTGGGAGGGGTTGTCGGCGATCTCGACGATCCGCTCGGTGATCGGGGTGCTCTTGAGGGGGGATTCCTCGGCGTGTGCGACGGCGGGGACCAGGGCGACGGCGGCGCCGCCGGAGAGGGCGAGGGCGGCGAGGGTGCGCTTCATGACGTTCATGCATGTCCCAACGACCCCACCACACCCGAGTCACCGGCCCCTCTCGCCCGGTTCCACGCTTCGGGTGACACCGGTACGCCGGCCCCCCGCCTCCGGACATGCCCGCGGGCCCCGGATCGAGGGGGGTTCGATCCGGGGCCCGCGAAGGGTGACACAGGGGACGACGGGGCGGCCGGGGTCAGTCCTTGACCACCAGGGCCGGCGTGGTCTTCGTCAGGATTTCGCCGCGGAAGAAGGCCGGGCTGCGGCGGGCCGTGATCAGCATGATGACCAGGCCGAGGAGCAGCAGGCCGACGCCGATGATGAAGACGCTGCCCACGCCGAAGATGCCGGAGCCGGAGCCGTAGGCCGGGTCGTAGGTGTCGTAGAGGGTCTTGAAGAAGACCGCGGCGAGGAGGAGGCCGCCGAGGACCGGGAAGACGCCCTTGAAGAACAGGTCGCGGGCGGAGTTGCCGAGCTCCTTGCGGAAGTACCAGGTGCAGGCGAAGGCCGTCAGCGAGTAGTAGAAGCAGATCATCAGGCCGAGCGCGAAGATCGTGTCGGTGAGGACGTTCTCGCTGACCAGGGTCATGATCGTGTAGAACGCGCCGGTCGCGATGCCCGCCATGACCGTGGCGCGGCCCGGGGTCTTGAACTTCGGGTGGACCTTGGCGTAGGAGGGCGGCAGGGCCTCGTACGTGGACATGGCCAGGACCGTGCGGGCCACCGGGATGAAGGTGGTCTGCAGGGAGGCGGCGGCGGAGGCCAGGACCGCGATGAAGAGCGTGATGCCGAGGACCGGGCCCATCACGGGGCCGGCGAGGGCCGCGAAGACGTTGCCGGAGGTCTCCTCGTTGGCGAGGCCGAGGCCTTCGCCGCCGGAGCCGACGGCCATCTGGGCGGCGATGCCGGTGGCGAGGTACGAGCCGACGAGCACGACCATGGCGACGAGCGCGGCGCGGCCGGGGGTCTTCTCGGAGCCGGTGGTCTCCTCGTTGGTGGCCAGGCAGGCGTCCCAGCCCCAGTACATGAAGATCGAGAGGGAGAGTCCGGCGGTGAAGGCCGCCATGGACTCGACCGCGAAGGGGTTCATCCAGGACCAGGAGAAGTCCAGGCCGGTGTCGAAGGTGCCGGCGGAGGCCTTCTGGAAGGCCATCGCGACGAAGACGGCGAGGACGACCAGCTGGAGCCCGACCAGGGCGTACTGCACACCCTTCGTGGCCGTCATGCCGCGGTAGCTGATCGCGGTGGCGACGGCGATCAGGGTCAGGCAGGTGGTGATGTGGACGAGCTTGTTCTCGTCCAGCGCGGCGATCGACGGGTTGTTCGTGATCTCGCCGGCGAGGAGCCAGAAGTAGGAGGTGGCGACGCCGGCCAGGTTGGAGAGCACGATGATCGTGGCGATCACCAGGCCCCAGCCGCACATCCAGCCGAGGCGCGGCCCGAAGGCCTTCACGGTCCAGGTGAAGGAGGTGCCGCAGTCCGGCATGACCTTGTTGAGCTCGCGGTACGCGAAGGCGACCAGGAGCATGGGGAGGAATCCGGCCAGGAAGACGGCCGGCATCTGCAGGCCGACCTCGCCGGCGGTGGAGCCGAGGGTCGAGGTGAGGCAGTAGACGGGGGCGACGGTGGAGATGCCGATGACGGCACTGCCCATCAGACCGACGGAGCCCTTGCCGAGGCCCTTGCCACGAACGCCGCCCTTGTCGGCTCCGCTTACCGTGTCTCCGGCCTGGGGCCGCGTGTCCAGCTGTGTCATGAGTCAGGACGTTAGATGCTGCGGTTTCCTCATCCGGAAGACTTTAGTCCGGTACTCCACAGGTCTAAATTCCTTTGAATCTTGAGGCTGGGAGAGTTCACGCGCTGGTAATGAAAGGTCCACTCGGCCGCCAGCCGGGCATCGACAGGCGTCAAGCCCAAGCTTCCGGAATGCGGAAACCGCAGCTCTGCCCGTTTTGCACCATTCAAAACTTTCCCGTGGCAATTTTCAGGGCCCCCCAAACCGGGGCGCCGTCCGCCAGACTGGCCCCATGCCCACGGCCGACGAACTCCTCAGCGCGGATACCGTCAGTAACCTGGCCCGATTGCTCGCCCGGGCAGCCGGCCGCCACACCTCGCCCGCCCTGGACGCCTGCGCCGCCGCGCTCGACCGGCTGACGTACAGCGGGCGCGTCAAAGCCGTCCGCGACGCCGTCCTCGCCGACCTCCCCGACGACTGGCCCGGCTTCGAAGCCGTCGTACGCACCGCCCTCGCCGACCCCGGCTTCGACGGCTGGATGACCTTCCCCGTCAACGAGGCCGTCGCCGTCCGCGGGCTGGAGGTGTTCGAGCCCGGCCTCGCGCTGCTGCACGACCTCACCCCCCGGCTGACCGCCGAATCCGCCGTACGCCCCTTCCTGCGCGCCGACCCGGCCCGCGCCCTGGCCGTCGTACAGGAGTGGACCGCCGACCCGGACCCGCACGTACGCCGCCTCGCCAGCGAGGGCACCCGGCCCCGGCTGCCGTGGGCCCCGCAGCTGCCCGCCTTCATCGCCGACCCGCGCCCGGCGCTGCCGGTGCTGGACGCCCTCCACCGCGACGAGTCCGAGTACGTGCGCCGCTCCGTCGCCAACCACCTGAACGACATCAGCCGCGACCACCCGGAGCTGGCGGTGGAGACCGCCGCCCGCTGGCTGGCCGAGGACACGCCCGCCACGCCCGCCACGCCCGGTACCCCCGGCACCCCCGCGCCCACGACGACGGATCGCGTCGTCCGGCACGGCCTGCGCACCCTGATCAAGGCCGGCCGGCCCGAGGCGCTGACCCTGCTCGGACACTCCCCCGACGTCCCGGTCGCGGTGAAGGGGCCGGTGGTGACCACGCCTCGGGTCGCCGTGGGCGAGTTCCTCGTCTTCGACTACGCGGTCACCAACACCGGCAGGCTCCCGGTGGAGCTGGTGGTGGACTACGTCATCCACCACACGAAGGCCAACGGCACCCGCACCCCGAAGGTCTTCAAGCTCACCACCCGCACCCTGGCCCCGGGCGAGACTCTCACCGGCACCAAGCGCCACTCCTTCAAACCGATCACCACCCGCCGCTACCACTCCGGCGAACACCTGGTGCAGCTGCAGGTCAACGGCCGGGCGCGGGGCGAGGCCGTATTTTCACTGGACGCGTCCTGAGCCGGCCTGACAGGCTCCCCGCATGACCTACGGAATCGAGTCCCACCCCGCCCGGTGAGCGCCCGCGACGAGCGCGCGGCGCTCACCCCCGGGACCTCCCTCCACGACTACGCCCTGTTCCGCCAGGGCATCGAACCCGACGGCCGGTTCCCGCGCCGCGGCCATCCCCTGCCCGACGGACATCCCGGGCCGAAGCCCGGCCGCAGCCGCCTGACCTGGCACCAGGCGGAGGAGGAAGTGGCCGCCGCGCTGGCCCCCCTGCTGGCCGACCCGGATCCGGTCCGGGCCGCCGACGCCGTCCACCTCCGGGTCCGCGACCTCGTGATGCCGGACCGCACCCTCCGCGCCCATGTCGCCCGGTTGCCGCTGCCGGACGAGGCCGCCGCCCGGCGGACCGCCCGGCGACTGACCCGCACGGGCACCGACACGGCGGCCGTGAGCGTGGGCCTGGCCCTCCTGATCCGCCTCGGCGAAGCCGAGGACGTACCGGTCCTGAAGACCCTCGGCCTGCTGCGCGGTCTCGCCCGAGCGGCCGCGGCCGCACTCGACCCGCTCGACCGGCAGGCGGCCGCCCTCCTGCTGCTGGCCGACCGCAGCAGGAGCCGGGAACTGACCCCGCTCATCGATGCCGTCGCCACGGGCGACACTGAGGCCGTACGGGACGCGCTGGTCACCCTGGCGCGCGACGCGGAGGTGCTCTGGCTCGCCCGCCGGATCGCCGAGGCCGCCGACCTGGACGGCCTGCTCCGCGCCCGTCCCGAGGACGGCACGCTGTTCGCCGCGGCCGGCCGGCTGCTCCACCGGATGGCCGGCCAGCGCGAGGGCCGGGCGGAGATCCTGGACTACCGGCCGGCCCTGGCCGTGTACGAAGCCCTGGTCGGGCACGCGGACCGGCCGGCCCCGGCCCTCGGCCACCACGCGCTGCTGCTGTCGGTCGCCCTCGATCTGCACAGCGGCACGGCCGTGCTGCTGGACTGGCGGCCCGGGCAGCGCGAGGCGCTGCTGGACGCGCTGGGACGGGTCCTGCAGGAGCCCGTCCCGGACGGCGGGCCCGCCGTCCGGCGGCGGACCGAATGGATCCGGCGGACCGGCCGGCAGCCGTTCGTCCGCGCCGCGGCCGGGGAGCGGTTCCGTATCGAGGTGGTCGTCGACGATCCCGCCGACCCGCCCGCCGTCGAGACCCGGATCCTGGTCGACGGCCGGCCCCTGGTGCCCCTGCTGTTCGGGAAGGGACCCGCCAACGCCCCCGAGTGCCTGCTCGACACCGGCGGGCTCCGTGCCGGGGCCGAGCCGCACGAGGTGCAGCTGGCCGAGGCGTACTGCGCCGAAGGCTGTTGCGGGGCGCTGTACGTGACCATCCGCCGCGACGGCGACGAGGTGGTGTGGGGCGAGTGGCGCGGCGCGGTCGGGCCGACACCGCCCGAGTACCGCTTCGACGCGGCCGCCTACGACGCCGAGGTCGGGCGCGCCGAGCGGGACCGCTCCTGGTGCTGGCCGGCCCGGAACACGGCCCGGCTGATCAAAGCCGGCCTGCGGGAGCGCCCGGACCTGCTGACCCGGTGGGACGTCGAACCGGGCTGGGTCGGCACCGACTGGCGCGAGCCGGACACGGTGGACGTGGACTTCAGCGCCCCGCCGGAACCGGATCCTGCTTCGGAAACAGGAACGGAAGCGGGACAGGGCCAGGGCCAGGGACCGGGACCGGGACCGGGACCGGCACCGGCACCGGCACCGGCGGCATCGCGTCGGTACTTCCGCTGGGCGGTGCCGGACGACGGCCGTCCGCCCGAGGTCCAGGCCGCCGCCGTGCTGGAACGGCTCGCGACCACCGACCCGAAGACCTTGGGGACCGCCCCCTTCTAGCCGGTGACGGGACGGGGGGGACGGGGGCGGGACGGGGGCGGGGGCGCGAAGGGCCCCCCGCCCCCGGCCTGCTAGGTGGTCCAGACGATCGACTGGATCTCGCTGTACGCGTGCAGCGCGTACGAGCCCACGTCCCGGCCCACCCCCGACTTCTTGAAGCCGCCGAACGGGGCCTCCATGTTCCGGCCGATGGTGTTCACGCCGACTCCGCCCGAGCGGAGCCCGCGGGCCACCCGGAAGGCGCGCGAGGCGTCGCCCGACCAGACGTAGGAGAGCAGCCCGAAGTCGGAGTCGTTGGCCAGGGCGACGGCCTCCTCCTCCGTGTCGAAGGGGACGACCGCGACGACCGGGCCGAAGATCTCCTCGCGGACCACCCGCATGTCGTTGGTGCAGTCGACCAGGAGGGTCGGGGCCACGTAGAAGCCCTTGCCGTCCGCCCGGACCGCCGGGCGGTCCCCGCCCACCGCGATCCGGGCGCCCTCCTTCTTCCCCAGTTCGATGTAGGACTCCACCCGGTCGCGGTGGGCCGCCGAGATGACGGGTCCGACCACGGTGCCCTGCGCCGCCGGCTCGCCCACCTTCATGAAGGCCAGGTAGCCGGTCAGCTTCTCCACCAGCGCGTCGTGGACGGACCGGTGCACGATCACCCGGGTCGGGGCGGTGCAGATCTGGCCGGAGTAGAAGGAGAAGGTGGTCCCGATGCCCATCGTCGCCGCGTCCAGGTCGGCGTCCTCGAAGACGATCGCCGCGCCCTTCCCGCCCAGCTCCATCAGCTGCCGTTTCATGGACCGCCCGCACACCTCGGCGATGCGCTGCCCGACGGCGGTGGAGCCGGTGAAGGACACCATGTCCACGTCCGGGGAGTCCACGGCGGCCTCGCCGACCGCCACCGACTGCCCGTTGACGACGTTGACCACGCCCGCCGGCACCCCGGCCTCGGCGAGCGCCTCGGCCATCTTGAACACCGACAGCGGGTCCTGCGGGGCGGGTTTCACCACCACCGTGTTGCCCATGGCCAGCGCCGGGGCGACCTTGCCCGCCGGGTTCGCCCACGGATTGTTGTACGAGGTGATGCAGGTGACCACGCCGACCGGCTGACGTACCTCCAGCGCGCCGAGGATGCTCGCCTTCCCCATCGGGCCGGCCTCGGTCACCTGCGGCGGGAGGCCCTTCTCCACGGGTTCGAGGGCGCCGCGCGCGTACCGGCGGAACCGGGCGACGCCGACCCCGACCTGCATGCCGCGGGCGATGCCGGTGGGTGCGCCGGTCTCGGCCTGGGCGAGGGCGGTCCAGGGCTCGTACTCGCGCTGGATGATGTCGGCGGCCCGGTCGAGGATCGCGGCCCGCTCCTCCGGCCGGGTCCGCGACCAGCCCTCGAAGGCTTCGCGGGCGGCGGCCGCGGCGGCCGCGACCTGTGCCGGGGAGGCCTCCGGTGCGAGGCCGGCCACCGACTCGTCGGCCGGGTTGACCACCTCGTAGTACCCGCCGGCCGGCTCCACCCACTCGCCGCCGATGTACAGCCTGCTCACCGGGTGTCCACCGTCCTCGCTCGCCCCGCTCACCGGGCTCACCGGGTGTTCACCGTCCTCGTGTCGCGGCCCGAGCGGAGGACGATGCCGGGGACGGCGCCGGTCACCTGGTCGTCGCGGATCGTCTCCACCCCGTTGACCCGGACCGACACGATGCCGATGGCGCGTGAGTCCAGTCGCGGGCTGTCCCCGGGCAGGTCGTGGACGAGGGTGGCGGGGCCGGCCTCGATGCGTTCCGGGTCGAAGAGGACGAGGTCGGCGTGGAAGCCCTCGGTGATCCGGCCGCGCTCGCGCAGGCCGAACAGCTGGGCCGGGTCGTCGGTGAGCATCCGTACGGCCTGCTCCAGCGGCACCAGTTTGCGGCCGCGCAGGCAGTCGCCGAGGAAGCGGGTGGTGTACGGGGCCCCGCACATCCGGTCCAGGTGCGCTCCCGCGTCGGAGCCGCCCAGCATGACGTCCTCGTGCTGCCAGGTCTCGGCGCGCAGGGCCCAGCTGGCCGGGTCGTTGTCGGTGGGCATGGGCCAGAGCACGGTCCGGAGTTCGTCGTTGGCGCAGATCTCCACCAGGCAGTGGAAGGGGTCCTGGCCGCGTTCGGCGGCGATGTCGCCCACGACCCGGCCGGACAGGCCTTCGTTGGCCTTGCTGAAGGTGTCCCCGATGACGTACCGGCCGAAGTTGGCGAGGCGCCGGAAGACCCCGGCCTCCTTGCTGTCGGCGCGGCGCAGCATCTCCGTCCGTACGGCGGGGTCGCGGAGTTTCGCGATCCGCTCGGGGACGGGCAGGCCGAGGATCTCGCCCCACCCCGGGATGAGGTTGAGTGCGCAGAAGGTGCCCAGCGACATGTTCATGGGGGTGAGGATCGGCATGGTGAGCGCGACGATCCGGCCGCCGGCCTTGCGGGCGCGTTCGCTGGGGATGAGCTGACGCGGGACGCGTTCGGGCACGGACGCGTCGATGGTGAGGACGTTCCAGTTGAGGGGCCGGCCGGCGGCCGCGCTCATCTCGACGAACAGGTCGATCTCGTCGTCGGAGAACTGGTCGAGGCAGCCGGCGACGATGGCTTCGAGCTGGGTGCCTTCGTGGTCGGCGACGGCCCGGGAGAGGGCGAGGAGTTCTTCCGGCCGGGCGTGCCGGGAGGCTACGGGGGCGCCGTCGCCGTCGGAGTGGGTGGCGGACTGGGTGGTGGACAGGCCCCAGGCGCCGGCGTCCATGGCGTCGTGGAAGAGCCGCAGCATCTCCTGCATCTGCTCCTCGGTGGGCTGTCCGCCGACGGCGGCCTCGCCCATCACGTGCCGGCGCAGCGCGCAGTGTCCGACCATGAAGCCGGCGTTGACGGCGATGCGTCCGTCGAGGGCGTCCAGGTATTCGCCGAAGGTGGACCAGGACCAGTCGACGCCTTCTTCGAGGGCCTTGAGGGCCATGCCCTCGACCTTGCTCATCATCCGGCGGGTGTAGTCGGCGTCCTCGGGGCGGTCGGGGTGCAGGGGCGCGAGGGTGAAGCCGCAGTTGCCGCCGGCGACGGTGGTGACGCCGTGGTTCATGGAGGGGGTGGCGTACGGGTCCCAGAACAGCTGGGCGTCGTAGTGGGTGTGGGGGTCGATGAAGCCGGGGGTGAGGACGAGGCCGGTGGCGTCTTCGGTGGTCCGGGCCTCTTCGGTGATCGTGCCGATGGCGACGATCCGGCCGTCCCGTATGCCGACGTCTGCGACGCGGGCGGGGGCGCCGGTGCCGTCCACGACGGTGGCGCCCTTGATCAGGTGGTCGAGCATGGCGTCCCTTCTGCCGGTGTTCGCGCGATTCAGCCCCGCCGGCGTTCGAGGCGCGGGGGTGCGGGGTGTGGGGTGTGGGGGCGGAGCCCCCGCGTGCCCCGGCCGGAGGCCGCCGGGCCGGCCGCGGCCTCGGCATTGCCTCCGGCCGGGGCCGGTTCGGGACGGCGGTCCGGGAAGACGCCGTCCCCGATCTGGTGGGGATCAGCCGGTGGCCGCTTCGCGGAAGCGGGTGGTCCGGTGCACCGGATCGGTGTCGATCTTGGGGATCACGTGCTCACCGATCAGCTTGATCGTGGTCATCGTGTCCTCGTACGACACCCCGGTCGGCAGCCCGAAGGACAGCTGGTCGGCGCCGGCCTGCTCCCACCGCTTGCACTGCTTGGCGACCTCGTCCGGGTCGCCGCAGATCAGCAGCTCCTCGGCGATCAGCAGCTCGATGATCTCCGCGTTGTACTCGGGCAGCGTTTCGGGCCACTGCGGGATGGCTTCGGGCCGCGGGAAGGTGTCGTGGTAGCGGAAGACCAGCGACTGGAAGCGGTTCATGTTCGCGTTGACGGCGATCTCGACGGCCTTGTCGTGGGTCTCGGCGCAGATCGCGGTGGAGGTGACCATCACGTTGTCGTTGACGAAGGCGCCGATGGCCTTCGCCTCCTGGATCGCGGTCTTGTACTGGTCCAGGACCCACGACATGTCGGAGACCTTCTGGACGCTGAAGCCGAGGACGCCGAGGCCCTTCTTGGCGGCCATGGCGTACGAGGAGGGGGACCCGGCGGCGTACCACATGGCCGGGTGGGCCTTGCCGTACGGCTTGGGGAAGATCTTGCGGGGCGGCAGCGACCAGTGCTTGCCCTGGAACCCCTCGTATTCCTCCTGGAGGAACATCTTGGGGAACTCGGCGATGGTCTCCTCCCAGATCTCCTTGGTGTGGTTCATGTCCTCGATGCCGGGGAGGAAGCCGAGGATCTCGTGGCTGCCCGCGCCGCGGCCGGTGCCGAACTCGAAGCGGCCCTTGGAGAGGTGGTCGAGCATGGTGACCTTCTCGGCCACCTTGACGGGGTGGTTGACCGGGGCGAGCGGGTTGAAGATGCCGGAGCCGAGGTGGATGCGCTCGGTGGCGTGGGCGAGGTACCCGAGGAAGACCTCGTTCGCCGACAGGTGCGAGTACTCCTCCAGGAAGTGGTGCTCGGAGGCCCAGGCGTACTTGAAGCCGGCCTTGTCGGCCTGGATGACGTACTCGGTCTCCTCGATCAGCGCCTTGTGCTCTGCCTCGGGGTCGACCTTGGATCGCGCCTCAGGCACGTATCCCTGCACAAAGAGCCCGAATTCCAAGGGGGTTCACCGTCCTTTGGTTTCTGACGCATCGTCAGATCGATGTCGTCGACTGTTCCATTCGAGGAGTGCCACGTCAATACCTGACGTACCGTCAGAGAATGCTCACGCCCGCCATCCAGCCGCCGTCGATGACGAACGGCTGACCGGTGATGTACGAGGAGTCCTCGCTGGTCAGGAAGAGGGCCAGCCGCGCCACCTCGGCCGGCAGGCCCGCCCGGCCCATCGGCACCACCTTGCGGTAGAGCTCCGCCATGGCATCGGTCGCCTCGGCGGACGGGCCGGCCGGATCCAGCAGCGCCGGGTTGGCCATCGGGGTGTCCACGGCACCCGGGCACATCGCGTTGACCCGGATGTTCCTGGCGGCCAGCTCCAGCGCGGCGACCCGGGTCAGGCCGACGATGGCCGCCTTGGTCGCCGCGTACGCCCCGACGAACGCCATGCCGGTCAGCCCGGTGTAGGAGGAGGTGTTGACGATGGTGCCGCCGCCGGCCGCCTCGATCTCGGGGGCCACGTTCTTGATGCCGAGGAACGCGCCCACCTGGTTCACCTGCACGATCTGCTGGAACTCCGCCAGCGGGGTGTTCACCAGCTCGTTGAAGCGCAGGATGCCGGCGTTGTTGACCAGCCCGTCGATCCGCCCGCCGAAGGCGTCCTTCGCCGCCGCGACCGCGGCCGCCCAGTCCTCCTCCCGGCTCACGTCCAGCCGCACGTACCGGGCGCTCTCCTCGCCTATCTCCTTGGCGACCTGCGCGCCCTGTTCGTCCAGCACGTCCCCGAGCAGCACTTTCGCGCCCTCGGCGGCGAACAGCCGGGCCTCCTGCTCACCCTGGCCGCGCGCCGCCCCGGTGATGACGACGACGCGCCCGTCCAGCTTTCCCACGGCAAGCCTCCTGGTCGTACCTAGTCGTTGAGGTGGGGCGCGACCTCGGCCCCGAAAGCGGTGATCTGGTCGCACAGTTCGGCCCGGTCCCGGCTGCGGAACCGCACCTGGATCTGGTCCACGCCCAGGGCCCCGTACTCCCGCAGGGACTCGGCGAGGACCTCGCCCTTGCCGGTGAGGGTGCGGCGGCCGGTGTCCCAGCCGGGCTCGCCGACGTACAGCGCCTCGGTGATCGCCCCGATCTCGATCGGGTCGGTGATCCCGGCGGCCTCCCGCAGCTCCCTGATCCGGGCGATCCGGCCGGGCAGCCGGTCCCGCGGGTCGCCCTGCGGGAGCCAGCCGTCGCCGCGTACGGCCGCCCGGCGGACCGCGGCCGGCGAGGAGCCGCCCACCCACACCGGGATCCGCTGCTGGGCCGGCCGGGGCCGCTGCCCCAGCCCCTCGAAGCGGTAGAACTCCCCCTCGAACTCGGGGAACTCCTCCGGCCCGAGGGCGACCCGCAGGGCGTCGAGCGCCTCGTCCAGCACCGCACCGCGCCGCTCGAAGTCGACCCCGAGCACCTCGAACTCCTCCTGCACGTGCCCGGCACCGACGCCGAGGATCAGCCGGCCGCCGGACAGGTGGTCGAGGGTGGCGTACTGCTTGGCGCTGATCAGCGGATGCCGCAGGGCCACGATGGCGACATGGCTGAGCAGGCGGACGTTCTCGGTGACCCCGGCGAGGAAGGAGAGGGTGGCGACCGGGTCGTACCAGACGGTGCTCATGGCCGAGGCCAGGCGGCGGGGGATCGCGACGTGGTCGCAGGACGCCAGGTACCCGAACCCCGCCCGGTCGGCGGCCCGGGCGACCCCGGCGAGATCGGCGGCGGTGGCCGAGGCCTCCCAGGGCTCGGCGTAGATGGTGCTCTGCGACTGGACCGGGAGCTGCATCCCGTAGACCAGCCGACCTTCCGGAAACACGCGAGCCATGGGCGTCCCACCCCTTGTCCGACGAATCGTCACCGACCTGTCCCGGCCGGGGCCCATCGTCTAAGCTGACGCTTCGTCAGACAAGGGGTGGGACGCGCTAGTCTGCCGCGCATGGAGCTGCTCCTCACCCTCGTCAGCGGCCTGGCGTGGACGATCGTGTACGTCGAGTCGATCCGGGTCGGCTTCCGGGACCGGACGTACGCGATGCCGGTGGCCGCGCTGGCGCTGAACTTCGCGTGGGAGTCGACGTACGCGGTGAACGAGGCGCGGGCGGGGGTGTCGGCGCAGGGCGTGGTGAACGTGGTGTGGGCGGTGGCCGACCTGGTCATCGTCTGGACCTTCGTCCGCTTCGGGCGGGCGGAGTTCCCGGGCGTCGGCCGGGGCGTCTTCGCGGCCGCCGGGGCGGGCCTGTTCGCCACCGCCTTCGCCGTGCAGTGGCTGTTCCTGGCCCACTTCGGCACGCACGACGCGACCCGCTACTCCGCCTTCCTTCAGAACCTGCTGATGTCGGGCCTCTTCCTGGCCATGCTGGTGTCCCGCGGCGGACCCCGGGGCCAGTCCCCGACCATCGCGGTGTCGAAGTTCCTGGGCACCCTGGCCCCGACGATCCTCTTCGGCGCCCTGGAGGACGCCCCGTTCATCCTGGGCCTGGGCGCCCTGTGCGCGGCCTTCGACCTGGCCTACATCGCGGCCTTGGCATCCGCCCGGCGAAGCCCGTCCCCGCCCCGGCCGGATCCCGGCTCACGCCGACCCGCGTAAGGCGGAGGGCGGCGCGTCGCTTCCCGGAGGCCGTACGTGCCCACACGGAGGCGCTGGACATCCGCCCTGTGGGCGGGGCGCGGCGCGTTCGTCCATGAGCGAGGCGGGTTCAGGAGCCAGAGGCTCGGACCGAGCCGGTGCTCGAGCCGCTGCTGTCGCCGACGAAGCAGGCGACGCCGCGTTCACCGGCGGTCCAGGTGGCAGGGCTCGGATGGTAGGAGTAGAGCTGCATCGTCTCCGGGAGCTTCGCGCCGGCGCCCACGTAGTCGGTGAGCCCCTTGTCGCACTTCTCGCCGACAACGGAGTTGATCTTCTGCTTGCCCGGGTACGCCCCGTCCGGCAGGTCGAAGATGACCACCGCCTCCGACTGGTGAGGCTCGTCGCAGGGCACGATGTCCACCGACAGGGGCGCCTGGGCGTCCTCTTCCTGATAATCCTTCAGATCGTCCTCGGTGTTGAAGCAGTCCCCGGCGTTAATGTCGTCCACATCGCCGAAGGCCGGCCCTACGACCCGGCCACCGGTGTCGTGCGTCGGCAAGGGATCGGCGGCGGCCGGCACTCCGAAGATCCCGAGGAACAGCGCGAGCCCGAGGGTGACAGCGTGAACAGCAGCTCCGGACGGTCCCGGCCGCGCGTACGGATCAGGAGGCGGGGGCGCTTGCAGTGGTTGCGGCAGTCTGGACATGCGTGCAGCTCTCCTTGCACAGAGCTCTGAGACGCGGTCGACCGGCAGGCGGTGACACGGACGGCGGCGATCGTGGCCGCTCCCTGCCCGGCTCGGTCTCGGATGCCTTCAGGCGGGCGGCATGCGCCGGGCCACGCCGACGCGTGCCTGCCGATGGAGTTGTGCCACTTCCAACGCTACCCCCCGGCGGGCGCCGCGGCCGCTCCACCCGGCCGGGACGTGCGTCGAGCAAAAGAGTTCTGACCGCCGGGCTCAGAAGCCCGCAGGCCCCATCACGATCACCGGCTTCGCCGCCGGGTCGAGGGTCTGGAGGACCTTCTGCATGCCCTCCTTGGGGATGCCCACGCAGCCCTGCGACGGCCCGTCGTGGTCCACGTGCAGCCAGATGTTGCCGCCCTTGGCCGGGCCCTCCGGTTTGGTCTGGTCGAGGGGGGAGGTGCCGCGCTTGCGGTTGAAGTCGATGGCGACCACGTAGTCGAAGGACCCGGCCAGGGATTCGCCGTTGACGCCGCGGCCGGACGGGACGAAGGAGTTGTCCCGGTCGTACGGGAGTTTCGTGCCGGGCGGGGCCGGCAGCAGGCCGCCGGCGTCGGTGAGGGAGTAGACGCCCACCGGGGAGGACAGGTCGCCGTACTTGCGGTCCGCGGCCCAGCCCTTGGCGCCGTTGCGGGCGGGCCAGCTGCCGGCCGAGGTCCAGGGGGAGCCGGTGTCCGGGCGGGTGTAGAGGGTGGCGGTGCCCTCGGAGGAGTCCTTGGACGTGCCGGCGACCAGGAGGACCTGCCGCGAGTCGGCGGGGATGCGGGCGCGGGTGGCGGCGCTGAGGCCGGGGAGTTCCGTCGGGCCGGCGGCCGGGGCGGCCGGAGCCTCCCGCTGGGTGGAGCGGTCGGCGCGGTCCTGGGCGGGCGGCCGGTCGTCGGAGGCGGTACGGGCCTGCGGGGTGATCGCGCGGTCGTCCTGGAGGGAGTACACCCAGCCGGCCGTGAACGTCAGCAGGCCGACGGTGGCCGTGAGGGCCAGCCGGCGGGGCGTACGGGACCGGGCGCGGGCATGCTTGCTCATGCGGCAGACCGTACACAGAAGATCCAGATTTTTGTTGACGGCTTAAGTGTTTTCTTGCGGGAAGCGGATACGGACCGTCAGGCCGCCGCCGGGCTCGGGGTTCGCCTCCGCGGAGAGTTCTGCGCCGTGTGCACGCGCGATCGACGCGACGATGGAGAGCCCCAACCCGGCGCCCTCACCCGCCGTGTGCTGGCGTTCCGCGCGGCGGCGGAAGGGTTCCAGGAGGGCCGGGACCTCCGCCGGATCGATCAGGGCGCCCGTGTTGGAGACCGTCAGGAGGCCGTCCGGGCCGGTGCTCAGCGTGATCCTGCCGCCGGGTCGGTTGTGACGTACTGCATTGGCGAGGAGGTTGCGGATCAGGTGGCCGAGGAGCAGCCGGTCGCCCGTCACCGGGAGCGGGGCGAGGGTCCGTTCCACCGTCAGGCCCTCGTGCGGGTGGGCCGCCAGTTCGGCCGCCGTGAGCGCCGCCAGGTCGACCTCCTCGGTGGCCTCGGTGGCGGACAGGCCTTCCTCCGAGACCGCCAGCAGCAGGAGGGACTCGATGAGGTGTTCGCTGGCGGTGGCCGTGTCGATCAGCTTGGCGCGGATCCGGGCCACCTTCTCCGGCGGCGGGTCGCCGGCCAGCCCGATCTCGGCCGCGGAGCGCTGCACGGCCAGCGGGGTGCGGAGTTCGTGTGCCGCGTTCGCCGCGAACCGGCGCTGGGCGGCCACCAGGTGTTCCATCCGGTCGAGCATCCCGTCGAAGGTGTCCGCCAGCCGTTTCAGTTCGCCGGGCGGGGCCTGGAGGCCGATCCGCTCGTGCAGGTTGGCGCCGGAGAGGCGGCGGGCGGTCTCGGTGATCACGCCGACCGGGCGCAGCACCCGGCCGGCCATCCACCAGGCCAGCCACATCGACAGGACCGCGAACACGGCGAGGGCGATCAGTGAGACGAGCAGCAGATCGTGCAGGGTGGCCTGTTCGGCGGCCGCGGAGAGGTTCTGGGTGATCCGGTACTGCTCCAGCTCCTCGGCGCTCGGCCGGACGCCCGGGGGCAGCCGCTGGGCCGGCACCGCCGTCTTCAGGCCCTCCCGCAGCTTGAGTTCGGTTCCGGGCGAGACGGTGGTGGAGTAGAGGGCGCCGCTGATGCTCGCGTACAGGCCGTTGCGGAACAGTACGTTCACCAGCGCGACCAGCCCGCCGCCGGCGAGCAGGAGCAGCGAGCCGTAGAGGGCGGTGAGGCGGGCGCGTTCGCTGCGCGGGAGGGGGAAGCGCGCCATGCGGCGCAGCCACTTGCCGGGGCGGGACCCCGGGCCCGGCTCCGCGCCCGCCGCCGGTGCCGTCATCGCGGGGCCGCGGTCGGCGGGATGCGGTAGCCCGCGCCCGGCACCGTTTCGATCAGCGGGGGTTCGCCCAGCTTGGCCCGCAGTTTGCTGAGGGTGACCCGGACCGCGTTCGTCCGGTAGCTGGTGTCCTCTTCCCACACCTGCTCGATCAGGTCCTCGTTGCTGACCACCGCCCCCTCCGCCCGCAGCAGCGCCTCCAGTACGGCGAACTCCTTCCGGGAGAGGGAGAGCCGGCGCCCGTCCCGGGTGGCGGCCCGGCCGGAGGTGTCCACCGCGAGTCCGGCCCGCTCCAGCACCGGCGGCAGGGCCGGGCGGGCCCGCCGGCCCAGGGCCAGGACGCGGGCGAGCAGCTCGTCGTACGCGAAGGGCTTGGTCAGGTAGTCGTCGGCGCCGAGGCCGAGCCCCTCGACGCGATCCCGGACCGTACCGGAGGCGGTCAGCATCAGCACCCGGGTGAGCAGCCGGTCCCGGACGACCTGCCGGCACACCTCGTCGCCGTGCAGGCCGGGCAGATCGCGGTCGAGGACCAGGACGTCGTACTCGCCCAGCCGCAGCCGGCGCAGGGCCTCCAGGCCGTCGCTCGCCTCGTCCACGGCGAGCGCATCGCGCCGCAGCCCCTCGGCGATCATCTCCCGGAGGAACTCCTCGTCCTCCACCACCAGAACTCGCATGCCCCCTCTCTACCCGAGAGCGGCATTTCGGCGTTGTAAGCATCCGCCGTTAGAGAAGCGAAAGCCGCTCCTGCCGCAAGGTCGGGCGCATGAAGCGATCCCTCACCATGACCACGACCACGGCTGCGGTCCTCACCGGCCTGACCCTCTTCGTCACCGCCTGCACCGGCGGCGCAGGCGACGAGAAGAAGGACGAGAAGAAGGACGGCGCGGGCAGCAGTGCCGGGCAGAACTCCGGCACCGACAGCGGCAAGGCCGCCGACGACGCCCTCAAGCTGCGCCAGTGCCTGCGCAAGCAGGGCGTGGACGTCCCCGACCCGGCGCCCGGCCAGGACCCGCGCGGGCTGACCCTGGGCGCCGGCGCCGACCCGCAGAAGATGCAGAAGGCGATGGAGGCCTGCGGGCTTCAGGGCCCCGGCTCCGGCAAGGGCCCCACCCAGGAGCAGAAGGACAAGGAGCTCAAGTGGGTGCAGTGCATGCGCAAGAACGGGGTGAACCTGCCGGACCCGGTGTACCAGGGCAGCGCGCGCTCCGGCATCGAGATCCCGAAGGGGCAGGAGAAGGCGTTCGAGGAAGCCCAGAAGAAGTGCGAGAACGCATGAACCGGCCCGGGAGCCGAGGTGGGAACCGGCGCGGGAAGTGGCTGCTGGCGGGGCTGGCCGTGCTGCTGGCCGCGACCGGCGGCGGGTACGTCGTCCTGGAGGACCGTACGCCGGACCGCACCGGCGACGACCGGAGCGCCGGCGCGCTGCCGCCCGACGCGGCCCCGGTGCAGCGCGGGGACCTCAGCTCCGGCCTGCAGGTCGAGGGCACCCTCGGCTATGCGAAGGAACGCAGGCTGAACGCCGCCGGGCCGGGGGTGCTGACCTGGATCGCGGACGCCGGCGCCGCCGTGGAGCGGGACGGGCGGCTGTACGAGGTCAACGGCCGGCCGGTACGGCTGATGTACGGGGCTTCGCCGATGTACCGGCCGCTGAAGGCCGGGGACAAGGGCGAGGACGTCAAGCAGCTCAAGCGGAACCTGCAGGCCCTCGGCTACGGCACAGGCCTCGACCCGGAGGACGGCACCTTCACCGAGGGCACGGTGACGGCGGTCAAACGCTGGCAGAAGGCCCACAAGGTGAAGCAGACCGGGGAGGTCGGCAAGGAGGACATCGCCTTCGCGTCCGGACCGCAGCGCGTACAGCGGGCGGAGGCGGCCATCGGCGACGAGGCCGGGCCCGGCAAGCCGGTGCTCACCCTCACCGGCACCGAGCGGATCGTCCGCTTCCAGATGGATGCGGGGCAGGCGGACGCGGCGAAGACCGGGGACGAGGTGACGGTCTCCCTGCCGGGCGGCGGCACGGCGACCGGGAAGATCGACTCGGTGGGCGCGCCGCCCCCGGGATCGGAGAACCAGGGCGGTGGCGGCAGCGGGGGCGGTGGTGGCGGGGACAAGAAGGCGAAGGTCGAGGTCGGCGTCGTCTTCGACGACCCGGCCGAGGCCAAGGGCCCGGACCGGTCGCCCGTATCGGTGAGCCTGACCGGCGAGACCCGCAAGAACGTCCTCTCCGTCCCGGTGAACGCGCTGCTCGCCCTCTCCGGCGGCGGGTTCGGCGTCCAGGTCGTCGAGAACGGCACGGTCCGCGAAGTGAAGGTCGAGCTCGGCATGTTCGGGCAGGGCCGGGTCGAGGTCACCGGCGGCGGCCTGACGGACGGCATGAAGGTCGGGGTGCCGAAGATATGAACGTCGTCGAGTTGAGCGGGGTCACCAAGGAGTATCCGGGCGGGGTCGCCGCCCTGCGCGGCATCGACCTGACCGTGGAGGCGGGCGAACTCCTGTCGATCGTCGGCCCGTCCGGCTCCGGGAAGTCGACGCTGCTGCACATCGTCGGCACCCTGGACCGGCCCACCGCCGGCCGGGTCGCCATCGCCGGCCACGACATCGCGTCCCTGTCCGACCGGGCCCTGTCCGCGCTGCGCTCCCGCCATGTCGGCTTCGTCTTCCAGTCCTTCCACCTGGTGCCCGGCATCTCGGCGCGCGCCAATGTGGCGGAGGGGCTGCTCTACTCGGGCCTGCCGCGCGCCGAACGCGCCCGGCGGGCGGAGGCGGCGCTGGACCGGGTCGGGCTGGGCGACCGGATGCACCACCGCCCGCACGAACTGTCCGGCGGGCAGAAACAGCGGGTGGCCATCGCCCGGGCCGTGGCGGGCGAACCCGACCTGCTGCTGGCCGACGAGCCGACCGGCGCGCTGGACACGGCCTCGGGCGAATCGGTGATGGAGCTGCTCCACGAACTGAACCGGGACGGCGCCACCATCGCCGTGATCACCCACGACAACGAGATCGCGGCCGGCCTGCCCCGGTCCGTACGCATCCGGGACGGCGAGGTCGTGGCCGACGTACGCGGGGGTCCGGGCGGGGCGAACGGGACCACCGGGGCAGCCGGGGTGGCCGGGGCGAACGGGGCGAACGGGACCACCGGGGCAGCCGGGGCGTCCGGGGCGGGCTCCGCAGCGAGGGGGGCCGCATAGTGCGAAGGAAACTGCGCCCGGCCCGGCTCGGGCCGCGCGACGTCCTGCACGTCGGCTCGGCCGGTCTGCGCTCGCGCCCCATGCGGGTGTTCCTGTCGGCGCTCGGCATCGCGATCGGCATCGCCACGATGATCGCGGTGGTCGGGATCTCCTCCTCCAGCCAGGCGAAACTGCTGCGCGAGCTCGACAAGCTGGGCACCAACATGCTGGTGGCCACGCCCGGCCAGTCCATGTACAGCGGGCAGGACACGAAGCTCCCCAAGGAGGCGCCCGGCATGGTCTCCCGGCTCGACGGCGTCGAGTCGGTGGGCACCACGGCCGACCTCGAGCAGTCGGTCCGGCGTACGGAGAACATCCCGAAGGAGGAGACCGGCGGCATCACGGTCAAGGCCGCCAAGGACGAACTGCTGGACACCCTGCGGGCGCGGGTCGGCCGGGGCAGCTGGCTGAACGCGGCCACCGGACGCTATCCGGCCGTGGTGCTCGGCGATGTGGCGGCCCGGCGGATGGGGATCACGGAGGTGGGGCAGCAGGTCTTCATCGGCGGCCGGTACTTCACGGTGGTGGGCGTTCTGGAGCCCATCCCGCTTGCGCCGGAGATCGAGCGCTCGGCGCTGGTCGGCTGGGAGGCGGCGCTCTCGCTGCTGGGCTTCGACGGCCACCCGACGGCGATCTACGAACGCTCCACGGACGACTCGGTGGCGGCGGTACGGGACCTGATCCCACGGGCCGCCAACCCGCAGTCCCCGCAGACGGTGTCGGTGACCGACCCGTCGGCGGCGCTCCAGGCGAAGGCGGCGACGGAAGGCGCTTTCAGCACGCTGCTGCTGGGGCTGGGCGGGATCGCCCTGCTGGTCGGCGGGGTCGGAGTGGCCAACACGATGATCATCTCGGTGCTGGAGCGGAGGCACGAGATCGGGCTGCGGCGGTCGTTGGGGGCGACGAAGGGGCAGGTCCGGGTCCAGTTCGTGACGGAGTCCCTGCTGCTGTCCGGACTGGGCGGACTGGCCGGCATCGCCCTGGGCGCCGCCGCCACCGGGGTGTACGCGCGGTCCGGCGACCTGCCGTGGGTCGTCCCCCTGTGGGCGGTGAGCGGCGGCTTCGGAGCCACCCTGTGCATCGGCACGGTGGCCGGCCTCTACCCGGCGGTCCGCGCGGCCCGCCTCTCCCCGACCCTAGCCCTGGCCGCCGGCTAGCCGCACGCGGCGCGAGGCGGCGGCCCCCTGTCGCCGCCTGGCCCGGCCGCCGGTCGGCCGCCCGCGGGGCGAGGCGGCGGCACGCCTGTCCTCGACCCTGGCCCCGGCCGCCGGTCGGCCGCACGCGGGGCGGGGCCCGGCAGCCGGTCAGCCGTACTCGGGGCGGGGCGGCGGCCCGTCTGTCTCCGACCCTGGCCCCGGCCGCCGGCTAGCCGTACTCGGGGCGGGACCCGGCCAGCAGCCCGGCCACGACGGCCAGCCAGGCGCTCGGCGCGTAGGGGGCCGGCGGGTCGACCTCCATGCCCAGCTCGGCGATGCCGACCGCGTAGTCGACCTCCTCCAGGCCGAGCGCGAGCAGTTCGCGCAGCTCGCCGACGAGGCGCGCCACCAGGGTCGGGTCGACCGAGCCGGCGTAGTCGCGGACGGCGGCGTCGTGGTCGTCGAACTCGTCGGGCATGTCCTGCGAGAACCAGCCGCCGAGGAACTGGCCGAGCTCCGGGAACCGGGCGTGCCACTCCCAGTGCGTCTCGGGCACCGCCACCGGGGGCGGGACCTGCCCCTCCTCGACGCTCTGCTTGATGTGGTCGGCGAGCAGGACGAGCCGGTCCTGGATCTCGGCCTCGGGCAGCCCGATGTCCGGCACGGGGTAGAACTCGCCGAGGCGGAGCCGCAGCCGGCCGGGCGGGTTCTGGGCGTAGGTGCGGAGCTGCTGCTCGGCGAGCGAGAGGGCCCAGGGGCGGGTGTGCCAGGTGTGGCGCAGGTAGGCGGTGAGGGCCTGGCCGGGGCGTTCGGGGGTGTCGTCGGCGGGCTGGCCGACGTACGCGCTGATCACCTGGTCGAGTTCGCCGTAGCGGCGGTCGAACTCAAGGGGCTTCATGGACATGGGCCTGTGCCTCTACACGTAGATCGGGAAGGTGGCGTGTACGACGAAGCCGAGCGAACTCGCGGGCTCCCGCCGGAGCACCACCCGCGCGGCCCGCACGTCCACGGCCCCGCGCCCGGCGAGCGCCATGCCCTGGAGCAGCACGCGTCCGACGGGCTCCTCGCGGGAGGGCCAGGCGGCTTCGATGGTGAGCCGGGGGCGGGTGCCCTGGGCGAGCCAGCGGTGGATGGCCTGCTCGTTGCGGGTGACGACCTGCTGGGCGGCCCACTGGGCGGTTTCCCGGTCTGGGTATGTGGCGGATCTGGTGAGCATGTGGCTTTCCCTTTTGCGCAGGTCGGTTCAGAGGTTCTGGAAGTTCCAGAACACGGCGACTTCGTCGTTGTTCACGGCGATCAGCCCGGCGTCCCAGTCGTACTCGCTGAAGGGGTTGTAAGCCAGGGAGGATTGCTTGCAGAAATCGGGCCGGTCGCCCTTGCCGTGGAGATTGCTGTAGAAGCGCGTGCCGTCCGGGAAACGTGACAGGATCGCCTCGGCCCGGCGTTCCTTCTCCGGCCCGCGCTCCTCCCAGCCCGGTAGCCGAGAGGGGTCCGAGAGGGGTCGGATTGTGAGCAGGACGAGCAGCGACGGCACCGAGGACCGGGGGAGCTCACTCACCAGCGCCCGGTAGCGTTCCGCGTCCGCGAGTGTGGACGGTGCCTCCAGCCACGGGAACAGCGGATCTTCCCGACGCTCCTCCTCGCCCTCGTAGGGGTCGATGGACTCCCAGCCCCGTGGATCCCGGGTCTCGAGGCGCATGATCGCCCCGGCGTCGAGCCACCACTCGTCGTGCTTGCGCGCAGCGACGCCGACGAACGTGCATACCCACTCGTACAGCCTGAGCGCGTCGGTCCAGGTCTCCGCATCCAGATCTCGCCGCATCGGCTTCCTTCGGGTCAGGTATTCAGGAAGTTCCAGAACACGGCGACTTCGTCGTCATTCACGGCGATCAGCCCGGCGTCGACGTCGTATTGGCTGAAGGGGTCGTGACCGCCCCAGATGCCCTGCTCGTAGAAATCGGGACGTTCGCCCTTCCAGCCGAGGTTGGAGAAGAATCGAGTGCCGTCCGGGAAGCGCGACAGAATCACGTCGGCTCGCCGTTCCATCTCCGGCCTGCGTTCCTCCCAGCGCGAGGTCTTGGCGATATCCAGGCCGAGCACTCCGAGCAGGACGACCAGCGACCGCACCGAGGACCGCGGAAGCTCACTCATCCTTGGCCGGTAGCGTTCCGCATCCGCGGGTGTGGAGGGTGTCTCCAGCCACGGGAACAGCGGATCTTCCCGACGCTCGTCCTCTCCTTCGTAGGGGTCGATCGACTCCCAACCGCGTGGATCCCGCGTCTCGAGACGCATGATCGCCCCGACGTCGAGCCACCACTCGTCGTGCTCACGCGGAGCGACGCCGACGAACGTGCAGAGCCATTCGTACAGCTTGAGCGCGTCCGACCAGGACTCCGCATTCAGATCTCGTCGCATCAGAATCCTTCGGGTCAGATGGGTTCGAAGGCCCAGAACACGCCGACTTCTGCGTCGTTCACGGCGATGAGTCCGGCGTCCCAGCCGTGCTGGCTGAACGGGTCCATCCCGGTCACGGGCTGCTCGTAGAAATCCGGGTGGTCGCCTTTCCAGCCGAGGTTCGAATAGAAGCGTGTGTCGCTCGACAAGCGCGACGTGATCACATCGGCCCGGCGCTCCATCCCGGGTCGGCGTCGATCCCAGTTCGGCGCCTTCGACACGTCCATGCCGAGGATGCCGAGCAGCACCAGCAGTGACCGGACCGAGGAGCGGGGGAGTTCTTTCACCCGGCCGTGAAACCGCTCTGCCTCCTCGACCGTGGCCGGGGGCTGCAGCCACGGGTAGATCGGATCCACCCGGAGGTCGAACTCCTCCTCGTCCGGATCGATCGACCTCCACCCGCGCGGGTCGCGGGCCTCGAGACGGACAATCGAGGCGAAGTCGAGCCACCACTCTGCATGGACGCGGGGGGCGACGGAGACGAAGGTGTAGCTCGACTCGTACAGGTCGAGCGCGTCCGCCCAGATTTCCGCGGTCAGGGGTTCCATCATTCGCTCCACTATGCGGGCGCCGACGTGAGGACGACGAACGGCGGGTTCAGATTCCCGTCGTACTTGAGGCGAACGGTCACACCGTAAGCATTCTTGGCCGGCTCTATCGTGTTGGTGTCGTCCACCACCACCGTCCGGCCGGTCACGGTGGGCGTGCTGAGCGGCCCCTCGGTCGGCACCGACGGCACAGTGAAGGGCTTGGACGGCGGCTGGGGCGGAGGATTCTTCAGCCAGTCCTGGATCTCCGACGTATTCGAACGGATGCAGTATTGAGTGTATTTCTGTGCCGAATTTATGTCGGAGAAGGACGAGGACGACAGGATGTCGAATTTTCCGTTCGCGCGCTGCTCGTCCTTGATTCGCTGGAGGAGCTGTTCGTCCGTCTTGCCGACGTGCTTGTCGAGGGTGTGGGCGCCGTTGAGCCCCTCGTTCGTCGCCAGGTCCAGCGAGTACATGTACGGGGAGGGGCTCTCCCCGCCGATCTGCCAGCGGTGTTCCTTCTTGAACTCGTTGAGCGAGCGGGCGCCGAAGCCCTGGGCGCGGGCGATCTCCGCCTGGTAGGTCGGGGCGCTCTTGGCCGCGAAGTCCAGCTCCCAGATGAGGGCGTTGAGCTTGTTCGCCGCGTCGACGAACTCCTTGTGGTAGGCCTCGACGACCGCGTCGCACCCCTCCTTGTCCATGTGGGTCCGGAAGGAGAGCACGAGCCGGCCGACGATCCCGCCGACCGCCAGTTTGGTCAGGTTCATCAGACTCAGGTCTGAGCATTCCTTGGCCATGGCCTTCGCCGCGTTGATACCGGCCTGGCTCGTGAACTTCGTGGTCTTCTCACCGACGTCGGAGAGGTGCTCCAGGATGTCCGCGATCTTGTCCGCCGTCTCCTTCAGCACGTCGATGATGGGGCGCCGGCGGTCGGGAGTGACGTCCTTGCTGAACCGCCACTGCCGGCCGTCCTTCTCGACCCGGTTTCCGTCCGCGTCCATCTGCCTGCCCCACGCCGTGGCGCCCCAGATGCTCTGGCCGAAGGTCCGCATCGCGGCCTGCCACTCGCCCTTGTCCTTCGGGTTCGTGATGCCGGCGATGGCGGCGTTGAACTCGTCCGAGGCCTTCACGGCCTCGGATCCGAGCTTCTTCCACGCCTTGGCCATGTCCCGGACCTCGTCCTCCTTGATGCCCGGGGTGATCTCGTGGACCTTGCCGAGGCGGAGGCCGTGCTCGATGGCGGGCCGGATGACGTCGGCGAGGAAGTCGGGGAACTCTCCGATCACGCCGGAGATCCACCAGGAGTCGACGTCCTCACCGGTGCCCGACCACTTGACGGGGTTGACCGGCCCGTAGCGCGGAGGCTTGTTGATGACCACGGGCTCCGGCGTCCGGGCCGGCTGCGTGCCCTTGCGGCCGCTCGCCTCCCAGTCCGCCAGAACGTAGTGGTTGGCGGTGTGGTTCAGGCCGATGGAGGCTCCGCCCGCGCTGACCACGCTGCGGCCCCACACATCGAGGAACTTCTCGACCACCTCCGCATACTTGATCGCGAACGCGTCCGCGCCCCAGCCGGTACCGGCGGACTGGTTGTACTTGTTCAGTACGTCGACCAGGACGAACGCCCGCTCGGCATGCGCGAACTGGGCCTCCTTCACCTGATCGGCCGCGTGGTGGACGTGCACCGGCTGGACGTCGAAGCCCCCGTTCGCCGAGGGCGGCGGCGGTGTGCCCATCAGGCGGCCCCCCAGCCGCGCAGCACAGCCTGGTGGGCGGAAGCGTAGGTGAGGTGGCCGTTCACCACGATCTCGTGCAGCCAGGCCTGGGTGGCCTGCAGGTCCTGCGCGGACCGGTCCCATTTGTCGAGCTGGTCGACGAAGGCCTGGCGGGCCTCACCGTCCCAGGTCAGGACGACCTTCTCGACGCGCCCGTACAGCAGGTCCAGCTGCTCGTTGAGCGTCTTGAGGATCGCCTCGAGATCCCCGGCCATGCCCTGCAGCGTCGCGAAGTCGACTGATATGTGGTCGTCACCGGACGACATGAATCCCCCTCGTTCGATCCGGTCACAGGTCGGCGATGCGGCTGCGCGGTGCGGTCGGCGGCGCGGGCGCCGTGTTCGGCGTGGACAGGGCGTCGGTCTCCGCCTGGACGTCCACGTAGGACCGGACGCGCCGGAACTCCTCCAGGGTTTCGAGATCCTGTGCGGAGAACCCGTCCTTGCTCAGCCGGATCGCCTTGGCCAGCAGCTTCATGGTTTCTCTGATGTGCACGGCGTCCTCCGCCGCCGCGCGGTGTTTGGCCCGGTACGCCTCCGAGGCCGGCCCGCGCCATCGCGCTTCGATGCGGTCGACGATCTCGTCCATCCGCAGGAGCTGCTTCTTCAGAACTTCCTGCATCGTGTCGAGGTCGCCGGCGAGCGTTTTGAGCTTGTCGCCGTCGACCGCGAGGTCTGACGGAGTACCGGCCGTGCCGGTCGAACTCGCCGCATCGGGCGCAGCGTTCACGGTGTCCTCCCCCGGAGTGTCGCCAAAAAGGTGATCTCCCTGTCGACCGTAACAAGCGCCGAGGCGGAACGAACGGATCGTCCGCTGGCCGGACTCCGGGCGGGGGAACCGGGTCGCCCGGCGGGTCGTCGGCCTCGTCGGCGGGCACACCGCGCCCCGTAGGCGCCCGTGACGAACGGCCCGAACGGCCCGAACGTCCCGAACGGCCCCCGGAACACCACCAAGACGGCCAGCGCCGCCCACCACCAGGGCAGGACCTCGCAGGAACGAGGTTCAGCCCTTGGACCAGACGACGAGATTCCCGCTCACCGCCGGGCGGTACGGCTCCTCGCCAGTGCCCTCAAGGAGCGCCATCGCCACGGACCCCTTGTCGGTCACGGCACACAGCGCCGCCCCCTCGACCAACCCCCGATCCGTCCACCGCCCGCCTCCCGCCCGCACCGGGCCGAACCCGGTCCCGGCAGCCGCCCGGCAGCTCTCGAAGCTCTGCGGCTGCCCCAGCTTCAGCACCCCCACCTGCCGCCCCGTGAACGACCTCAGTTCCACGGAGCTCGCCGAATCGCCGTCCCGGAGGCACGAGAACGCGTAAGGCCGGTACTCCAGCTCGGAGCCGGTGCTCTGCGTCGTCGTAGGGCCGTCCTCCCTGTCCACCTCCACCGTCGTGGAGACCCCGGCGTCGAGATCGACGAGCTGGCTCTCACCGCAGGCGGGCGGGGCAATGCCCCACCGCCCCTGGTGGACCTGGTAGCCGGCCGGCGCCGTCAGGTCTTGGGGGCCGGAGGAACCCGGCGCGCTCGGGGACGCCGAGGGCGGCCCGGGCAGCGGGGCGATCGACGACGAGGGCGAGGGTGAGGGCGAAGGCGTCGGCGTCGGCGTTGAGGCGGGCGCCACCGTCGGCCCCGACGCCGCCCCCCGCGGCGACGGCTCCTTGTTCCCCGACGCGGCCAGCAGCGTCACCGCCGTGCCCATCACGGGAATGACGATCCCGATCACCCACCACGCCCACCGCGGCGGGTTTCCGTGCTGCACGGGCTCCAGGCCGACAGGCATCGGCGGAGGCGCGGCCGGCCGCGGCGGGACTCCTCGCGGGTCGGGCTGCCCCATGGTCTCGGTCACGTCGCAACTCCCCTTGATCACCACCGGTACGGAGAACATACCGGCGGAGGCGGCAGCAAATCCATCGACCTTTTCGACCGCCGTCGTACGCTGATCTGATGCGAACTCCCAGGCGGGCCGCCCGCATTGTGATCCTGTCCCCCACCGGCTCGGTGTTCCTTTTCCGCGAGATCCACAGCCGGAACGGCATCCACTGGCTGCCGCCCGGCGGCGGCATCGACCCCGGCGAGACCCCCGAGGAGTGCGTGATGCGCGAACTCCGCGAGGAGACCGGGTGGACCGACCTCGCGCCGGGGCGGCTGCTCTGCACCTGGGAGCACGACTTCATCCACACGGGCAGACGCGTCCGCCAGCACGAGCACATCTACCTCACCACCGGCCCGCACCGCCCGCCGTCGACCGACACCCCGCAGGCGGAATGGCACTGGCTGAAACCGGAGCGGCTGGCCTCGCTCGGCGAACCGGTGTGGCCCCCGAAGCTGGCCGAGCTACTGACCTCCCCGGCCGGGCAGGAGCCGGTGCACTTCGGGCTCGTGAGGTAGGCCCACCGGTTTCGTACATCCGTCTGTACGGGTCCAGTTGGTGTACAGCCGGGGTCACGTACCGTGACGATGGGGGGCCCGGGAGGTGACCATCATGGCGAGCGTGGTCGAGGACGAGTACCCGAGCGACCAGCGCGGCGACCCCACGCTGGAACTGCGGAACTTCGGGCGCCTGATCCAGGCGTTCCGGAAGAAGTGCGAGCTCAAACAGGAGGACGTGGCACTCCTCGCCCGGTACTCGGTGGAGTACGTCGGCTCCGTCGAGCAGGGCCGCCGGTTTCCGTCCGAGATGTACATCAAACGCCTGGAGGACGCCCTCCGGACGGACGGGGTGATTCTGGCGGCACACCGGGACCTGAACAGCCGCCGCGGGCTGGCGTCCTGGTTCCGGCGGTGGGCCGAGCTGGAGGACACCGCCGTCAGCCTCAATACGTACGAGTGCCGGGCCGTGCCGGGCCTGTTGCAGACGGAGGCGTACGCCCGGGCGCTGGTCCGCAATGTGCCGCCGCTGCCGGAACCGGAGGAGGCGGAGGCCCGGGTGGCGGCCCGACTGGCCCGGCAGAAACTCCTCCGCCGAGCCCCCTATATCGCCTTCAGCTTCATCGTCGACCAGCCGGTCATCGACCGTCAGACCGGCGGGCTTGAGGTGACCAGGGAGTTGCTCGACCACCTGCTGGAATGCGCCGCACTGCCGAACGTCGATCTCCAGATCATCCCGACGATCTGCCCCGAGCATGCCGGTACGGATGGCCCCTTCCAGCTCCTCGAAACCGATGAGCACGAATGGCTCGGCTACGCCGAGGGGCAGAAGACCGGGCGCGTGCTGACCGGCCCCAAAGCCATCAGCGCCCTGAACCAGCGGTATGCCAAACTTCGCATCCAGGCCCTCAATCCGGCGGACAGCGCGGGCCTGCTGATGCGATTGCGAGGAACGCTATGAGCGCCAACTCCGGGCTGCGGTGGTTCAAGAGCAGCTACAGCGGCAGCGAGGGCGACAGCTGCGTCGAGGTCGCCCTGTCGTGGCAGAAGTCGTCCTACAGCGGCAGCCAGGGCGACGACTGCGTCGAGGTCGCGCTGCCGTGGCACAAGTCCACGTACAGCAGCGGCGAAGGCGACAGCTGCGTCGAGGTCGCCTCCTGCGCCGACACCGTCCACGTCCGGGACTCCAAGGTCACCGCCGGCCCGGAGCTCGGGCTGTCCCCCGTCGCCTGGGCCGCCTTCGTCGCCGGGGTCACCGCCTAGCGGCGGTGGCGCGGGTGTACAGCTCGGCGGCGTACCGGCCCAGGACCGTGCTCGTCGACTCGTTGTCCGTCTCGCCGCCCGTCAGGACGCCGATGATCTTCCCGTCGCGGGCGATCCAGGCGCTGCCGCTGGTGCCGCCGGGGAAGTCGGCGCAGTCGAAGCGGAGTTCGGTGTCGCTCTGCCGGACCGCGGTGCTCGTGCACGTCCGCGGGACCTCGCGGTCCGAGGGGTAGCCGGTGACGGTGACCTGTTCGCCGGAGCGGCCGGTGGTGTCGAGCGGGGCGGCTCCGGTGACGTCCTCGATGTTCCGGCCCTGCGCGTCCGGGGCGAGCCGGGCGAAGGCCAGGTCGTAGGCGTCGTCGCCGCCCTCCGACCAGCGGGGGTCCTCGAAGACCTCCTCGATCCGCCAAGTGCCGTACGGGGCGTTGCCGTTCGCGTACGCGGGAGCGAACAGCCCGCCCGAGGGGCCGGCGCCCTTCCGGCCGTCGGCCAGGCAGTGGCCGGCCGTGACGATGAGGTTCCGGCCGGGGCTGCGGACCACGGTCGCGGTGCAGAAGTGGCCTGCGGCGAGGGTGCCTTCGAAGAGGGCGCCGGTGTACGCCGTTCCGCCCGGGCCCGGTGGCGTGGGCGAGGGGGTAGGGGCCGACGGTGTCGGTGTGGGCGTCGGTGCCGAGGGCGACTCGGGCGTCGGCGAGGGTATCCGGGTCGGCGTCGGGGAGGCCGGTGCGGACGGGCGCGGGCTCCGCTCCGCCGCCGGTGGCCCGGCCGTCGCGGGCGGCACCACCCAGGTCATCGCCGCGGACGCGGCCAGCGCCGCGGCGGCGCACAACACCCCGGTGACCACGTTCCGCCGGTCCATTCCCCTGCCCCCTTTGCCCCGGCGAAGCATGCCTTCGGCAGCCCGGCGGCCGCAAACCCGGTCCGTCCGGGCGGCCGGGATAGGGTGCCGCCAACGGGACGTACACGGGGGCGGGCGGGACATGACACTGCGGGACGGCGATCCGCGGTCGATCGGCGGGTACGTCCTGATCGACCGGCTCGGCTCCGGCGGGATGGGGACGGTGTACACGGGGCGGGCCGCGTCCGGCCGCCTCGTCGCGGTGAAGCTGGTGCACCAGCAGTTCGCCGACGACCCGGAGTTCCGGACCCGGTTCCGGCAGGAAATCGCGGCCGCCCGGCGGGTCAGCGGGGCCTTCACCGCCCCGGTGGTGGACGCCGACCCGGACGCGGCCCGGCCCTGGATGGCCACCCAGCTGGTGCCCGGGCAGACCCTGGGCACTCGGGTGAAGACGGACGGGCCGCTGCGCGGGAGCGCACTGCGGGTGCTTGCGCTGGGACTGGTGGAGGCGCTGCGCGAGCTGCACACCACCGGGGTGATCCACCGCGACCTGAAGCCGGACAACGTGCTGTTGACGGACGACGGTCCGCGGGTCATCGACTTCGGGATCTCGCGGGCGGCCGGGCAGCAGACCCTCACTTCGACCGGGCAGATCCTGGGGACGCCGCCGTTCATGTCCCCGGAGCAGTTGTCGGCTCCGCAGCGGGTGACGGCGGCGTCGGACGTGTTCTCGCTGGGGTCGGTGCTGGTGTTCGCGACGACCGGACGTGGGCCGTTCGACGCGGACTCGCACTACATGACGGCCTACCGGGTGGTGTCGGAGGCGCCGTACCTGGGGGACCTGGCGGGGGCGCTGCGCGCGGTGGTGGAGTCCTGCCTGGCCAAGGAGCCCGCCGCGCGGCCGGGGCCGGGGGAGCTGCTGGCGGCGCTGGCAGAGATCCCGGCCGCCGTCTGGGAATCCCCGCTCGGCCCGGCCGGCGGCGCCGAGGCGGTTCCGGCTGCCGTCGGCGGGGTCGGAGGCTCGTACGGGCGCTCCGGGAGCGGAGCCGCGGCCGGGGCGTGGGCTGGGACTGGCGCCGGGGCCGGGGCTGAGACGGGGGCCGGGGCCGGGGCTGAGACCGGGGCCGGGGCCGGGGCCGGGGCCGGGCCCGCCGGCGGGAACGGGACCGGGTCCGCGGCCGGAGCCGCGGCCGGTTCCGCGGCTGAGACCGGAGCCGGGAACGCGGCCGCGGCCGGGACCGGGGAGCTCACGCGGCGGTCCGGGCCGCCGACCGGGCCTGCCGGGCCCGCGGATCCGGCAGCGCGGCGCGGGAAGCTGCGGCGGCCGGGGCGCCGGGGGCTCATCGCCGGGGTGCTCGCGGCTTCGCTGCTGGCCGGCGGCGGGGTCTACCTGGGGCTCACCCGGCCGGACGACGGTCCGGTGGGCGACCGGAAGGGCTCGCAGGCGGCGACCAGTCCCCCCGGCTCGCCCTCGCCCTCACGCTCGCCCGCG
Source organism: Streptomyces sp. NPDC051211 (assembly GCF_040689505.1). Taxonomy (NCBI): domain Bacteria; kingdom Bacillati; phylum Actinomycetota; class Actinomycetes; order Kitasatosporales; family Streptomycetaceae; genus Streptomyces; species Streptomyces sp. NPDC051211. The sequence goes on from NZ_JBFBAV010000010.1 coordinate 204,352, forward strand.
CCCGCCGGGCCGGCGGTCACCGGGGTCCTCGCCCCGTACGTGGCCACGGACGGCGGCAACCCGGCCGGCAGCCACGCCTACGCCGACTCGCCCGCCCGCCGCCCGGCCCACTGGCGGCCCTGGAGCGGGGCGGCCGGCGCGGGGCCGTGCGTGTACGCGGACTCCTCGCTGATCTGCACGAAGGCGAGCCCGGACGGCACCGGGCTCGGCACGCTCACCCGGTACGACGCGGCGACCGGCCTGGTCCTGTGGATGCAGGACGTCAACGTCCAGGAGGAAGGACCGGTCGTCTCCGGCGACACGGTGATCGTGCTCGGCGACCGCGGGTTCACCGCCGTGGCCATGGCCGACGGCGCCATCCGCGGGCAGAACCGCACCGAGAAGAAGCTGCGGCGGCTGGTCCTGGACACCGACGGCAGCCGGGCGTACGCGGTGGACCTGGACGGCACGGTCACCGCCGTGGAGACCAGGGCCGGGCAGAAGGTGTGGCGGACCGCCGTGCCCGGGTCCGAGGACGGCTACCCGGCGCTGCGGGCCGCCGGCGGCCGGGTCTACGTACAAGGGCGCTCCCAGAACCCCGACATGGGCTTCCAGACCTTCGTGGCGGTGCTGGACGGGGCTACGGGCAAGCGCCTGCCGGCCGGGCCGGCGCCCCGGAACGCGAACCGGTTCGCGCTGGCCGGACCCTGCGGGTCGCGCGGGCTGGCGGTGGCGCAGACGGGCTCCGGGCCGGTCACCTTCCTGTGCCACCGGGAGAGCGGGCCGAGCGTGCTCCGCGGGGAGCCGGCCAAGGACGCGGCCGTGGACATCCCGTACGGCGGCTCCGGGCTGTCCGGGCTGGCCGCGGCCGGCGGACGGGCCTACCTGATGGCGTCCTCGCTGAACGGGGAGCCCGCCTTCATGGAGCTCAACCAGGAGTCGGGCGGGGCGCACTGGCGGATCCCGCTCCCGTCGAACTGCGCCGAGCCGGAGCGGCCGGAGGCGGCGAATGCGGTGGTCGTGACGGATGGGCTGGCCTATGTGCGGTGTCTGACTTCGGGTGTGGTCATCGACCTGGCCGGCCGGAAGAAGATCAAGGAGTTCGACATCCCGGGGGGACTCCGGGCCGGGCCGGACGGGCCGGCCGGGTTCCTGGTGGCGGGTGGGGTGGTCTTCACTCCGACCGCCAAGGGGTGGTCCGCCGTCGAGCCGGTCCCGCTGTAGCGACTTCTCCCCGGGGCGGGGCCGACGAAGCCCGCCGGCCGGGGCGGGGCGGGGGCCGGGTTGACCGCTGCGCGGAGCCTTTCCCCTACCCGCCCCTTCCCGAACCGGGGCTCCGCCCCAGACCCCGCTCCTCAAACGCCGGAGGGGCTGGAAATGCCAGCCGTGGACCGCACGCGAGCGGGCGCTTCGGCCAGAAGCTACGCCCCCGGGCCCGGCCAGAGGCCGTCCGGGGTCAGGCCCAGCAAGTCGATTGCATTGGTGCGGACGATGCGGTCGACCACGTCCGGAGCCAAGTGCCCCATCTGGGACTCGCCGACCTCACGGGACTTGGGCCACGTGGAGTCGGAGTGCGGGTAGTCCGTCTCGTACAGGACGTTGCCCACGCCGATCGCGTCCAGGTTCCGCAGCCCGAACGCGTCGTCGAAGAAGCACCCGTAGACGTGTTCCGCGAAGAGTTCCGACGGCGGCCGGAGCACCTTGTCGGCGACCCCGCCCCAGCCGCGGTTCTCCTCCCACACCACGTCCGCGCGTTCCAGGATGTAGGGGATCCAGCCGATCTGCCCCTCCGCGTACATGATCTTCAGGTTGGGGAAGCGTTCGAACTTGCCGCTCATCAGCCAGTCGACCATCGAGAAGCAGCAGTTGGCGAAGGTGATGGTGGAGCCGACCGCGGGCGGTGCGTCCGCCGAGGTCGAGGGCATGCGGGACGAAGAGCCGATGTGCATGGCGATGACCGTGCCGGTCTCGTTGCAGGCCTCCAGGAAGGGGTCCCACTCGTCCGTGTGGATCGACGGGAGGCCCAGGTGCGGGGGTATCTCCGAGAAGGCGACCGCCCGCACGCCCCGCGCCGCGTTGCGGCGGACCTCCGCCGCGGCCAGCCGGGCGTCCCACAGGGGGATCAGGGTGAGGGGGATCAGGCGGCCCCCGGCGAGCGGGCCGCACCACTCCTCCACCATCCAGTCGTTGTACGCGCGGACGCCGAGCAGCCCCAGCTCCCGGTCCTTGGCCTCGGTGAAGGTCTGGCCGCAGAAGCGGGGGAAGGTCGGGAAGCACAGGGCCGACTGGACGTGGTTGACGTCCATGTCGGCGAGCCGGTCCGGGACGGAGAAGGAGCCGGGCCGCATCTGTTCGTAGGTGATGACCTCCAGCCGGATCTCGTCGCGGTCGTAGCCGACCGCCGTGTCCAGCCGGGTCAGGGGGCGGTGCAGGTCCTCGTAGACCCACCAGTCGCCGATCGGGCCGTCGTCGCCCTTCGCGCCCATGACCGGGGCGAACTTGCCGCCCAGAAAGGTCATTTCCTTCAGGGGGGCGCGCACGATGCGCGGACCGACGTCGTGGTACTTGGACGGGAGCCGGTCCCGCCAGACGTGAGGGGGCTCAACCGTGTGGTCGTCCACCGAGATGATCTTCGGGAAGGTCTCCATGACTCCCACGGTAGCGTTGATCTGACGGATCGTCAGCTAGTTGGGACGTGCTCGATACACAGCAGGAGCCGGGCGGGCTGACGTGCTCGCCCCAAACAGGGCAGACTGACCGTTGCACTGGACAACGGCCCGGCCCGGCACGGCAGGACGCATCCGGAAGACGGCACAGGGAGGGGGAGACAGATGGAGGGCATGCCCGCCATTCCGCAACAGCGCACCGACCCCGAAGGAACCCACCCCGCTCCACCGGCCGGCTCCCGCTTCGCCGTGCTCGGCCCCATCCGCGCCTGGCGCGGAACCGAGCCCCTCGCCTCCGGAAGCCCCCAGCAGCGCGCCCTGCTCGCCGCCCTGCTGCTGCGCGACGGCCGTACCGCCACCGCCCCCGAGCTGATCGACGCCATCTGGGGCGAGGACCCGCCGCCGCAGGCCCTGGCGACCATCCGGACGTACGCCTCCCGGCTCCGCAAGATCCTCGACCCCGGCACCCTGGTCAGCGAGTCCGGCGGATACGCCATACGGCTCGGCACCCTGGCCGCCCTCGACCTCGGCGTGGCCCGCAGCCTCGCCGCCGACGCCGAGGCAGCCCGCGCCTCCGGCGACCGCTCCATGGCCCGCACCCTGCTCGGCCGCGCCCTCGGCCTGTGGGACGGCGAACCGCTGGCCGGCGTGCCCGGCCCGTACGCCGAGACCGAACGCACCCGGCTCGCCGAATGGCGGCTCCAGCTGCTGGAGACCCGGCTCGACCTCGACCTCGAAGTCGGCAGCCACGCCGAGGCCGTCTCCGAACTGACCGCGCTCACCGCCGCCCACCCGCTGCGCGAGCGGCTCCGCGAACTCCTCATGCTCGCCCTCTACCGCAGCGGCCGCCAGGCCGAGGCGCTCGCCGTGTACGCCGACACCCGCCGGCTGCTCGCCGAGGAACTGGGCGTGGACCCGCGCCCCGAACTCGCCGCCCTGCAACAGCGGATCCTGCGCGCCGACACCGAACTCGCCCGGGCCGCCGACCCCGCCCCGGCCGCCGCACCCGTCCAGGTGCGGCCCGCCCAGCTCCCCGCGACCGTCCCCGACTTCACCGGCCGCAGCGCCTTCGTCGAGGAACTGTCCGAGGTACTGGCCCACGCCGAGGGGCAGGTCATGGCGGTCTCCGCACTGGCCGGCATCGGCGGCGTCGGCAAGACCACCCTCGCCGTGCACGTCGCGCACGCCGCCCGGCCCAACTTCCCGGACGGCCAGCTCTACGTCGACCTCCAGGGCACCGAACCGCGCCCGGCCGAACCGGTCGCCGTCCTCGGCGCGTTCCTCCGCGCCCTCGGCACGCCCGACACGGCCATCCCCGACTCCCCCGCCGAACGCGCCGCGCTCTACCGCTCCACCCTCGACGGCCGCCGCGTCCTGGTCCTCCTCGACAACGCCCGGGACGCCGCCCAGGTCCGCCCGCTGCTGCCCGGCACGGCCGGCTGCGCCGCCCTGGTCACCAGCCGGGTCCGGATGGCCGGGCTCGCTGGGGCCCACCTCGTCGACCTCGACGTCATGTCCCCGGAGGAAGCCCTCCAGCTGTTCACCCGGATCGTCGGCGAGGAGCGGGTCCGTACGGAACGGCAGGCCGCCCTGGACGTGGTCGGCGCCTGCGGATTCCTGCCGCTGGCCATCCGGATCGCCGCGTCCCGGCTGGCCGCCCGCCGCACCTGGACGGTGTCCGTGCTCGCCGCGAAACTCGCCGACGAGCGCCGCCGGCTGGACGAGCTCCAGGCCGGCGACCTCGCCGTCAAGGCCACCTTCGAACTCGGCTACGGGCAGCTGGAACCCGCCCAGCAGCGCGCCTTCCGCCTGCTGGGCCTCGCCGACGGCCCGGACATCTCGCTCTCCGCGGCCGCCGCCGTCCTGGACCGCGCCGAACACGACACCGAGGACCTCCTCGAAGCCCTGGTCGACTGCTCCCTGCTGGAGTCCGCCGCGCCCGGCCGCTACCGCTTCCACGACCTCGTACGGCTCTACGCGCGTGCCTGCGCCGAACGCGACGAGCAGCCCCCCGCCGAGCGGGACGCCGCGCTCTCCCGGCTGCTGGACTTCTACCTGGCCACCGCGTCCGGGGTGTACGCCCTGGAACGGCCCGGCGACCGGCTGGTCGGACACCTGGCCGCCACCCGGCACCCGGGCCTGGTCTTCACCGACCGGCACGCCGCGCTGGACTGGCTGTACGCGGAGGCCAACCCGCTGCTGGCCTGCGTACGGCAGGCGGCCTCGCACACGGACGGGGCGGCCTCCGTGCTGCGCCGCGCCGTGGACCTGCTGTGGGCCGCCAAGGACCTGGCCGAGTCGGGCGCCAACTCCAAGCAGTACGAATCGGCCGCGGTGGCCCTGCGCGACGCGGCGCAGGCCGCCAAGGACCCGCACGCCGAAGGCCGGGCCCGCACCACCCTCACCAACGTCCACCTGGTGACCGGCCGGTTCGCCGAGGCCGACGAGGAGGCCCGGCAGGCCACCCTGCTGGCCCGGGAGGCCGACGACCCGCTGCCGCGCTGCTGGGCGCCCAACGACCGCGGGATCAGCGCGATCTACCAGGGGCGGTTCGCCGACGGCGAGCAGTACCTGCTGGAGGCCATCGAGAACTTCCGCGCCGACGGCAACAACGTCGGCGAGGCGAGCGCCCTGTGCAACCTGTCCCGGATCCACGTGGAACTCGGCCGGCTGCCCAGCGCGATAGAACTGGCCCGGCAGGGCATCGCCATCTACGACCGGATGGGGCTGTCCCTCCGGCTGGCCAACGGCCGCTACGCGCTGGGCGTCGCGCTGACCCAGGCGAGCCGGCTGGCCGAGGCGCTGGACGAGCTGAACCAGGCGCTGTCGCTGTTCCACGACAACCGGCAGCCGCTGTGGGAGGGCGTCACCCACTTCCGGCTGGCCGAGGCCCACTTGGCGGCCCGCCGGCCCACCCTCGCGGCCGCCCACGCGGAACAGGCCATCGCGCTCCGCGGGATCGGCGGCGAGTGGCGCCGGGCGACCGTCCTGACGGTGCTGGGCCGGGCCCTGCAGGAGCTGGGACAGACCGGCCGGGCGCAGGCCTGCTGGCGGGAGGCCGAGGCGGTGTTCGAGCAGCTGGGATCGGCCGAACTGGCCGAGGTACGGGCCCTGCTGACGCCCGGCGTGGCCGCCTGAGGGCGGTGTGGGCAGCCCCTGCCCGGGGGCGTTCATCGTTCGTTTATCGCCGCCCGACATGATGGATGCATCGACCCGCCGCGTCGGGGGGCACGCGGGTCGACCGGAAAGCCCGTTCGGCGGTCCGCGGGGGAATCGCCGAACGGGACAACGGCCCACCCTTCAGGAGTAGCTATGGCGACTGAGAACACGACACCGAACGACGGCACCGTGAAGCCGCTGGACAACCACGTCTCGGGCGGCGAGGAGATCGAGACCCTGGACAACCACGTCTCGGGCGGACCCGCCAAGCCTCTCGACAACCACGTCTCGAGCGGCGAAGAGATCCAGACCCTGGACAACCACGTCTCGGGGCCGCGCCCGTAAGTCCGGGCACGCAGGACTACGGGGGCAAACGGGGGACCACGGGGGATACGGGGGACCACGGGGGCAAACGGGGGATACGGGGGACCACGGGGGACCACGGGGGGAACGGGGGACCACGGGGGGAACGGGGGACGGCGGCCGCGGTGGCCCGGAGGGGGAGCCACCGCGGCCGCCGCATGCGTGCGTCCGGGCCGCCCCCGGTGCGGAGCGCCGGCCGCCCCATAGGGTGGAGGCATGTTCGCTCCCATGGGTCCCAGCGTGCGTGAACTGGCCGTGCAGGCCATGTCGTCCATCGAGCGGGGCTACGACCTGCTCGCCCCGAAGTTCGACCACACCCCCTTCCGCACCCCCGACCGGATGCTCGACGCGGTCGAGGAGACCCTGGCCCAGGCGGAGGGCTCCTTCGGGGCCGGGCTGGACGTCTGCTGCGGCACCGGCGCCGCGATGGGAATGCTGCGGCGGCTGTGCCGGGAGCGGGTGACCGGGGTGGACTTCAGCGCCGGGATGCTGGCGGAGGCGGAGCGCGCGCACGGCACGGCGGGCGGCCCGGCGGCCGGCGGAGCGGGCCGCGGGCCGGACGAGGGCCCGGCCGTGGACTTCGTACGGGCGGACGCGCGGGCGCTGCCGGCCGGGCTGGCGGCTTCGTACGACCTGGCGGTCAGCTTCGGGGCCTTCGGCCACTTCCTGCCGGCCGAACGCCCCGCCCTGTTCGGCGGCGTGCACGGCGCGCTTCGGCCCGGCGGGGTCTTCGCCTTCCCGGTCTCGGCGCCGCTGCCGATGGCCTCGCCGTTCTACTGGGCGACGGCCGGCTTCGACGCGGTGATGCGGGTCCGCAACGCGGTGTGGCGGCCGACCTTCGTCATGTACTACCGCACCTTCCCCTTCGGCGGGGTCCGGGAGGACCTCCGGCGGGCCGGCTTCACGGTGGAGACCCTCCCCCTGGAGCAGTTCGGCCGCCGCCCGGACGGCACCCCCAACTGGCGCCTGGTACTGGCCCGCAAGCCCTGAGACCGTCGGGGGAGACCCGCTAGCCGCAGGGTGCCGGGGTGCCGGCGGTGCTTTCCGCGGTCGCGTCCGAGCCGGCCTCGCCGGGCCGGGTCAGGTCCTCCGAGCCCGCGTCCAGGGCATCGGGGGTGAAGGCGGTGAAGTTGACGTAGCCGTGCGGGCTGCCGGTGGCGGTCTCGTAGAGCATGCCGACCTCACCGGAGGGCAGCAGGGTGAGGTCCGAGTAGCCGGATCGTTCCGCCTTGATCACGGTGCCGGTGGTCGACCAGGTCTTCCCGCCGTCCGAGGAGGTCCGTACGGCCAGCCGCCAGCGGTCCGTGAACTTGCTGCCCGGACGCGAGGGCGCCGAGAACAGCAGCCGGTCCTTGGGCAGCTGGAGCAGCGAGCCCGACACCGGAGGGGCCACGATGTCCGTCACGGGCCGGAAGCCCGGATCCGGGAAGAAGGGCGCCGCGACGTCCTGGATGCGCGCGGCCAGCCGCTGCCGGTCCACGTCACAGGTGCGGGTCGACCGCGCGTTGACGTACAGGCTGCCGTCGGTGAGCTGGGCCAGCGTCGGCTCGGTCGGGGCCGCGGCGTCCGCCTCCGCCTCCCACTGGGCGCCGAGCTTCCAGCTCATTCCGGCGTCGTCGCTGTAGTAGAGCTGGGCGCCGGCCCAGCCCCGGGAGTCGCGGTGCTCGCCGGCGATCACCAGCCGGCCGGGGCGCATGTCGGTCCGGGCCAGCTGGATGCCGTGGCCGGGGCCGACCGAGAGCCACTCCCAGTCCTCCTTGATCAGCTGCGGCTGCGGGTTGTGGCCGTCGGTCCAGGTCCGGCCCTCGTCCCGGCTGTGCATCAGGTGCAGCGCGCGCGGGCCGCGCACCCTGATCTCCTTGGGCTCCTTGGAGTCCTTGGCGCCCTTCCTGTACTTCGGGTTGGGTTCCGTGGTCCAGGTGTTGAAGGCGTACATCACGCTGATCAGGCCCGAGTCGGCGTCGATCACCGGCACCGGGTTGCCGTAGCCGTCGCGGTTGCCCCGGCCGCCGCCCCGCAGCACCTGCATCGGCTCCCAGCTGCGCCCGTTGTCGTAGGACCGCTTGAGGACCAGGTCGATGTCGCCGACGTCACCGCAGCCGTCCAGGCGCGCCTCGGCGAGGGCCAGCAGCGCGCCCTGCTTCGTGGTGACCAGGGTGGGGATGCGGTAGCAGTCGTATCCGTCGGTGAACGCCTTGAAGGGCGTGGACACCACCGATTCCGGCCCCGGCCCCTTGGGGCGGGGGTCCGCCTGACCGCCCCCGCCGCCGGGCAGCAGCAGGACGGTCACGACGGCGATCACCGCCAGGGCGACGACGGCCACCCAGACCGGGGTCTCCCAGCGGAATCGAACGGCTGACTGTTGCGAGCTCACGCGTGCAGGCTAACCTGCGGCGCGATCACCCCCGCCCGGGCGGCACCCCCCAGCCCCTCCGGGCGGTACCACCCCAGCCCCTCCGGCGTTTGAGGAGCGGGGTCCGGGCTCCGCCGGGTGCACCCCCAGCCCCGCCTGGCGGCACCTTCCCAGCCCCTCCGGGCGGCACCACCCCAGCCCCGCCGGGCGCTACCTTCCCAGTCCCTCCGGGCGGTCCCCCCAGCCCCTCCGGCGTTTGAGGAGCGGGGTCTGGGGCGGAGCCCCAGTTCGGGAAGGGGCGGGGTGGGGAACAGCTCC